>URMO01000045.1 GCA_900549085.1 uncultured Collinsella sp. | reverse complement strand
ACAAGGGACGGTCTATTTGTCACATTTTTCTCAACCTGCGGCGCTATTTTGTTTGGTGGGAGGGGTCCTATGACAGTTCGTCGGCTACTTGATGTTCGTAGAAGGCTTCGACTACGGCGTTAAAGTCGCGGGCGAAGTCTTCCATGGTTCCGCACCAGGTGGCTCGGCTGGGTTTTCCCTGGCCAACATAGGCAGTTTGAATGCCGCAGGCGGGGCTGGGGAAGTCGCGCTTGGGATCGTTGCCCACCATAAGGACCTCGTGCGGCTCGAGCCCCATCACCTGAAGCTGTTCAAGATAATAGGTGGCATCGGGCTTGCAGCGGGTGGTGTTTCCCATGTGCGTCACGAGCTCAAAGGGGGCGTCGGCCAGGTCGCCCCAGCCCATGCGGCACTCGATGGCCCCCTGCGGAAAGCTGGGGTTGGTAAAGAGCGCGCAGCGCAGCCCTGCATCCTGTACGGCCTGGAGAGCGGCGTGTGCGCCCGGCATGGCGTGGGCGTTGATGACATCGTCATTCTTGTGCGGAAGCACTTCGCGGTCGTAGTAGGTAAACGCCTCATAGATGAGGGGATCGGAGAGGCAGATGCCGCACCTACGCTCGACCTCGGTGCGGTAAAACTCAAGATTGGTGCGGTTGTCCGTGCCGCTTCGGCGGTTGGCGTTGAGGTCGACCAGGATGGTGCCGAGGCGCGCCATCGTGCCACCGCGGCTGCGTCGTCCGATATCCGCGAGCATCGACGAGACATCCTTAAAATAGCGAAGGATGAACGCGTTGAGGTTGATGCTAAGAAGCGTCTCGTCCATATCGAAAACGACTGCTTTGAGCACGCGGGCACCTTTCTCGATAAATCGTTCCAGAATCGTTGCTCCGGATACTTTACCCCAAAGCCGTATGCCTAACTGCCTATCGTCAATTTATGGAGACGGTCGTCCACAAGATTGCGAAAAAGTCTCCATACGAGTAAAAAATCGCAGTTCACGCTTGAAATCGAAATGATTTCCCCGTAACCTATACGAACGTGATTGCATAAGCGTCACATTAGTATCTGTCGGCTCCCGAGTGTTCCTAAACGTTGTGTGCTTGTCGCACCCTTCTGTAGGTCCTAGCAATCGGGGCCCCGTAGTTCGAAAGGGGTCCACCTTTGAGTGAGATTCAGAACTCGTCCATTTTCTCTCTTGACGATGTCAACGAGGAGGAGATGAACAACCTCATCGACGGTACGATTACCGACTTTGATGAGGGCGATCTTGTTAACGGCACTGTCGTTAAGATCGAGCATGACGAGGTGCTCGTTGACATCGGATTCAAGTCCGAGGGCGTTATCCCGGTCCGCGAGCTGTCCATCCGCAAGGACGCTAACCCTGCAGACATCGTTGCACTCGGTGATCCCATCGAGGCTCTGGTTCTCCAGAAGGAGGACAAGGACGGTCGTCTGGTCCTGTCCAAGAAGCGTGCCGAGTACGAGCGTGCTTGGAACCGCATCGAGGAGAAGTTCAACTCCGGCGAGAACGTCGAGGGCGAGGTTATCGAGGTTGTCAAGGGCGGCCTGATCCTCGACATCGGCCTGCGTGGCTTCCTGCCCGCTTCCCTCGTCGACCTCCGTCGCGTCAAGGACCTCACCTCCTACATGGGCACCCGCATCGAGGCCCGCGTTATCGAGATGGACCGCAACCGCAACAACGTCGTCCTCTCCCGTCGCGTCGTGCTCGAGGAGTCCCGTAAGGCCGAGCGCTCCGAGATCCTGTCCAAGCTCAAGTCTGGCATGCGTCTCCAGGGCACCGTTTCCTCCATCGTCGACTTCGGCGCCTTCGTCGACCTCGGCGGCATCGACGGCCTCATCCACATCTCCGAGCTCTCCTGGAACCACGTCAACCATCCTTCCGAGGTTGTCAAGGTCGGCCAGGAGGTCGAGGTCGAGGTTCTCGACGTCGATCTCAACCGCGAGCGCATCTCCCTGGGTCTCAAGCAGACCACCGAGGATCCGTGGCGCGCACTGGTCAAGAAGTACCCCGTCGGCGCTATCGTCGAGGGCACTGTGACCAAGCTTGTCCCGTTCGGCGCTTTCGTCGACCTGGGCGAGGGCATCGAGGGCCTGGTGCACATCTCCGAGATGGCCAACAAGCACGTCGACCAGCCTTCTCAGGTCACCCACGTGGGCGACAAGGTTCAGGTCAAGGTCATGGAGATCGACCTCGACCGTCGTCGTATCTCCCTGTCCATGAAGTCTGCTGCTGAGACTCTGGGCGTCGAGATCGAGGTTACCCCGCTTCCTTCCGAGAAGAAGGACGAGGAGACCGACGCCGAGTAAATCGGTTTGACGATCACTTGTTTTAAGGGATCCGTCCGCAATGGACGGGTCCCTTTTTGCATTTGCTGCTGAGGCGCGCGATGCTATCCGTGCGCAATGCTGCCCGGGTTGTCTGTTTGCTATTGGGTTGTCGGTGCATGAAAAATGCCGACATCCCGCCTCGGGGAGGAGGCGGGAACACACCGAGTAGACGGAGGGGTGCGGAGCGCGGTCGCGTCTCGACTGACGACGTTGCCCATCGACAGGACCATTGTAACGCATGGCGGTTCTTGGTTTATCGTGTCGAGCGTTTGCGTTGTGCCATTGCCTGCGGCAACGGTGTGTTACACTCTTGCACTGCTGAGTGGGCCAGACGGTCGCGCGATGTGCTGCTTGCAGTACGCGTGAGGAAAGTCCGGGCTCCAGAGGGCGGGATGCCGGCTAACGGCCGGGCGGAGTGATCCGACGGAAAGCGCCGCAGAAAAGAAGACTCCCACCTGCGCCGTAAGGCGTAAAGGGAAAAGCTGAAACGGTGGTGTAAGAGACCACCAGCGTCGTGGCAACACGGCGGCTTGGCAAACCCCATCCGGAGCAAGCGCGAATAGGAACGCTATGGGCCGGCCCGGTCCGCGTTCGGGTAGCGTGCGTGGAGCTGCACGGTAACGTGCAGACAAGATAAATGACCGTTCACGACAGAACCCGGCTTATAGGCCCACTTGGCAACTATGTTGACGCTGCGAACCCGTCAGCGCGGCAATCTGCCTTTCAAGCCTTCGGGCATGACCATAAGGTCAATGCCCTTGTCTTTCAAGGCACCTTGCTCGCGCTGACGGGTTCTCGCTGTTGGTGACGGTATCATTGGCGTTTCCGTTCTATTTACCGAGGTTATCGGTACGGCCTTTGCCGTATTATTGAGGCTGTTTGTTGCTTTGCTTGTTGTTGAGGGGCTTTGTTGGACAGCTATTTTACTCTGCAGTCGAATATTGAGGCTTCGGGCGAGTTTGTGGACCGCAAGAGCCGGTTTATTGCCCAGCTTGTCCATATTGAGTCCGAGGATGAGGCGAATGCCTTTATCGAGATGGTTCGCAAGCGTCATTACGACGCTCGGCACAATGTTCCCGCGTGGATTTTGGTCGATGGACGCGAGCGCCAGAGCGATGACGGTGAGCCGAGCCGCACGAGCGGTATGCCGACGCTCGAGGTGTTGCGCGGCGCAGAGCTCAAAAATGTTTGCTGTGTGGTGACGCGCTATTTTGGCGGCACACTATTGGGGCCTGGCGGCTTGGTGCGCGCCTATACCGCGGCGACGCAGGCGGCGGTGGCTGCGGCTCAGGAGGCCGGGCAGATCGTTGAGATGACAAGCGTCGTGCCGGTTGACGTGCATGTGGCCTATCCGCAGTATGAGCAGGTGCTTCGTTTGGCGCAGGATTTGGGTGCCAAGGTTTTGGATACCGATTACGCGGATGCCGTGACACTTCACTTGGTGTTTAAGGCGGGGGAGCAGGAGCTATTTTGCGCCAAGATGCGCGAGCTTATGGCGGGGCGCGAGGAGATCGAGGTCGGCGCTCCCGAATTTGCCGAGTTCTAATGGCGACGGCCGGCGTGCTTTTGGATGGATCCCAAGCGCGCCGGCCGTCGTTTTCTGTTGCTGCCGTTTACTCGGCGAGCTGCTTTAGCACATCGCAGGCGATCTCGACGGCATCGTCGATGCAACCAGGGCAGCTGCGGAGCGGACCCTTATCCGATCCGACGCCCTTGAGCGTGCCGCAGACGGTCGTTGTGTTCTTCGTTTTAAAACGCTTGGCGATTTCGCGCGACAGCTTGTAGGTCTGGCCCTTGGTCTTGGGGTTTTCCATGCCGTCGCTCATTACAAAACCCATGATGGCCACGGCGCCCGAGATGGCGCCGCAGGTTTCGGTCATGCCGCCCATGCCGGCGCCAAAGCCCTCGGTGAGGGTAAAGGCGACCTGGGGGTCGAGTCCGACGGCAGGTGCGAGCGTGCAGGCGACGGCCTGGGCGCAGTTGAAGCCACGGGCATGGTATTCGGCAGCCTGAGCCTGACAGGCGGTGATGTCGAGCTGGGCCGTATCGATTTGCTTCATCGTTGTCTCCTTAGTCACGGTGTACCCGCCTATGGTACCCATGACGGTGCGTGTAATCATCGAGAGCTTCATGGATGCCTCATTTTTATCTATCGAGCAAATGCCCAAGGCTTGAGATAAATACCCCTGATCAATTTGTCCAATAACCTACCTTGGGGATGGGTTGAGAGGGGTGCAGGGTAGCGGTATCGTGAACCGAATAAAAACAAAACCCAAGTAAGGGAGTTGGATATGAGCGAGCAGACCATCGGTACGACATGTGTTCAGGGCGGGTATCACCCGGGAGATGCGGAGCCGCGCCAGGTGCCCATCTACCAGTCCACCACGTGGAAGTACGACACGTCCGAGCACATGGGCAAGCTGTTTGACCTGGAGGAGTCGGGCTATTTCTACAGCCGTCTGCAGAATCCCACGTGCGATTTGGTTGCCGCCAAGATCTGCGAGATGGAGGGCGGCACCGCAGCGATGCTCACGAGCTCGGGCATGGCCGCGAACTTCCTCGCGATCTTTAACGTTGCCGGCGCCGGCGATCACGTGGTCGCGAGCTCCGCCATCTACGGCGGTACCTACAACCTGTTGGCTCACACCATGGGTCGTATGGGCTTGACCTGCACGTTCGTTGCCCCCGACTGCACCGACGAGGAGCTCGAGGCAGCCTTCCAGCCCAACACCAAGCTTGTCTTTGGCGAGACGATTGCTAACCCCGCCCTTGCCGTGCTCGATATTGAGCGCTTTGCCAAGGCCGCGCACGACCACGGCGTACCGCTGATGGTCGACAACACCTTCCCGACGCCCGTGATGTGCCGTCCCTTTGAGTGGGGCGCCGACATCGTCACGCACTCCACCACTAAGTACATGGATGGCCATGCGGCCTACCTGGGTGGCGTGATCGTCGACCACGGCCAGTTTGACTGGATGGCCCATGCGGACAAGTTCCCGGGTCTCACCACGCCCGACGAGAGCTACCACGGCGTGACCTATGCCGAGAAGTTCGGTCGCGAGGGCGCCTTTATTACCAAGGCCACTGCGCAGCTTATGCGCGACCTCGGCCCCATGCAGAACCCGCAGGCGGCGTTCTTCCTGAACAGCTCGCTCGAGAGCCTGCACGTGCGCATGCCGCGCCATTGTGAGAATGGTCTGGCGGTCGCCAAGTTCCTGCAGAGCCACCCCAAGGTACGCTTCGTGAGCTATCCGGGCCTGGAGGGCGACAAGTACTATGACATCGCTCAGAAGTACATGCCCAACGGTACTTGCGGCGTCGTGAGCTTTGGCTTTAACGGTGGTCGCGCGGCGGCCGAGACCTTTATGAAGAGCCTTAAGCTCGCCCAGATCGCCACGCACGTGGCCGACGCCCGCACCTGCTGCTTGCATCCGGCAAACGCCACCCATCGCCAAATGAACGATGAGGAGCTCATCGCCTGTGGCATCTCTGCCGACATGGTACGCCTGTCGTGCGGTCTCGAGGACACGGCCGATCTGATTGCCGACCTTGAGCAGGCGCTCGAGCAGTGCTAGGCTAGCGTTCGCACGAGGCGCCGATGCTGGCAGAAAGCTTCGACGACCTTTCGTTCCGATTCCGTAGGCGGGACCCCAATCGCGACTGTTTGCAGGCGATCGGGGTCCCGTTTTTGCGTTGCGCCACTCGAAAGGATGGATATGGAGAAAACCGCAGAGCAGCTGCGCCGCGAGCACATTGCCCTTGAGGGCGACACCCATGGCAAGAACAAGTGGGCGATTCTGTTTACCGTGCTCATCATGACGTTTATGGTGTGCCTGGATTCGACCGTCGTGACCGTGGCGTTGCCCGTGATGCAAAAGGAACTGGGCGTGGGCCTCGATCGCATTCAGCTGGTGAGTTCGGTGTACCTGCTTGCGACATGCGTGGCTATGCTGCCGTTTGGCCGCCTGGGCGACGTGCGCGGCAAGGTGAATGTGTTCCAGCTGGGCGTCATCGTCTTTACGGTTGGCTCACTGCTTTGTGGCCTTTCGGCCTCGCTCGAGGTTCTTATTCTGGCACGTATTGTTCAGGGCGTCGGTTGCGCGGCGGCCATGGCCAACAACATGGGTATCATCACCGAGTCGTTTCCGGCGCGCGAACGCGGTCGTGCTATGGGTATTCTCGCGACCTTCGTGGCCCTCGGCATGATGTGTGGCCCCGTGCTCGGTGGCATGCTGGTGGCAAGCTTTCCCTGGGAGAGTATCTTCCTCATCAACCTGCCCATTGGCGTCATCTCGTTTATCGTGGGGCTCTATACGCTGCCGCATGTTAAGCCGGAGGCCGGCGAGCGTCCCATGTCCCTGATCGAGGCTGCTCGTCGCTGCTTTGCAAATTCGGCCTTTACCATCAACCTTGCCTGCATGCTCATCGTGTTCGTTGGCATTGGCGCATCCGAGTTTATTCTGCCGTTCTATTTTCAGGACGCCCATGGCTTTAGCTCCGATATTTCCGGACTGCTCTTTTTGGCACTGCCAATGGTGAATGCCTTTATCGGCCCGCTTTCGGGAACGGTTTCGGACCGTGTTGGCTGCGAGGGCCCCACGGCGGTCGGCCTGGGCGTGTACGTGTGCGGTCTCTTTGCGGTAAGCACGCTCGACGAGCACTCTTCTATCCCTGTGATCGTGTGCTGTGCCGCGTTTATGTCGTGCGGCACGTCGATTTTCCAGAGCCCCAACAACTCGCTGTATATGGGTTCGGCCCCGCGCGAGGCGCTCGGTTTTGCAGGCAGCTTGGGTAGTCTAGCGCGCTATGCGGGTATGGCGGTGGGCATTACGGCGGCGTCGCATATCCTGTATGGGCAGATGAGCGTGGCGATGGGCGAGGCCGTGACCAGTTTTGTTGCAGGCCGTCCGGATGTGTTCCTGTTTGGTTTCCGTTCGGTGTTCTACGTGCTCATGGCTGTGGCCGCCGTGGGCTTTGCGCTTGCCATGGTGCGTTTGGTGAGGGTGCGCGCCCGCCATTAGCTTGTGGAGGCAGGCTTGCCACGAATCGGCCCATCTACTGGTCTTGCGGCTTTATGGTGCGATGCGGCTTGTGGGACGGGCGGGGGTCGGTCCGTGGTAGACTATCGAACAACGTTTATTAATCGCGCGGTATCGTTGCCGCGAGAAGGGGTTGCGCCATGCAGGAGCTTGAGGATCGTATTCGCCATGACGGCATCGTAAAGGCCGGTAACGTCCTTAAGGTTGACGCCTTCCTCAACCACCAGTGCGACGTTGAGCTGTTCGACCACATGGGTGCCGAGTGGGCCCGTCTGTTCGAGGGTGTCGAGATCAACAAGATCCTGACGATCGAGGCTTCGGGCATTGGCATGGCTTGCATCGCGGCTCAGCATTTTGGCGGCGTGCCGGTGGTCTTTGCCAAGAAGGCGCAGTCTATCAACCTTGACGGCGAGCAGTATGCCACGACCATCTACTCCTTTACCAAGCAGAAGGAGTACCCGGTCATCGTCGGCAAGCGCTTCCTGTCCGAGGGCGACAAGGTCCTGATTATCGACGACTTCCTGGCCAACGGCTGCGCGCTCGAGGGTCTCATCAAGATCTGCGAGGCTGCGGGTGCCGAGGTGTCCGGTATTGGCATTGCAGTGGAGAAGGGCTTCCAGGGCGGCGGCGATAAGCTCCGCGAGCGCGGCTTCCGCGTCGAGAGCTTGGCCCGCATCGCCGATATGGACTGCGAGACCGGCGAGATCACCTTCGCCTAAGCGCGCAACACAAGCGATTGGTATGCGATGTGACAAAGGGACCGTCCCTTTGTCACATTTTTTGTATGAGGGGAGGTGTTGATATGGATGAGAACAAGATGGGCTGGCGCGAGTATGCGCGCTATGCCGAGATGTCGGCCGAAGAGTTGGCGCGCGATTGCGAGGTGCAGGTGTTTCGCGCGACGGGTCCGGGTGGACAGGGCGTGAACACGACGGATTCAGCGGTGCGCATGAAACATATCCCTTCGGGGATTACCGTGACGGCGCGCGAGAGCCGCAGCCAGTTCCAAAATCGTAGCAGCTGCCTGCGTAAGCTGCGCGCCGAGCTGGGGCGTCGCGGGCGTCCACCGCGCCGACGCGTAAAGACCAAGGTGCCTCAGCGCTCTCGCCAGCGCAGGCTCAACGACAAACACTTCAACGCCATTAAAAAGGCCAACCGACGCAAACCGGGCAGGGAGGAATGATCTTCTCAATAAGTTGCGGTGAAATAGGGACTGTTTTGCGGCTTTAGCTGCATAAACAGTCCCTATTTCACCGCAACTTAGGTTGGGTTAGCGGGTGGGGTGCCAGACGTGGAGGGCGCCGTCGAGGATGTCGACCTCGATGCGCGAGGCGACAACGGGCTCGCCGTCGGCCTGGATGGGGTAGTCGGGCTCCTCAAAGGTAAGCTCGGCATGGCGGCATCGGCGCATGCGAACCGGTGGCAACTTGGTATGGTGGCCGTCCTTGGCCGAAAGGAACACGGGAAGCGCGACCGCGCGAGGGACGGGGCCGCAGGCGTAGCAGACGTCGAGTATGCCGTCGCAGGGGTCGGCGTCGGGACAGATGCGATAGCCCGAGCCATAGGTAGGTCCCAGCTGAATCGCCATGATGATTGCCCTCACGCGCTCGGCGGGCGCCCCGTCAAAGCTGACTGCCATGGGGTAGTTGCGATAGCGCAGGCCAAACTGCTCAAGTCCCGAGAGGGTGTAGAGCGGCGCGCCCGTCAAACCGGTCTTTTTGCGCAGCTCGGTGGTGCCAAGGCCGATGGCGGCATCGATGCCGACCGAAAGCGTCTGGTCGTAGTACTCAACGGCAGCCTCGCCGCTGCCGCTCGCAGGGCTCCACGAGCGAATGCGCCCGATGTCCTGACGCTGCAGCTCGCAGGTGAGCAGCGCGCCAAAATCCTTGCCGGAGAAATCATCGATGCCGAGCGTTTGGGCAAAATCGTTGCCGGAACCTACGGGCAGGACGGCAAGGGCGGGACGGACCGCCTCATCCTGCTTCATGAGTCCATTGGCAACCTCGTGGATCACGCCGTCGCCGCCAAGGGCGATAACGGTGCGATAGCCCTGAGCCTGTGCGGCAAGCTCCTTGGCATGCCCCATGCGCTCGGTCAGCACCAAGTCAAACTGGGATGCGCGCGCGGTCATGTCCAAAAAGCGCTGCAGGCGCTCGGCAACTTCGCGCGCCGCACCCGACTGGGCGGCTGGGTTGGCGATGATGAGCGTGCGACCAAAATCAGTTGCGTGCATGGAACGACTCCCGGCGTATGACGTGACGGTGCGGTCGCGCTCAGGTCGAATTGCCCCCGATTGTGGCTGCACGGCGAATACTAACGTCTACTCTATCAGGTCGTTGTGGCGCTCGATAGCATCCGCTACCGTACCGCCCTCATCCACAATAAGCGAACGGCGCTTGGGCGAGATGATGCGCTGGGCGGGGTACACGCCGCGGTGTCCGGCGGTTAGGTAGCTGATAAAGGCCACGATGACAAAGAACCCGGCGGCCGTGCCGTGGAACAGGTCGATGGCCATCATGCAGGTGGTGATGGGCACGTTAAGGCCGGCGCAGAACACGCCGAGCATGCCCAGCGCTGCCAGAAAGCTGGGATCGATTCCGACGAGGCAACCTATCCAGCCGCCGAGCGCCGCACCGATACCAAACAGGGGCGTGACCTCGCCGCCTTGGAAGCCGGCGCCCAGGGTGAGCGCTGTGACGACCAACTTGATGGCTGCGTCCGCCAGGGTGGTGTTGCCGGCAAATCCAGCGCCGGAAAGCCACGTGGAAAGGCCGGCGTAGTCCCAGGCGTCGAGGAGGGCATAGGCGGCCAAAACCACGAGCGCGCCCACGAGTGCGCGAGCAAGGTAGTTGGTGATAAAGCGACCGTACAGGCTCTTGACGGTTCGAACCGACCAGGCAAAGAGGCGTGCCGTCAGACCGAAGATGATGGCGCTGATAACAACGATGACGACTGTCTTGGGCGTCATGGCGGGAACGCTGGCGATAACATTCGTCTCGTACTCGGTTCCCAAGGCAAGCGATGTAAAGTAGCCGGTAAACGAAGCGACCAGGCAGTAGATGCCTGCGGTGTAGTCGATCTTGCCGATAAAGCACATCTCCATGCCAAAGAAAGCTCCGGCAAGGGGCGAGCCGAATACGGCGCCAAAGGCCGACGAGATGCCGGCGAGCATGAGGTCGTGGTGATCATGCTTTTTGAGGTGGGCGAGGCTCGAGATGTTGCTGGCGATGGTGCCGCCAATCTGAACCGCAGCTCCCTCGCGACCGGCCGATCCGCCCGTTAGGTGCGTGAGCGTGGAGCAGACGAAGGTGAGGACGGCCATGCGCATATGGATGAGGCGTGTGCCCAGAGCGGAGTCGATGACCAGGTTGTTACCGCGTTTGGCGGCAAGACCGTGGTTTTTGTACACCCATGCGGTGGCAACGCCCACAACGGGAAGCAGCGTGTAAATCCATGCATGGTGCTCGCGATAGTCGGTCGCGATATTCAGCGAGGCCAAAAACGCCCAAGCGGCAACGCCCATGGCGAGCGAGACGATGGTGACGAGTACGAGCAACTTAGCGCTCGCGAGTAGGTTGCGGGCGTTGCGGCGCGTGTCGGCTGCCAAGAGCTGCTCGGAACGGGTGAGCTGATGCCTGCCGGCCATGATGACGTCGCTAAGGGAGAAAAAGCCGCCGTCGTCGAGCGGCTGGGAATGATCCTGCGCTTCGTTTGCGCTTTCGGGTTTGTCGTTATGAGCCATACGTTCCTCTTTTAGGTTGCAACGCAAGCATTATAAAACGCGATAAACGCGACGAGCCGGTGGGTTGGTTTCCATTCTGTTTCGCGGCCTGCAACCGACAGGTGTATTTGCGGGTACAGGCCGAGTCGCGGTCGTGCGTTGGGGGATTATACTGAGACAAGCATAAAGAATCGGCGCCCCTGTTGTGCGCCGTGGCATTAAGAGGTGCATATGGCAGAGAAACTCATTCCGCTGGTGGACGCGCAGTCGATTGTTCTGTCGCACGTTGCTCCGACCGATCTCATCGAGATTCCCGTGTGGCAGGCCGCCGGTCTTCCCTTGGCCGAGGATGCGGTGGCCGATATCGACATCTCGCCGTTTGCCAACAGTGCTATGGACGGATATGCCGTGCGCTCGGCGGACTTGGCGCAGGCGTCTGGCGAGGTGCCGGTGACGCTCGATGTTATTGGACATGAGGCCGCGGGCCATGTGTTTGAGGGCACAATCGGCGCGGGCGAGACGGTCCGCATCATGACAGGCGCGCCGGTGCCCGAGGGTGCCGATGCCGTAGTGAAATACGAGATCGTCGAAGTGCTCGACGGTGACGGCAACGAGGGCTCGCACGTTCGCTTCTCGGCGCCTGCCAAGGTAGGGGAGAACGTTCGCTCTGCCGCCGAGGAGGCCCATGCCGGCGATATTGTGATGCACGTCGGCGAGGTCGTGGCTCCGGCGGGCGCGGGTCTGCTGGCAAGCGCCGGATACGCGAGCGTGAAGGTGCACGCTGCCCCACGTGTGGGCATTATCTCGCTGGGTACGGAACTGGTTGCACCGAGTAGGGTACCGGCGCGCGGTCAGATTCGCGATTCCAACTCCTCGGCGCTGATGGCCGAGGCACTCGATGCCGGCGCCGAGCCCGTGTTCTACGGCATCGCGCCCGACGATGAGCAGGCGATTGCCGAGCTGGTGCATCGCGCCGTGCAGGAGTGCGATTTTGTCATTACGAGCGGTGGCGCCTCGGCGGGCGATTACGACTACGTGACGGCGCTCGTCCGGCGCGAGGGCGAGGTGCTATTTGACCGCATCTCGATGCGTCCGGGCAAGGCCATCACGTTTGGCTTGCTTGGTGGTAAGCCCTACCTGGGGCTTTCAGGCAATCCGGCCGCGGCGTATGTGGGCTTTGAGATGCTCGCCCGCCCGGCGATTCGCAAGATGCGCGGTTTTGCCGAGGGCGTGCGTCCCGTGCAGCAGGCGACGCTCACGCACGGCGTGAAAAAGCGACAGCATCGCCGCTTCTTCGATCGCGCCACGGTTTTGCGCGACCCCGAGACCGGTGAGCTGTTGGTGACCGAGGCCAAAACGCAGAATTCGGCGCTGCTCGGCACGATGCAGCGGGCCAACTGCCTGCTGCGTATTGACGAAGGACCGTGCGAGCTCAAGACGGGCGATGTCGTGGACGTCGTGCGCGTCGACCTGCCTGAGGGCGCGGTGCTATAGGAGGAATGCTATGGAGTTGAAGATTTCGATTGTGACGTGTTCGGACACGCGCGATCTTGCGCAGGATGAGGCCGGAGCCGCGCTCGAGGAGCTTATCGAGGCGCAGGGCTGGACGGTCTCCTCACACGTGGTCGTACGCGACGACGTCAGCGAGATCGGTGATGCCATTGCGGAAGCCGCCGATGAGTGCCACGCCAATGTCGTGCTCACCTGCGGCGGCACGGGTCTTTCGATGCGCGACGTGACACCCGAGGCGACGCGTGCCGTCTGTGACCGCGATGTGCCGGGTATTGCCGAGGCGATTCGCGCGTGCTCGATGACCAAGACGCGCCGCGCCATGCTCTCGCGCGCCGTGTGCATGCAACGAGGTCATACACTTGTCGTGAACTTTCCCGGTTCTACGAAGGCCGCCCGCGAAAGCTGGGAGGCCATAGCGGACCAGCTTGAGCATGCGGCTCAGATGACAGCGGGCGGCGGACATACCAACTAAGCGGTTTACCTGCGGCGGGGCGACCTGAACGGCTGCTCCGCCTTTGTTTTCCGCCGAAGTGACGCCAAGGTGTATGGCAACTCGAAACTATATTCTCTGGCGAGAATAATTTCTCACTATCATTATTCTCGCAGAAGTATAATCTGGTTGCAGATTAAAGCCCGCGGCGGGGTGCCCGGGCATAGCGTTCGAAAGGGTTGAACATGTTCGATATGGTTTCACGCCGCGGATTCGTCTCGCTCTCTGCTGCCGCCGCCGGCTTTGGCCTTGCTGGCTGCTCGGGCAATAAGACGTCCGAGCCGGCCGGATCCGATGCCAGTTCTGCTAAGGCGTCTTCCAAGAAAGCTGTCGAGCTGCAGGTCTTTGCTGCCAACTCGCTCGAGAAGGCTCTGCCCGAGGTCCAGGAGCTCTACACCGACCAGACCGGCACCACCTTTGCCGACACGCAGTTTAAGGCCTCCGGCGACCTCGTCGAGCAGATGCGTGCCGGCGCCACGGTCGACGTGCTCATCACGGCCTCCAAGGGCACCATGGACGACGCTGAGGCCGCCGAGCTCGTCGATGCCGACACGCGTGAGGATATGTTCGTCAACGACCTTGTGATCATTCGCGCCGAGGGCTCCGACACCATGGTCGAGGCCATCGCCGACGTCGCGAATCTGGACGGTAAGATCGCCATTGGCGACGCTAAGACCGTTCCCGCCGGCACGTACGCCAACCAGGCCCTGGCTTCCGTGGGCCTCTACACTGGCACCGAGGGCGACGACGGCGAGTATGCGCCCGAGATCGCCGACAAGGTCGCACTGGCCGACAAGGTCGGCACTGCTGCGTCTTACGTCTCTACGGGCGACTGCGTGGCAGGTTTTGTCTACAGCTCCGATATCTTCCGCTACGATGGCATCGAGGAGGCCTTCGTGTGCCCCGAGGATTCGCACAAACCCATCGTGTATCCGGGTGCCGTTGCCGAGAGCTCCGAGCATGCCGACGAGGCCAAGGCGTTCATCGACTTCTGCCTGTCCAACAAGAAGGCGCAGAAGATTTGGGCCAAGTACGGCTTTGAGCTTTCTGCGTAGCGCGGCTTGGCGCGATAATTCCATCGTTTTGCGTTTTATTCCGTCCTTGTATTCTCTTGGAGCTTTTCGTGCTTAATAGATTCCGCATGCTCGTCGCCTGTGCTTTGACCTTCGCGCTTTGCTGTGTGCCGGGATTTGCGTTGGCTGGGGATGCTGAGGACGGGGCCCAGGTTGCTGCGACCGCTCATGGGCTTTCCTATGGGATCGAGGGTTTTGAGCGGTTGGCCAAGGGGACCGCTCGTGCCATGGAAGGCCAGCCTGAGGGCTACCGGTTTCCCGTTGACGAGGACGTGGACCTTGTGGTGGCGCCTGCTGCCGATCGCGTTGTGGTGTGGATATCGCCCAAGGCGGTCGAGAAGTTTGGATTGGATCCGCAGGACAACGAGTGCGTATCGGGTCTCAAAGCCCTCGTCTGTGAACTCGACAGCGCAAACTGCATGGGAGGTGTGCAGCTGGGGGACGTGGATCTTCCTTGGTATGTTACGGCGGAAACAACGTTTGATGCCGGCGGGTATACCTATGGCTTTGACGAACGAGGTGCGGATGGGGACCGCTATGTGGTGATCGCATCAGCCTCGGGTGATGCCAAGAGCGGCGCGCGTTGGCTTGATAGCGCTCAAATGGTAGAGGCATCGTCTGTCGTGTTGCGGGATGAGCAGGGCCCCTTGACCTCTCTGGCCTCCTTTTTGGGCGGCATCGACTACCGACCGCTTTGGGTTTCCATTAAAACGAGCGGCCTTGCCCTGCTGATCTCCTTTGCGCTGGGCCTGTTCGCCGCGTGGAAGACTATGGGTACCTCGAGTCGCATCAAGGGCCTGCTCGACTCGGTCTTTACCATCCCTATGGTACTGCCGCCCACGGTCTGTGGCTTTCTACTCCTCATGCTGTTTGGCCGCTCGACCGGGGTCGGTCGGTGGCTTATCGCGCACGGCGTCTCGATCGTCTTTACGTGGCCGGCGGCGGTGATCTCTGCCGTGGTGGTGTCGTTCCCGCTCGTCTACCGCACGGCGCTCGGAGCCTTTGAGAGCCTCGACACGCAGATGCTCGATGCGGCGCGCACGCTGGGATGGTCCGAGCGTCGCATCTTCACCAAGCTTATGATGCCGCTCGGCTGGTCCTCCATCGCCGCCGGCACGGTGCTCGCCTTCGCGCGTGCTATGGGCGAGTTCGGCTGCACCCTGTTCTTTGCGGGCAACTACGCCGGCATCACCCAGACCATTCCCATCGCCATCTACTTTGAGTGGATGGGCGGCAACACGTCGGTGGCCCTCTTTTGGGTCGTGGTCGTAATTGCGTTTAGCTTTCTGGTCATCCTATTTATCAACATGTACACGGCGCATTCGCAAAAGTATCGCGAGCGTGGTCTCTCCCGTGCGAAGCGCAAACAGGCCAAAGAACTCGCCGGACAGGGCGATTCGCTCGACCCGGCGGGCGGCGATGCCTTGCGTATCGATCGCGAGGCGCTGGCCGAGCTCATGCACGATGACACGGCCGCAAAGGGAGGTCGATAAGCCATGTCGCTCGTTCTGGATATCAAAAAGCGCTATCCCGGCTTTACTCTTGACATTCAGCTCGAGGCTGGCGAGGAGCGCGTGGCGCTGCTGGGTGCCTCGGGTTGTGGTAAGAGCTGTACGCTGCGCTGCATTGCCGGTGTGGAGACGCCCGACGAGGGCAAGATCGTCGTCAACGGCGTGACCTTTTTTGACTCGGCGGCGGGTATCAACCTGTCGCCCCAGGAGCGAAAATGCGCCCTGCTGTTCCAAAGCTATCAGCTGTTTCCCAACATGACGGTGGCCGATAACGTATGCGCCGGTGTAAAGGACGCGGGTGACGCCGCGGCGCGCAAAAGGCTGGCCGAGCGCTACCTGGGTATCTTTGGCCTGGCCGATTTCGCCGACCGTTATCCCGCGCGACTCTCGGGCGGTCAGCAGCAACGTGTGGCGCTCGCCCGCATGGTGGCGGCGCATCCGGGCATTTTTATGTTCGACGAGCCCATGAGCGCACTCGATTCCTATCTTAAAAGCGCCCTCGAACAGAACTTGCTCGACCTGTTCGATGTATGCAACCGCACCGTGCTCTACGTGAGTCACGATATCGACGAGGCGTGCCGCCTGTGCCAGCGCATCTGCGTGATGCACGACGGGCAGGTTGAGGAGATCGGCTCCGTCGAGGACGTGGTCCGCCGTCCGCAGACGCTGGCGGCGCTGCGCCTGACGGGCTGCAAGAACACAAGCCGG
>URMO01000044.1 GCA_900549085.1 uncultured Collinsella sp. | reverse complement strand
AAATAGGGACTGAAGGTGGGGTTGAAGCGCTTAAACAGTCCCTATTTCACCGCAACTTATGAGAGGGGAGGAAAAAAGGCGGAGGCCCTGGAGAGGGTCTCCGCCTTTGTTACAGGGGACGTTTGAAACCGCTGTCAATGGGATTAGACCAGGCGGGCGTTGATCGTCTTGGCGATCTCGGCGGCGTCGGTGGAACCCTTGACGGTGGCACGGAAGTCCTCGTCCATGAGCGCCTCGGCAACCTTGGACAGGATCTTGAGGTGCGTAGTGCCAGCCTGAGCGCCCGGGATGAGCAGGGCGATGGCAACGTTGACGGGAGCGCCGTCCATGGTGTCCCAACCGGTCACGCCAGAGTCGTCCTTGACGACGATGACAGCGGCCTCGGTGATGGCGTCGGACTTGGCATGCGGAATGGCGAAGCCCTCCATCATGCCTGTGGTGCCCTCGGCCTCGCGGGCCAGGAAGGCGTTCATCACGGCGTCGGCATCGCCAGCGATACCGGCCTTGACGGCCTGGTTGGAGACAAAGCTCAGGGCCTCGTCACGAGAAGCGAAGTCCTCGGCGATAAAGACGTTCTCGACCTTCACGAAGTCGGCAGCCTCGGCCTTGGGGGCCTCGACAGCAGCGACCTTAGGGGCCTCAGCCGGCTTGGCTGCAGGAGCGGCCTTCTGGTTCTTCTCGAAGTCGTACTTCTTGAAGGCCACAAACAGGATGCCACCGACCACAGCGCCGATGAGGATCGCGAGGACCCACAGCGGACCGTTCTCGACAACGGGCAGGACCAGGAAGCCACCGTGGGGCGCCGGATCGTGAACGTTGAACATAATGGTCAGGATCGAAGCGATGGAGGAACCGAGCATCATGATGGGCATGACGGGCCAGATGTTCTTGGTCATGAACGGAATGGCGCCCTCGGTGATGTGGGTGCAACCAAGGATGAGGTTGACGACACCGGCGTCGTGATCCTCCTGGCTGAAGTACTTCTTGCCGACAACGACGGCAAAGGTGGTGATCAGCGGCGGAACGATGCAAGCGGCGGAGACGGCAGCCATGAAGTTGGTGCCGAAGTTGTAAGTGTCGGTGCCGACACCGGCGGCCAGGGCCTCGGTGAGCATAGCGGTACCGGTGACGTAAGCAGCCTTGTTGACCGGGCCACCCATGTCAAAGGCGCACATGCAGCCGATGGCAAGACCCAGGACAACGGCGCCAGAGGCGGACAGGCCCTTGAGGAAGTCCATCATGGCGGTGTTGATGGCAGCCATGGGGCCGGAGATGCCGAGCATGACCAGACCGACGATGGCGGTCGAGAACAGCGGGTACAGGAAGATAGCCTTGAGGCCGTCCAGGTTCTTGGGCAGACCGGCAAAGACCTTCTCGAGCAGCAGGATGACATAGCCAGCGAGGAAGCCGCCGACGATGCCGCCCAGGAAGCCAAAGCCCACACCTGCGCCACCGGCGTCGATCATGCCGGTATCGGCGTTAACGGGCAGACCCTGGATGGCGATCATACCGGCGACGAAACCGGGAACGAGCGCCGGGCGCTTGCCGATGGACTCGGCGATATAGGCGGAAAGCACCGGAACCATGAGGTTCATGGCGATGCCGCCGATGATCTTGAGCATAGCGGCAAAGGTGTTGTAGTCGGAAGCCGTCGAATCGAAGGACGTGATGCCCCACAGGAACGAGACGGCGGTCAGAACACCACCGGCGACGACGAAGACCAGCATGTGGCTGACGCCATTCATGAGGTGCTTGTAGATGACGTGACCGATGGACTCCTTCTCCTCGACCTCGTCCTCGACATCGGCAGCAGCCGCAACCGTGTCGTCGCCCTTGGCGGCGAGCGCGCGGTCGATCAGCTTTCCGGCGGCCTCGACGGACAGGGCCTTGGAAACGCCAACGGAAACCATGGGCTTACCGGCGAAACGCTCAGCCTGGACATCCTTATCGGCTGCGACGACGACGGCCTTGGCGCCAGCGATCTCGCTCTTGGTGAGCTCGTTCTCGACACCGACCTGGCCATGAGTCTCGACCTTAATGGTCAGACCTCGCTCGGCAGCTGCCTTCTCCAGCGCCTCCTTCGCCATGAAGGTGTGCGCAATGCCGGTCGGGCAACCGGTGGCGGCGATGATGTCAAACTTAGCCATGTGTCCCTCCTTTTTAAGTTTTGCGCCCGCAGGCGCTCCCCTACACGCGCTTCAATGCGCGTTTTTCCACACTTGAAAGATACCAACCTACCGTCCGCATGAGAAGAGACAAGGTGCAATTCTCCGGTGAAAGGTTCTTTCATAACCGTAAACGGTAAGTGAAAGTTTACCATCAACACTTGAAACGGCAAGGTGTATCTTGTAATTGAAAATGCCCGTATACTATGGCATTGAAAAACGAGTCCGATTTTCAATGCCAACCAGGAGCCATCCATGACCGATAGCAGCAAGAGCGCGCTCTCCCTTATTAGCACGCACAAAGGGTACAGCGATTCCGAGCAGCGCATTGTCGACTATATATTGGAGCACCAGTCCGAGGCGCCGCGCCTGACGGCCGCCCAGCTCTCACGAGCCGCTGCCACGTCCGAGGCGACGGTTTCGCGCTTTTGCCGCAAGCTGGGCTTTGGCAGCTTCCGCAGCTTTCAGTTTTCGTTGGCGCGCGACTTAGAGAGTCAGCGCAACGAGGGCCTGACCGACGAGGTTTCGCTCGACAACATGGAGCAGAGCCTTAAAAATATCCTCGCCGCCAAGGTGAGTGAGCTTAATGCGACCATCGACGGCATAGATCACGACACGTTGGCCGCAGTTGTGCACGAGCTTAAGAATGCGGGCGTTATTGAGTTCGCCGCCGTGGGCAATACGAACGCGGTCGCGCTCGATGCGACATTTAAGTTTTCGCAGCTGGGCCTTCGCTGCATGGCAAGCACCATCAGCGAGACCTCGATTGGTTTCGCGCTCACGTTGCGCCCCGGCGACGTTATCGTGCTGATCTCGAACTCGGGTAAGTCGCGCCGACTGAATCGCATGGCAAAAGCAGCTCGCGATTGCGGCGCCACTGTAGTCGTCATCAGCAGCGACAGCAAGTCTCCACTTGCGCGCCTAGCCGACTACACCTTTAATACCGTCAATCACGAGGCACTGCTGACAACGGGCGACTTCGCGTTCTCCAAGATGAGCGCCACGATGATCATCGAGGTTATCTACAACTTCCTGCTGCCCGAAATCGAGGACGCGCGCGAGCACATCAGCTACTACGAGGAGCTCATCCAGCCGGATAAGGTCGTGGAGTAGAGATTTTGGGGAGCCTAAGGGCGCCACTAGCCACGAAACCAGCCCATCTACTACGTTTTATCCGTATGGCCCAACCACATACCGAAAATAGAGAAAACCGCAGGCGTTCTACCTGCGGTTTTCTTTTTGCAATTCTTGGCATGGTTGCCGATAGCCTATTAAACGTAGTAGATGGGCCGGTTTCGTGGCGGACAGGTCGGACACGCATGTGGCGGCTCGGCCTAAGCACGCGCTTCTTCCAGCATCTGTCTGGCGTGCGCTAGGCTTGCCTCCGATTGATCGCCGCTCAGCATACGGGCGATCTCTGCGGTACGGGCATCGCCGGTCACCTCGTCCAGATGCGTTTGGGGAACGTCGCCGGGCTCTTTACTGACCACGTAATGCTTGTCGCCCATGACGGCGACCTGCGCCAGGTGGGTTACGACAATGACCTGATGCGTAGCGGCGAGATCCGCCAGCACGCTCGCGAGGGCACGCGCAGTAGAGCCGCCGACACCGGCATCAACCTCGTCGAAAACCAGCGTATCCACGCCATCCGCGTTGCCAAGGACAACCTTGCTCGCCAGCATAACGCGGCTCAGCTCGCCGCCCGACGCAATGCGGCGCAGGGGGCGCGGCGTCAATCCGGCACCGCTGCGATACAAAAGCTCGTAGCTCGAAGGGCCTGCCGGCGTCCATTCGGCACGCGGAAGATCGCGCGACTCCCAGACGAGCTCGGCGCCGCCCATCTCCAGGCGCGCCATCTGACGGCCAACCTCGTGACAAAAGCGCGGGGCAGCGGTGTTCCGCGCGCGCTTAAGTGCCTTGGCGGCAGCAAAGAGCTCGCGTTCAGCGCTCCCGAGTGCCTCGCGAGCCTTCTTGATCTGCTCATCACCATCATCGACTAGAGACAGCAGCTCTTGTGAGCGGTCGCGCATGGCAAAGACATCGTCCATGGTGGGACCCCACTGACGCAGCAGGCCCTTGAGGTCGGAATACCGCTCGCGCATGCGAGCGAGCTCACGAGGGTCAAACGCAACGCCATCGCGATAGGCACGCAGCTCGTTGGCGCAATCCTCAAGCGAGATGCAGGCATCCGAAAGCGCATCGGCAATGTCGCCCAGCTTGCGATCGACGGCAGCCATGCGGGAAAGCTCGGCCACGGCGCCGTTCACGGCATCGAGCGCTCCCCCTTCGGCAGCAAGTGATGCATGGGCCTCGCTTGCAGTCGCCACCAAGACCTCGGCGTGCTCCGAACGCGGCAGCAGCTCCTCGAGTTCCTCGTACTCGCCTGGCTTGGGGTCGACCTCGGTGATACGCTCGAGAGCAAAACGCGCTTCCTCGACGCGACTCCCCTGCGCACGCGAGGCTTCCTCCACACGGCGAAGCTCCTTGGCGGCGGCACGCGAAGCCTTAAAGCAGGTGCGATACTTCTCGAGCGCCTCAAGCGCCGCGCGCCCAGCCCAAGCATCGACCATGGCGACATGGTGCGCCGGGTCGAGCAAGCGCTGGTGCTCGTGCTGGCCGCAAAGATCCATCATCACGCCAACGCGCTCCGAAAGCTCACGCACGCTGGCGATGCGGCCGTCAATTTTTACGCGGCTGCGGCCCTCGGCAGAAAGGCTGCGCTGCACGGTGAAGCCATCCGTGTCGTGCGGGCCGTCGAACAGGCGCGCCTCGACGCTGGCAAGCGTCTCGCCCTCGCGAACCGTCGACGAATCGGCGCGCTCACCCAAAATAAGCTTAAGCGCCGAGAGCAGCGCAGTCTTGCCAGCACCGGTCTCACCGGTCAGAACGGTCAAGCCGGCACTCGGCACCAACGTCGCCTCGCGAATGAGTGCAATGTTGGAAACCTGCAGCTCATCGATCATGACGCACTCCATAGAACACGCGACTCACCGAGTTATAGAAGCTCTCGGGACCGTAATCCAGCAGCAGCACATCACCGGGACCGCGACGCACAGCCACGCTCTCGACCGTGCCATCGCAGGTAATAAACTGTCCGTCGATGGCAATCGCCGGCACGCTCGGACGATCATCTGACATAAAGATCTCGACGACATCGCTCGGCGAGGTCAAGAAGGCGCGTGCCTGAATGGTATGCGGAGCAATCGGCACGCAGACCATGCCCGTGTAATCAGGGCTGACGATAGGGCCACCGGCGGAAAGCGCGTAGCCGGTGGAGCCAGTCGCCGTCGACACGACGACACCGTCACCGCGTAGGCGATCGATATGATGGCCGGACACCGTGATGTCAAACTCGACCATATCGGACAGGGGCCCGCGCGTAAGCGCCATGTCGTTGAGGGCGAACGAACGCACGACATCCTTCGTGCCGTCATCGCGCACCGAGACGATATCCGCGGCGATGGTGGCGCGGCGGCTCACGTGGAGCTCACCGGACAGGGCATCGCTCACAACCTGCAAAATATCGCGTTCCTCGGGACTGGCCGCCGTCAAAAAGCCCAGGTGGCCATAGGAAAGACCCAAAATGGGAATCTCGCGGTAGTTGAGAATGCGGGCGGCGCGCAGCAGTGTGCCGTCGCCGCCGAGCGTGATGACCAAGTCGGCATCGTCAACATCGGGCGTGCTCTGAATCTTCGAGCGCTGATCGGCCGCCCATGCGACCTCGTAGCCCTGGCGCGTCAGCCAGAGCTCGAGCATCAGGCCGCTCTCGACCGCCTCTTGCTTGTAGTAATTGGGAACCAGAAAGACCTTCATAGCGTTGCCGCTTTCTCGCTCAAAGCCGATACCTGGGATTGCAACTCATCTTCGGCGCGCTCGCCGGGGGCAAACCTCGTGCCGTACAGGAAAAACTCAACGTTGCCCTTAGCGCCATGGATTGGCGACACGCACACGTCAAGCGGGAACAGGCCCCTGGCAGCGAAAAGCTCAATCGCCCCCACGAGCGTGTCGACACGCACGGCGGGGTCGGTCACGATACCGCCCTCGCCAACCAGCACAGCCGGCGCCTCAAACTGGGGCTTTACGAGCGTGCAAAACGAACCCGAAGGCTTCAGGCACGCCAGCACGGCATCGATGATATTCGCGATACTCGTAAACGACACATCACACACGG
This sequence comes from uncultured Collinsella sp., assembly GCA_900549085.1. GTDB lineage: Bacteria > Actinomycetota > Coriobacteriia > Coriobacteriales > Coriobacteriaceae > Collinsella. Next base: position 10,278 of record URMO01000044.1, on the reverse strand, counting down.
CCAGGTCGATAGCGCCGCCGTAGCCGAGCTCGGGCAGCTGCGTCACATTCGTGCGCTCGTGAAGCGTCACGCGATCGTCTTGGCGCAGCGACCAATCAAACTGGGCACGGCCCACGTCGACAGAGACAACGGTCGCGGCGCCGCGCTTGAGCAGGCAATCAGTAAAGCCGCCCGTGGAGCATCCCACATCGAGGCAAGCAAGGTCCGTCGGATCGATCCCAAACGCATCGAGCGCACCCTCGAGCTTAAGGCCGCCGCGCCCAACGTACGGAATGCGCCCCTTAACGTGCAGTGGCAGGCCCGGCGTCACCTTGAGCCCCGGAGAGTTCAAACGCTCACCGCCACTCGAAACCAAGCCCGCCATAAGAGTGCGAAGGGCATCCGCGCGATCGGCGCAGATGCCCTGTGAAATCAGTTCGTCATCGAGACGCACGCGTTTCATGAATGCCATCAACCATTCGTATCCGGAGATGCAGCCTGTCTATCTTGGGACTCGTTTGCCGCATCCTCATCGTATTCCTGCTCGAGCTTGTCGGCCTCACGCGGCGTCAGCTCAAACTTGTCGACCATATCGACCGCACGGGAGCCCAGCTCAATCGCCTCGTCAAACAAATCGAGCGAACGCTCCAAGGACGTATCCTTGGAGCGAACGGTGGCGATGATCTGGTCCAGGCGATCCGAGATCTCATCGAAGTTGCGGACGGAACCCTCTGGCATGGCTACTCCTCGACGGAGTCGGCCTCGACGGCCTCAGCAGCGTCCGCATCCTCGGCAAGTACACCGGCGGCAGCCTGAGCGGCAGCGACCTTGGCGGCCGCCTCGGCAGCCTGCGCCTCCTCGCGAGCGCGATCCTCGGCCAGCAGCTCTTGGTACAGGTCCTCGCCCGGCAGCTCCTCGCTGCGAGCGATCTTGCCCAGCACGCCGTTGACAAACGATGCGGACTGGTCGGTACCATAAGCCTTGGCGATTTCGACGGCCTCGTTGATGACGATGGCGTCCGAGACCTCCTCGTCGGTGAGGAAGCGCATCTCGTAGACGGCGATACGCAGCAGGTTGCGGTCGGCACCGGGCATGCGCATAAGATCCCAGTTCTTGGCGACGGCGCGCAGGGCACAGTCTATACGATCGATATGCTCGTAGGCACCGCGGCAAAGCTCCAGCGCATAGGGGTCGAGGGGACCCTTCGAGATCAGGAAATCACCCTCGAGGACGCGCTCGAGCGGACTGTCCGTGGCCTCGGCCTGGAACAGCAGCTGCAGCGCCTGACTGCGGGCAAGCGTACGCCCGCGATAAACCTTAAGGCTCAAAGGTTACTCCTTGGGGAAAACTAGGCCGTCGATGCAAACGTCAACGCGCTCGACCTCGACGCCCACCTGGGCATCGATGGCGGCGACCACGGCGGCGCGAACGGCCTCGGCGAGTTTCTTGAACGGATAGCCAAAGAACACCACGACACGCACGGTGAGTGCGAGCTTGTCGCGGACGACAGCGGCCTCGACGGCCGGCTCGGAAGCCGGCGCCTTGGACGAGAGCATCATGGAGACAAGGTTGGTGGCAAGGTCCTTGACGCCAACGGAGGCGATGCCCTCGACATCCGACACGGCGCGCGAGACGATGGCGGTCAGAACATCGGGCGAAATGCCGATGCCGTCAATCTTGATTTCCTGGGGCATGAGTCCTCCTAGAAGAGTTGGTTGCTAGACGCGGGAGACGAACTTGCCGTCGCGGGTGTCAACCTTGATGACCTCGCCCTCGTTGAGGTACATGGGGACCTGGATGACAGCGCCGGTGTCGATCGTGGCCGGCTTGGTGGAACCCTGTACGGTGTCGCCCTTAAAGCCCGGGTCGGTCTGGACGATGGTGGTCTCGATGAACATCGGCGGGGTCACGCCCATGAGCTCATCGTCGGCAAAGAGCAGCTGGCAGATGTCGTTCTCGCGCAGCCACTTGGAGTTCTCGCCCACCATGTCCTCGGGAACGGGAACCTGCTCATAGGTCTCATTGTCCATGAAGATGTAGTCGGCGCCATCGTTGTAGAGGTACTGGAACTCACGGGTGGTGAGCATAACGCTCTCGAACTTGGTGCCGGCGTTGCAGGTGTTCTCGACGACGCGGCCGCTCTTGATGTCGCGGGTCTTGTAGCGCACAAACGCGCCGCCCTTGCCCGGCTTGACATGCTGGAACTCGACGATGGTGTAGACCTTGTCCTTAATGCGGAGACCGAGGCCGTTCTTGAAGTCGGCGGTAGAAATGGTAGGCATAGCGACCTTTCTTGTTATGGGCAGAACGCACAAGCGTCCAAATTACATACGACCGAAATTATACACTTGCAGACGGCGCCTGCAGCGAGCGCATAAAAAGAGAACGCGGGGCGTCCGAATTGCTCCGGACGCCCCGCCCCAAAAATCTATCGAAATGAGCTAGCAATCGATAATGTGCAGGTCATGCGGCGTCTTGGTGAAGGGCTCGTAGCCGTTCTCGGTGACCACGCCGTAGTCCTCCAGACGCACGCCGCCCACACCGGGCAGATACACGCCGGGCTCCATGGTGATAACCGAGCCAACTTCGATGATGTTCTTGCTGCGGTTGAAGTTGGGCAGCTCGTGGATGTCGATGCCGACGCCGTGGCCCAGGCCATGGTTGTAGTAATCGCCATAGCCGGCATCGCCGATGATCTTCTTGGAAAGCTTGAAAATGTCGTTGCCCTCGACGCCCGGATGGATGGCGGCGACGCACTCCTCGTGCGTACGGCGCACGAGCGCGTACAGGTCGAGCTGCTCCTGGGTAGGCTCGCCCATCACGACGGTGCGCGTCATGTCGGAACGATAATCGCAGTAGCCCGCGCCGTAATCCATGAGGACGAAGTCGCCCTTCTCGATCACGCGGTCACTCGGGACGGCATGCGGGTTGGCGGTGTTGGGACCACTCGCCACAATAGAGCCAAAGGCCAGGCTGTCGGCGCCGTTGGCGAACATAAAGTTCTCGAGCTCGTTGCGAACCTGCTTCTCGGTCATACCGGGCTTAATAAAGCCGAGCATATGCTGGAAAGCGGCGTCGGTGATCGACTGCGCATGGCGCATGAGCTCGATCTCCTCGGCGTCCTTGATGGCGCGCATCTTGCGAATATCGTCATGCATCAGCGGCAACATGCAGGCGACGGAACGGTCCTCCAGACCACGTTGAATACCCTGGTAGAAGTTGATCTGCATGTCGTCCTCGACGGCGCAGACACGGCACTTGTTGGCCGCGATCTTGCCGGCGACCCAACCGGGGATGGTGCCCTCGTCCATGTCGTAGACCCAGGGGCTGCCGGCGGGCGTGTTCTCCTCAAAGCTGTTGAGGTAGCGCGAGTCGGTATGGAACAGGCACTGGTCAGCCGTAATAAACGCCGCGTGCGGGAACTCGAAGGTGTAGTCGAAGACGCCCTTCACGCCCGTGAGCCAACGAAGATTGGCCTCGTCGCGTACCACGATAGCGTCGTAGCCGCGCTCGACCATCAGGGCACGGACACGTTCGATACGACCGGCAGGACCGGCAGCAAACTCAGACATGCAGATTCCTTTCTTATTGTCTCTATAAAGACGGAACGGGTCTCAACCGAACGACGGAATCGCATGCGATCCGCCACCAATTAAAAACCCGTCCCTCAACATGATACGAAAGACGATGGATGTCAATAAATCTTAGAGAAGTTCTTTGCGAGAAGCCAAGTAGGCGTGAGCATGGCGCTCAAGAACCTCGTCCTCAACGCTCGTTAGACGAATGGCGCCGAGTGCCGCGGGCAGCGGCAACATGCTGCGGTTCGAGCGGGCGAACTGCTGCCTGCGGAACTCCTCGATAAACGCGGTGGGCTCCAGATCGAAGGCAAGTTCCTCGATGCCAAAGTCCTCCAGGCAGTCATCGACCTCAAAAACGTAATCGATATCGAAGTCGCAAGCATCATGTGCTAGACGCGCCTCAAAGCGCATGCCCTCGGACAACAGCTGGTAGGCAGGGACCTGCGATGCGGCATCGCCCAAGCAGGCGCGCAGGGTACGCTCCCCCGTCTTGCCAAAATCGAGCGCATGACGGGCGCTCGGGTTCGTAGCCATCAGTACGTCCTTGCGGGCAGTCTGAGACCACTGAACGGCATTGACGAGCGCGACCTCCTCGCCCGCGAGAATCTCGGGGACGGTCTCGGTAAACTGATTCCAGCGGGACTTGCTGCTCGAAAGCATGGTGCCAACAAGTTCCACATAGCCGAGCTTGAGGTCCTCGGGGTCCGCCTCGCGAACAAGGTCGAGGTCACACACGACCAGGCCCGGCTCGGGACGGAACGCGATAGCGGGAAGTGCATTCGCCGACGAGGCGACGAGCGGCTTCATGGTCGTCGCGACCGTAAGCATGGCGTCGAACGTCGTCGGCAGCAGGGCGCACTCGGTGCGGCCGCACCACTGATTGGCACACCAGCAAACAACCGAGCAGGTCGCCGTGTCGCCGACAGCGACAACGAGATCGTCGCAGGTAATGCCGTTAGCCGACAGGGCACCAAAGACGGTATCGGCATCGGCCAGCGTAGCGCCGGCAGGCGAAACCTCGAGGACGAGCAGCGACACGGCAAACCCGGCGTCGACCAGCGCATGCTCGACGACCTCGCCAAAACGCTCGGATGTGGCGTCGTTCCAAACCACCATCGCGCGCTTGGGCTTGCCCACAGCCGAGGCAAACATGCGCGACAGTTCCTCAAACGCGCCAAGACCGACGCGAACATCGACACTGCGGTTTTGGAAATTGATGAGTTGACGGCGAATCATAGCAATCCACGCTCCAAAAGCATCTCGGCACAAAGGTAGGAAACGTCCTCGAAGGACTTGTTGCGAATATCAAGGGTAATATCGGCGGCCTGGCGATACAGCGGACGGCGATGCTCAAACAGGCGCGCAGCATGCTCGGGCGAGCGGAAATCGGGCCGGGTATCGGAGCGGCGAATCTGACGCAACGAGTCCTCAAAGTCGCCTTCGAGGTACACACAGGTACCCATCTCGTGCATCAGTTCAATGTTCACCGGCGTCTCGACGATACCACCCCCGCACGATACCAGCAGACTGCGCTCGCTTTGAAGCGAACGGAGTGCCGAAGTCTCGAGCTCGCGAAAACGATCCTCGCCCTCGGTCTCAAATATCTCGGTCACCGACTTGCCGCATCGACGCACAACCAAACGATCGGTATCGATGAATCGACGCTTGAACATAGTGCCCACGTTGCGCGCAAGCGTCGACTTGCCCGCGCCCAAAAAGCCGATAAAGAAGATATGGTCGCAGCCGTGTTTTATGTGCTGAGACATGGCGAAACCTATTCCTCGCAGGGAAGGTCGCGCAGGGCCCGGCGCTCAAAGATACGGAAGATCTGCGTGTACCACAGGTCCTGGGTTGCCTGCGGCTTGACCAGAATAGTGTCAACGCCGGCAAAGTTACCGCTCCACACGTCCGTGTACAGCTGATCGCCGATTAGCACGGCCTCGTCGGCCGTGGCGCCCAGACGCTTAAGGCCCGCTTTGAGGGCAAATGGCGCCGGCTTCATGGCGTGGCTAATGGCCTCGAGCCCCAGCTCGCGCGCCGACGCCATAACCTGGTCGCGATGCCAGTTGTTGGACACCATGCACAGCTTAAAGCCCTTAGCATGGGCGGCCTCGAGCCAGGCGGAGACCGCAGCGGGTACCTGCTCAGTATCACGCGGCACCAGGGTGTTGTCGCGATCGAGCAGAATGGCGCGCTTGCCGTCGGCCCAGAGGGTATCGAGGTCGATGCGATCGACCGAGGCAACATATCGTTTGGGGCTAAAAATCCTCATGATCAATTCCAAGACTGTTGATGCTCTTCGTAGGTCTTCGAGAAATACTCCTCGTCCTGCGTAATGTAGAAATACAGGTCGTCGGAGTCGGTCGGCTCAAGGGTGGCCCTGAGCGCCTCGAGCGACGGAGAGCAAATGGGCGTGGGCGGCAGGCCCTCGTGCTTATAGGTGTTATAGGGGCTATCACTCTGCAGGTCGTCGGCGGTAACCTCGCCACCGGTGACGTACATCATGGTCGCGTCGCTGTTGAGGTAGCGCAGGCCATCGAGCTTGCCCGCCAGACGGTTGTAGAAGACCGAGGCCACATGCGCGCGCTGGTCGGCGTTGAGGCCCTCGCGCTCGACGATGGAGGCAAGGTTAACGATGTCGTAATCGGACATCTCCACGCCATAGCAATCCTTGATCTTGGCCTCGCAGCTGGCAAAGTCAAGCGACTTATACTCGGCGTTGAACTGGTCAAGCATGGCGCGAATCACATCATCGGCGCTTGGGTCCTTACCCAGCGAATACGTCTTGGGGAACAGGAAGCCCTCGAGCGAATCGTTCGCGGCGTCTTTAAGGAAAGCGTAATCATTCACATAATTACTCGCCTTGGCCTGGTTAAGGAAGTCCTCCTTAGAAATACTGTCGTACGCTTTGGCCACGCGGTCGGCGACCTGGTCAACCGTCAGGCCCTCTGGGATAGTCAGCGCATCGGAGCCCGCATTGGGGCCTTCCATGAGCTGCTGAACGACCTTGGTCGCGTCCATGAGTGTGGTGAACGAGTAGGTGCCAGGCTTAAGCGACATGTCGGCGTTGAGCTTTTTGACCGCCGCGTAGTAATCCTTGGGATTCTCGACAATATGGTTCTCGGAGAGAATCGTGGCGATCGTGTCGCCCGAGGCGCCCTCGGGAATCGTAACGGTAACCTGCTGGCCAGCGGTGACGTTTGCGTCCTCCCCGCCAAGCAAGCCCTTGACGGCCGGTACAGCGAAGAAGGCAATGGCGGCGAGAACGATCACCGCAACCACAGCGCCGATAATCATAGGCACCGGCGAACTTTTCTTTTGGGCGCCGCGTCGAGCATGCGTGTTATAGCTCGAACGCGCGGCCGGAGCCACGCCATGCGAGCCGCGCGCATGATGCGCGTGCGATTGAGGGGCCTGTGCGCGCTGGGTAGGCGTCTGCTGCTTAAAGCGGGAGCCGCCTGCGGGCTGGGCCGCGCGGGCGGCGGACTGCTGGGCAGGACGACTAGCAGGCTGCTGGCCCGGACGCTGAGCGGGCTGCACAGGGCGGGAGGAGGGCTGTGTCGGGCGTGCGGCGGGTTGGGCCGCGCGCTGGGTCGGCTGCATCGGACGCTGATCGGACGGTACAGGGCGCGGCGCAGACTGTCGTGTACGATTCGGCTGGCGCGGATCGAAAGCGCTAGGCATGCGAAACCTCCTCGTTTTTGCGATCGAGCCACGTCTGCAAGAACAGGCTGGCGGCGATCATGTCGATCTTGCCCCTCATTTGCTTTTCGTTGAGTCCCTGCTCGCGCAGGATGCGCTTGGCCTCTTGCGAGGACAGGCGCTCGTCCTCAAACTCCAGCGGAAGATCGAGCTCGTCGGCGATCTTTTGCGCCACGGAGGCAACGCGCTCGGCCTGGGGGCCGGGCTCGCCGGCCATGGTCAGGGGACGTCCGCTTACCAGGATGTCGGGCTCATAGTCCTCGACCAGGTAACGAAACGTCTTGGCCATACCGGTGACCTCCGCGGCCGGGAGCACCTTTACGGGCATCGCCATCTTGCCATCACGGCTCGAGACGGCGATGCCGATCCTGGTCTCCCCTATGTCCAGCGCGAGCGCGACCACAGCGACTACTTAGGCGCCGAGCGCGGTCTTGGCGGCCGCGAGGGCAGCGGCGATACCGGCGGCATTCTTGCCACCGGCCTGGGCCATGTTGGGACGGCCGCCACCGCGACCATCGACCAGGCCCGCAATCTGCTTAATCACGTTGCCGGCGTGGAAACCGGCCTTCACGGCGTCGTCGGAACCGGCGGCGAGCAACGCAGGCGTGCCCTTCTCGGTCACGCTGGCAACGACGCAGGCGACAGGACCGGCGACCTTCTGGTGCACGGTATCCCAGACGTTGCGCAGGTCAGCAGCCTCAAGGCCCTGGAGCTCAGCGACGACGAGCTTATAGCCGCCGAGCTCGACAGCGCCCTCGATAGCGCTGGAGATAGCGTCGGAGGAGCCACCGGTCAGCGCCTTCTTGAGCTTGTTAGACGTCTCGCGCAGCTCGGCCTGCAGGTTCTCTACACGGGCGGGAACCTCGTCAACGCGGCACTTGAGCGCAGCGGCGGCGGCGTCAACGAGCGCCAGGCGGTCGGCCATGTAGTCGAGGGCGCCCTTAGAGGTAACGGCCTCGATACGGCGGACGTTCGAGCCCGTGGAGGACTCGGAGATAATCTTGAACAGGCCAATCTCGGCAGTGTTGGCAGCATGCGTACCACCGCAGAGCTCGCGGGAGAACGGCTGGTCCTCGGCGCCCACGGAAACGACGCGGACGACGTCGCCGTATTTCTCGCCAAAGAGGGCGACAGCACCGGCGGCCTTGGCCTCGTCGATGCCCATGACACGGGTCACGACCGGCTTGGAAGCGAAAATCTGCTGGTTAACCAGGTCCTCGACAGCCTTGAGCTGCTCGGAAGACAGGGCCTCGAAGTGCGTGAAGTCAAAGCGCAGGTGCTCGGGCGTCACCAGAGAGCCGGCCTGGGAGACATGCTCGCCCAGTACCTGCTTAAGCGCAGCGTCGAGCAGATGCGTGGCGGTGTGGTTGCGGCGCAGGAAACCACGGCGCTCGGCGTCGAGCGCGGCGGTCACGGTAGCACCGACGGTCAGCGTACCCCCGGCAACGTGCGCGACGTGGGCATACAGGCCGTTGTGGTTCTTGGTGTCGGCAACGGTCAGAACAACGCCCTCGGCGGAAAGCTCGCCGGCGTCGCCCTGCTGGCCGCCCATCTCGGCGTAGAACGGGGTGCGGTCGAGCACGACGTCGACGTCCTCGCCCGCGGCGGCAGACTCGACGGACTCGCCGTTGCGCACGATGGCGACAACCTTGGCGCCCTCGATAACGTCGTTGTCGTAGCCGTCAAAGTCGGTCGCAGCGACCTTGTCGGAAAGCTCGACCCACACGTCGTTGAAGCTGCCCCAGGCATCGCCCTTGGCGTTGGCACGGGCGCGGGCCTTCTGGTCCTCCATGCAAGCGGTGAAGCCGTCCATGTCGACGTCATGGCCAGCGGCGCCCGCGATCTCAACGGTCAGGTCGATGGGGAAACCAAAGGTATCGTGCAGCTTAAAGGCGACCTCGCCCGGAAGCACGGCGCCCTCGGCAAGAGCAGCCAGGGCCTCGTCCAGGTAGACGCGGCCGTTGTCGAGCGTCGTGGAGAAGCGCTCCTCCTCAGAGGCGACGATACCCTTGACGAGTGCGACGTTCTTTAGCAGCTCGGGATAGGCCTCGCCCATCTGAGCGTTGACCTCGTCGATGAACTTGGTCAGGAAGGCGCCCTCGATGCCCAGCAGGCGACCGTGGAACACGGCGCGGCGGAGCAGGCGGCGAAGGACGTACTCGCGGCCCTCGTTACCGGGCAGGATGCCGTCCGAGATCATAAAGTCGACGGCACGGGAGTGATCGGCGATGATGCGCAGCGAGCGGCTGGCGCCGGAGTAATCGTCGGCGTCATAGGTCTTGCCGCTGATCTTCTCACCGAGCTTGATGAGGTGCTGCATCAGATCGCCGTCGTAGTTGGCGGTCTTGTGCTGCATGATGGCGGCCATGCGCTCCAGACCCATGCCCGTATCGAGGTTGCGGTGCGGCAGCTCCGGCATGGAGCCGTCCTCCTGGCGGTCGTACTGGGTAAACACGAGGTTCCAGAACTCAAGGAAGCGGTCACAGTCGCAGCCGGGCTTGCAGTCGGGGCTACCGCAGCCGACCTCCTCGCCCATGTCAAAGTAGATCTCGGAGCACGGACCGCAGGGACCGGTGGGGCCAGCGGCCCAGAAGTTGTCGTCCTCGCCAAGGCGCGAGATGTGATCCTCGGCAACGCCCAGGGAGCGCCACACGTCGTGGGTCTCGTCGTCCTCGGTAAAGACGGTGAAGTACAGGCGGTCGAGCGGCAGCTTGAACTCCTTGGTGATAAGCTCGAAGGCCCAAGCGCAAGCCTGCTGCTTGGAGACGCCGCCAAAGGAGAAGTCGCCGAGCATCTCAAAGAACGAGAGGTGACGGCCGTCCTCGCCGATGCAGTCGATGTCGTTGGTGCGGACACACTTCTGGCAGGAGATCGCGCCGATCTCCTTCATGGCCTTCTTGCCCTGGTAGTACTCCTTAAACTGGTTCATGCCGGCGTTGGCAAGCAGCAGCGAGGCGCAGCTGTGCCGGAGATCGTGGAAGCGGATATGCCGCAGACCTTTCAATTCCAGCAGCTTGCT
>URMO01000043.1 GCA_900549085.1 uncultured Collinsella sp. | reverse complement strand
ATCTGTTTCCCTTCCGCGTGCTAATGGCATGGCAAAAAAGAATCCGCTTGCCTAGATGTTTCACGTGAAACATAATGGATAGTGTCGATTGTTATGTTTCACGTGAAACATAACAATCGATGTCGAATCGGATTGTTTCACGTGAAACATCCTCCATTCAACAGCTTTAAATACACCAGGAGGGACCGTGGGATTTCGCGACGTTAAGCGTTCTAAGAGTGCAAAAGACACGCGTGTCATTGCTATCATCAACCAAAAAGGCGGCGTAGGTAAGTCCACCACGGCTGTAAATCTTGCAGCAGCGTTGGGTGAACTGGGCCGAAAGACGTTAATTGTCGATTTTGACCCGCAGGGTAATAGTACGAGTGGTTTTGGAATCGAAAAAGAAGAACTCGATCACTGCATCTATGATGCATTGCTGAACGATGTTCCGGCGGAATCGCTCGTTCTTGATACAAATTGCAATAAGGTATTTGTAATCCCGGCAACTATCCAGCTTGCGGGTGCGGAAATCGAACTTGTCAGTGCGATTGCCCGTGAGACTCGCTTAAAGGATCTGCTTGAGCCTGTTCAGGATGAGTTTGATTTTATATTCATCGATTGCCCGCCATCGCTTGGTTTGCTGACCATCAATGCGTTAACAGCAGCAGACAGTGTTTTGATTCCTATTCAATGCGAATATTACGCACTCGAAGGTGTCACAAAGCTGCTTGAATCGATGAAGATGGTTAAAACACGCCTTAATAAGAGCCTTGATACTTATGGCGTGCTCATGACTATGTACGATTCGCGCACATCGCTTTCGAACCAGGTTGTGGAAGAGGTTCAATCGTATTTTGGTGACAAGGCATTCAAGACCTTGATTCCACGCACAGTTAAAATTTCAGAAGCACCCTCGTTCGGTGAGCCAGTAATTACCTATGCGCCACAGAACAAGGGCGCAAAGGCGTATATGAACCTTGCTAAAGAGGTGATTAAGCGTGCCTAGTCCTAAGAAGCGCGGCGGCTTGGGTCGTGGTCTCAATGCACTGGTCTCAGAAGCTGAATATGAGACTGGTGGATCTGCAGCGTCAGCATCAAATGCCGTTTCGGAAACTAAGCTTCCAATCGAAGACATCGTTCCGAACCCAAATCAGCCACGAATTCACTTCAACGAGACCGAGCTTCGAGAGTTGAGTGAGTCAATTCAGGAGCATGGCGTTCTTCAGCCGCTTCTTGTGCGCAAGCACGGTAATGGCTATGAGATTATCGCAGGTGAGCGCCGTTATCAGGCTTCGAAACTTGCGGGTCTTGAGGAGCTCCCTGTCATAATTAAAGATGTTGATGATGAGCAGATGCTTGCACTCGCGCTGATTGAAAACCTTCAGCGTTCTGACCTTAACCCTGTCGAAGAGGCTAAGGGATATCGACAGCTCATCGATGCGAGTGGTATGACTCAGGAAGCCTTGTCAAAGGCTGTCAGCAAGTCTCGCTCTGCAATTACCAATTCGTTGCGCCTGCTTGATCTTCCAGAGGTAGTTCAGCAGATGATCTTCGAAGGCAAGCTGACTGCTGGTCATGCTCGTGCAATTCTTGCGGTTCCGTATGAGGATGCACGCATTAAGCTTGCTGAGAAGGTTGTTGCAGAGGGATTGTCTGTCCGTGCGACAGAAAATCTTGCTCCATTGTTTTCTGCCGGAGAGACGCACAAAGCGCCTCGCCCCGCAACACCTCAGTCTTTTAAAAAAGCTGCACGCGTTCTGCGTCAGGTGTTTAACACAAACGTTCGCGTAAAGAGCTCGCGCGGTAAGAATAAGATCGAGATTGAGTTTAAGGATGAGGAAGAGCTGTCTCGTATTCTTGGCGAGATGATTCAATTTGAAAAGGGAGATCAGGATGAAGAATAAGGTTCTGACTGCTCTTGCCTTGGCTGCAACGGTAGCGGTTGGTGCATTTGCGGGATTTAAGGTCGCAACAGATGATGAATTGCGTGGTCGTTTGCTTCGCGGAGCGCAGGATATCGTCGATACATCCAAAAAGAAAATGGATGTTATGACTGAGGATGTCGCTATGCGTACAGCTCAGGTAACTAAGAATCCCAAGATTAATCAAGATTGGGTTAATCATCAATGGGAAAATGTAGGCTTTTAGGTACCTAACAATCATTAGCCTTTTTTGAAGGGGTCCTTGTCTGAACACCAGAACAAGGACCCCTTATTTCTTGCGGAAAAGATGTTGAACAATCGCGCGATGCAGATTAGCGATAGATATGAAACAGCCCCGGTTGCAATTAAACAACCGGGGCTGTTCGATGTTTCACATGAAACGTTTAGGTTGGTCTCCCCTACGCGTTCTTCTGAACCTTGAAGCGCTGTTTGAGTTGCCCGCAAGCAGCGTCGATATCGTTGCCGCGAGAGTTGCGGATCGTGGTCTCAATGCCACGTGACTCAAGACGACGCTGGAGGTCTTCCACCTTATGGATCGGCGACGGCTTGAGAGGGCTGCCCTCGATATCGTTGAGCTGAATCAGGTTGACGTGGCACAGTGTGCCCTCGCAGAAGTCGCAGAGCGCCTGCATCTCGGGGTTTGTGTCATTGACGCCTTCGATCATGGCGTACTCATAAGTTGGGCGGCGGCCCGTCTTTTCGGTGTAGAGCTGCAGTGCCTCATGAAGGCGCAGAAGCGTGTACTTCTTGACGCCAGGCATAATCTTGTTGCGCGTGGACTGGATGGCGGAGTGCAACGACACAGCGAGCGTAAACTGCTCGGGAATGTCGGCAAACTTACGAATACCAGGAATAACGCCGCTGGTGGAGACGGTGAGATGGCGCGCCCCGATACCAATACCGTCAGGGTCATTAAGAATGCGCAGCGCCTTGAGGACCTCGTCGTAGTTGGCAAACGGCTCGCCCTGGCCCATAAACACGACGCTCGTTGCGCGCTCGCCAAAGTCGTTGGAAACGTGGAGTGCCTGGTCAACGATCTCCTGGGCGGTCAGTGAGCGCTTGAGGCCGTTTAGACCGGTAGCGCAAAAAGCGCAGCCCATGCCGCAGCCGGCTTGGGTGGATACGCAGACAGACAGCTTGTTGCGGCGAGGCATGCCGACTGTCTCGACGGAGATGCCGTCGTGGTACTCGAGTAGGTATTTACGAGAGCCATCCTTAGACACCTGCTTGGTGAGCTCGGTCGGCGTGTCGAAGGCAAATGCCTCCTTCAGCTGCTCGCGGAAGGCCTTGGGAAGGTTGGTCATGTCATCAAACGAACAGACGTTCTTCTCAAAAACCCATTCGATGAGCTGCTTTGCGCGAAAAGCGGGTTGGCCGAGTTCGGCGACAAGTTCGCGAATATCGTTTTGGCTCAAGTCGCGAATGTCCTGAGATTTAGTCCTGGGATTCATGGAAGCCTTTCGATTTTGGGGAAACGTAGAGGGTATCGCTACAATATGGTATCAGCTGCAGGAATTATAGAGGAGGAGTCTGCCCATGCCGGGTAAAAGCCTAAAGAACATGCACGTAGCGGTCTTGGCGGGCGGCCATTCCGCCGAACGCGAGATTTCGCTCGATTCGGGAAAGAATGTCGTGGTGGCACTGAAGGAGGCCGGCTACACCTCGGTGGAGCTGCTCGACGCCGCCGCCGATGACTTTATGGTGACTATGGCGACCGGTGGCTTCGACGTGGCGTTTATCGCCATGCACGGCGCCGGCGGCGAGGATGGCGCCATGCAGGGGGCCATGGAGACGCTGGGTATTCCCTACACGGCGTCGGGCGTGCTCGCCAGCGCATGTGGCGCCGATAAAGAGGTTTCAAAGCTTCTGTATGCCAGGGCGGGCATCCCCATTGCCCCCGGCCTGGCGCTTGAGGCGGGCGACGAGGTCGATATCGATCGTATCGTCGAGATTTGTGGCGAGCGTCGCTTTGTAAAGCCCGCCGTCAACGGCTCTAGCTACGGCATTTCGCTCGTTCACGAGCCCTCAGAGCTGCCGGCGGCAATCGCCAAGGCTTTTGAGTACGGTGATAAGGTGCTGGTCGAAAAGTGCATCGAGGGAACCGAGATCACCGTGGGCGTGTACGGCGAGGACGACGTGCGCGCGCTGCCGATTGTGGAGATTCGCAAGCCCGAGGACTGCGAGTTCTACGACCTGGATGTTAAGTACGTCGACCCCACGGATATCCATCGTATCCCGGCGCAGATTTCGCCCGAAAACTATGCACGTGCCCAGGAACTTGCCTGCGCGGCCCACAAGGCCCTCGGCTGTCTGGGCATTTCACGCAGCGATTTTATCGTGAGCGAGGACGGCCCTGTCATTCTCGAGACCAACACCATTCCCGGCATGACCGATACGTCACTGTATCCTGACGAGATTCGCCATACCGACGACATGACGTTCCCGCAGGTGTGCGACAGCCTGATCCGTATGGGTCTCCGCCGGGCGGGCGTTGCATGCTAATTGAGGACGCCGTATCTCCTGGAACGCCGCAGTTTGTCATCGATTCTTACGCCACGCTCGCCGAGCGCGCTAAGACGCAGTCGTTTGGCCTCATCGAGGAGGACGTAATCGTCCTCGATACCGAGACCACGGGTCTTTCGGTGCAGGACAACGAGTTAATTGAGATTTCCGCGGCCCGCCTTTCGGGCCGCGAGGTCATTGACCGCTTTGATACGTTCGTGCATCCCAAGCAGCTGATTCCTGCAGAGATTACCGAGCTCACGAGTATTACGAACGCCGATGTGGCAGATGCTCCGTCGGCCGTCGAAGCCGTCGCTGCGCTCGCCGACTTTGTGGGCGGCTGTCCTGTTATCGCACATAACGCCACGTTTGACCGGTCGTTCATCGAATCGGTCAAGGGCGGCGTCAATGTGAGTGATATCTGGATCGATTCGCTGGCACTGTCGCGCATTGCGCTTCCGCGCCTGACATCGCACAAACTGTCCTTTATGGCCGACTTGTTTGGGTGCGATTCGGTGTCGCACCGTGCGAACGCAGACGTTGATGCCCTGTGCGGTGTGTGGCGCGTGCTGTTGGTCGCACTTACCGACCTGCCTTCGGGCCTTATGGCGCGCTTGGCGGACATGCACGCGGACGTGCCTTGGTCATATCGCCCCATTTTTTCTTTTTTGGCTGGACAGAACCCGGGTTCGATATTTTCGCTCAGCGCCGCTCGTGCCGATGTGCTCAAGGCCGATCGCGCAGACGATCGCGTTGATGCGGACGAGCTGCCGGTCCTTAAGATGCCGAGTCGTGAAGAGATCGAGGCAGATTACGCCCCCGGCGGCCTGGTCAATCGCATGTACCCCACCTATGAGCCGCGCGACGAGCAGATCGCGATGGCGGTTGAGGTTCGCGATGCACTGGTCACGGGCCCCCATCGCATGATCGAGGAGGGCACGGGCGTCGGTAAGTCGATGGCCTATCTCGTGCCCTTCGCCGAGGCTGCCCGCCGAAACAACATTACCGTCGGCATTGCGACCAAATCGAATAATCTTGCCGACCAGCTTATGTACCATGAGCTGCCAAAGCTCGCCGAACAGCTGGACGGGGGCCTGTCATTTTGTGCGCTCAAGGGCTATGACCACTATCCGTGTCTGCGCAAGCTCGAGCGCATGAGCCGTAGTCAGATTGAGATCACCACCAAGCGCGATCCTGCTGACACGCTCACGGCGGTTGCGGTGATCATGGCGTATGTGTGCCAATCTGCCGATGGCGACCTCGATTCACTCGGCATTCGCTGGCGCAGCGTCAACCGTCCCGACTTTACGACGGCTTCGCGCGAGTGTGCTCGTCGTCTGTGTCCGTTCTTCCCTGACAAATGCCTGGTCCACGGGGCGCGCCGCCGTGCGGCACATGCCGACGTGGTGGTCACCAACCATTCCCTGCTGTTCCGCAACGTGGCCGCCGAGGGAAGGATTTTGCCTCCGATTCGTCACTGGGTGGTCGACGAGGCCCATTCCATCGAGCGCGAGGCTCGTCGCCAATGGGCGCGCGTGGTCTCGGCAGATGAGTCGCACGTGCTGTTTGAGCGCTTGGGTGGGTCGAGTGCCGGCGCGCTGAGTCAGGTTTCCCGTGACCTGGCCACTTCCGAGGGCTCCACGCTCTACCTGGGACTCACCGCCAAAGCAACGTCGACGGTTGCCCGCGCGAGCATGGCGATTGCCGATGTGTTCGATGGCGTGCGCGAGCTTGGCCGCCGTGCCCGCGGGGGCTATGACAACGCGAATCTGTGGATTGGTCCCGAGCTGCGCGAGTCGGATGACTGGCACGATTTTTTGCAGTCGGCCTATACCGCAATTGATGCACTGGACCAGGCGGATAAAAGCGTAGACGCGCTGGTGCAAGCTGTCGCTGCCGATAAGCCCGAGGTCGTCGTTGACCTGGGCGACATTTCGCGCCGTCTGCACGAGTTGGTCGAGAATCTCAAGCTCATCATTGAGGGTACGGATGAGCACTATGTGTACTCACTGCAGGTTAACCGCCGGCTGCGAGCGGGCGGGGAGTCTATGACCGCCGAGCGCATCGACATCGGCGAGGCCTTGGCGAACGAGTGGCTGCCCGAGGTGCACACAGCCATCTTCGCTTCGGCGACCATGACGGTGTCTAAGAGCTTTGAGCACTTCAACCATGCCGTCGGCCTCGATCGCATCGGTGCGTCGACATCCTCATCGCTACACCTGGATTCGAGCTATGACTTTGACTCGAATATGGCCGTGGTTGTGGCGGGGGACATTCCTGATCCGCGCGATCGCGAGCGCTATCTGTCGGCGCTCGAGCGTGTGCTGGTCGATGCCCATTTCGCCATGGGTGGATCGGTGCTCACGCTCTTCACCAACAGGCGCGATATGGAGGACCTGTATGCCCGCGTCGAGCCCAAATTGGCGCGAGCGGGCCTGGAGCTCAATTGCCAGCAACGCAACTCGTCCCCGCGTCGCCTGCGCGATCGGTTTATCAACGAGCCGACTTCATCGCTCTTTGCGCTCAAGGCCTTTTGGGAGGGCTTTGACGCCAGCGGCGAGACACTGCGTTGCGTCATTATCCCCAAGCTGCCGTTCTCGAGTCCCACGGATCCTCTTTCGTGTGAGCGCAACCTGCGCGAAGACCGCGCCTGGGCGCGCTACTCGCTGCCCGAGGCGGTGCTCGAAGTCAAGCAAGCCGCCGGCCGTCTCATCCGCTCGTCAACCGATTGCGGTGTGCTCATCTTGGCAGATCCGCGCTTGGTGACAAAGGGCTACGGCAAGAAGTTCTTGACGTCGCTGCCCACGACTTCCTACCAGCGTATCGAGTCGGCACAGATCGGTCATTATTTGCAGCTGTGGCGCGCACGCCACGAGCGACGCCGTTAAAGCGGGCAGGTCAGGCTCTTCGCCATATCGCATAGACGCAATGCCTGGGCGGGGTCATCCAGTATGCGGATGGCTCCGCCCGCTGCGATTACCTGGCAGAACAGCCAGTGCTCTGACCCATAACGCACGGTCACCGTTGCCATGTCTGCCCCGTTTGGCTCAATCGACATGATGCCGGCCCAGTCTAGGCGCTCTGCCATGTCGAGCGGCATGAGGAGTTTTGCGCTCTGCTCCGCTTTGGAAAGGGATTCGTGGAGGGATGCGGACGCGGGCGCGTGGCGCTCCACAGAATCGTCGGTAAGGGTAAGGCCTTCGATTTTGTCCATGCGGTAGGAGCGCTGCTTATCGACTTCGACATCCCAGGCAATCAGATATGTTTGGTCGCCATGCGTCGCGATGCGCAGGGGGTCGATGAGACGCTCACGCGGTCGTGTGTCGTCCATCGAACGGTAGATGATGCGGCATCGAACGCCGTCTTGAATCGCGCAGTTCAGCTGTTGCCAGTGCGATCCTCGGGCAACGGTATCGACGACGCGCTGGTTGTAGCCGAGTTTCTCGGGTAGGAGGGCGTGTCGGATACGCTCTGCTGCCCGAGAGTCGATTCCCATCGATTCGAGTTCGTGGTTGAGCACGGCACCTTCGGCGGCACTTAGGCGCAAGGGCAGCACACGCCCCGCATCGCCTGTCAGGATGATGCACTCGCCGTGGCGCTCGCAGATGATGCGTGCGCCCGACTCACGGTCAGCGAGGGTCGAGACGATATCGATAATTTCGTCGAGCGCCGCACCCGTGATATCAAAACGGCTGCAGATATCCCCTCGTGTCATACCGGTCTCACCGGCAGCGTAGAGGGCCTCCATGATGTCAATCGCACGCGAGAGCCTTTGCTCGCTGGTGAGTTTACGCACGGGCATGCTCGTGCACCGTCCTTTCGATGAGGTGGTTCCACGCCAGTTTAAGTGCATCGGGGGCAACGGGTCTCATGCCGTCCATGGCGTGCTCCATACAAAACGAGGCAGCGGCATTAAGGTCGCGCACGCCGACGGTCCAGGTCCAACCCTCTTCGGTGTGCGTGAGCTCCCCGCGACCGCGCGTTAGGCCGCTGACCATGTCGGCCTGGGCTTGCGGGGCAAACGAAAAGGTCGCCATAACGGGCTTGCAATCGGCAAAATCAAACTCGAAGAACAGGCGATCGTTCAGGTTAAAGTCGGCGGGGATGGAGTAGGCCTTCGAGGGGCGCCATGCGCGAACGATACGGTCGCAGCGAAACGTCCTGATTTCATCGGTGGCGTTGTCGAGTCCGCAAAAATACGCCACACCCTCGTGCTCAAACATGCCGTATACGCAGACGGTGCGTTCTTTTTGCTCCCCGTGCCCGTTTTGATACAAAAAGCGCAGTGCGCAGCGTTCGGCGAAAGCGCTCCACACCGCATCGACGGCGGGTAAGCGACGGGCGGGAGGCTCTTCTGCGGTCGATGCGCCGGTGAGGTAGGCGATCTTGGAGCGTATGTCTGCAAGCGGCGTGGCAAACGCGGCCGAACCGGTCGCAAGGGTCTGGTCGATAGCGTCGAGCAAGATGTCCGCGTCGTCTGCGGTGATGAGGCCACCGGCCGCAAACGTGTGCTCGCGATCGATGGTCCACGCGCTTTCTTCGGTTTCTTGGGCGCCCGCTGCGCGAACTTCCTTGATCGTGATTCCGCGTTCGAGGAGTTTTTCGCGATCGCGGCGAAACTTGCGCTTGTCCGAGTCGATATTGCCCGGCCCATAGCCAAGATCGGAATCCAGGACAATTTGCTCTGTGGTCAATGGCTCGGGAGAGCTGTTGAGGACAAAGAACAGATTGAGGATGCGCTGGGCGGTCTTGTCGAAACCGGGTTCCGGCGCCCCATTTTTATTCGTTACGGTTGTATCGCTTGCCGTCATAGAATCCTCGCATGGGAAGGTGTTTGATGTCATGATTTTAGTCCGATATGGAGATTAGGCTATATCCTTGTCCGCTTGGGGCGTTAAGATGCCCAGAATTCGGCCGTTTGCGCCCGCTCGGGGTATACTTTCGACTATATACGGTTCTAATGTGCATACATTGGGCCTATTTGTCGGATTATGGATGTGGAGCGCATATGGCGAACACCCAGAACTATATTAACCACCTGTTGCAGAACACTGGCATCACGCCGGCGTGCAGCGAAGAAGAGCGCTTGGCTGCCGAAGATATCGCTCAAATTTTCCGCAACCACGGCTTTGATCCCGAGGTGCAGGAGTTTAATGCTCCCGCGCCGAGCAGGATGGCGTTTGCCGTTACGGGCATTCTGGCATTCGCCGGTGCCCTGCTTATGGGCATCGGTGGCGGTATCGGCTTAGTCGGCACCCTGTTGGCCATTGTCGGAGCCGTGCTCTATGTGCTCGAGCGAACCGGGCGCCCCGTGATCTCGCGCCTGGGCAAGACGGGCGTGAGCCAAAATGTCATCGCCTATCACAAGGCCTCTGGCCCGCTTGCCTCTCCGCGCAATCGCCCGGTTGTCGTCGTCGCGCACTATGACTCCCCGCGCGCCGAACTGCTCGCTCGCGAGCCCTATGCGCCGTACCGAGCGCTGATCGCCAAATTGCTCCCGATTGCCACGATTGCTCCCGCGGCTATTGCCATCCTGCGCATCTTGCCGCTTCCCGGCGCGTTGAAGGTCCTGCTGTGGATTGTCGCGATCCTTGCCTCCCTCGTGGCGCTCGCCAATGCCGCCAATATCATTTCCAATCGTTTTGTCCTTCCCTACACGTCCGGCTCGGTTTGCAACAAGTCCTCTGTTGCCGCCATGCTGGGTGTCATGGATAACGTCGCCCCCTATCAGGGTGAGAACGAGTTCCCTGACGATATTCCGTTTGACACGTATTTTGGCGAGCAGGAGCGTCGCGCCGAGGAGATGGCGCGCGCGGCAGCCGAGTACGCCGCGGCCCAGCAGCAAAACGATTACGGCAATACCATCGAGTACGAAGAGCCTGCCTATACCGAGGATGAGTATGGCCAGCCGGTCGCTCCCGAGGGTGAGCAGGGCGAGGCTTTTGATGAGCAAATCGATGGATTCGAAGGTGCTTCTGCCGACGAGACCCTGATTGGCGTCATTGCACCCGAGTCCCAGGTCCAAGATATTCCGGCCGAGGAGCCCGTTGCAGACGAGTCCGCTGCCGAGTCGGCAGAGGAGCCTGCCGCGGCCGAGCAGGCCGAGCCCGAGCCCAAGCTTTATCGCAATGCCGCCGGCAACATCCGGTTTGGCTCGGATGCCATCCGTGCCCTGGGAATGCTTCCCGAGTCCTGTACGCTCGATTACGAAGAGGGCGAGGAGCCGACGTTCGAGCCCGCGCCCCAGCCCGATCCGGTCGTGGCTGCGCAGCCCGATGAGGCCAATGCCGTCGAGACGGAAGCCGATGCGGAGACTGCTATCGATCCCGCAGCCGGTCTGGACGTCATGGCGCCTGCCCCGGCGCCCGAGGAGCTCGATAATACCGAGGACGACTACGATGCGTATCCGCAGCGTGTGTCCTACGAGAGCGACACCGATTTTTCTGCCGAGCTTCCGGTGACGACGCCCCATGCCGATATCGCTTCCGCGTTTTCTTCGATCGGTGCCAGCGCCTCCCATTTCTTTAAGGGGGCATTCGAAAAGGGCAAGAAACTCGTTGACGACTTTGAGGAAAAGCGCGTCGCTGCCCGCGAGGCAGCCGAGCGCGAGGCTGCAGCCCAGCAACAGGCGGCCGAGGCCGAGCGCGAGCGCGCGGCACAGGAATTTGAGCAAAACGACGCCGAGCAGCCGGTATCTGTTGATGTTGCCGACGCCACGACGTCTTTCGAGGCGCCGCAGCCTTCGCCTGCGGATGTTGCCGGGGAGACGGCGACTTTCGAAACCCAACAGCCGGTCGACAGCACTGTGTCGTTTGATGCCACGATGACGTTTGAGAAGCAGGGCACCGCTATCGCCGAGCCCCTTTCCGCTCCTGTCGAGGACGAGCCCGCTGCGCCCGATACGGTCGAGGATCAATCTGTGGCGGAACAGGTCGCTGCGGACAGCTCCGAGCAAGAGCCTGAGCCCGTGGCCCCCGAAGCTCCGCAGGCGGATGAGTCGAGGCCCTACTCTACGCAGATCTTCACCATGCCCGCGCCGAGTGATCCCGGCGCCACGGTTGCCAATGCTGCTCCGTCGCAGGCCGAGACGGTCGATGCTCTGATGGCTCAAATCTCGTCTCAGGCGTCGCCGCGCCCGAACATGAACGTTCCCGACCCGGCATCCGCGCCGGCTCCCATGCCCTCTGCGTCTCCGCTGGCCTCGGTCCCCGATCCCTCGATGCCTTCGATGCAGCAGGCCAATGTCGCCTCGCGCACCTCGCTGTTCGACCTTCCCGACCCTTCGGCTCAGGTTAACGATCCCTTCGCGACGGCACAGGGGCCCGAGCCCACATCGGCTCCGGTTGTTCCCCCCATGCCGGTCAGCTCGGATGTTCAGCCGCTTGAGACTATCTCGGCTCCTGCCGCTCCGGCCGCCAAGCCGCAAAAGCGCGGCTTGGGCGGTCTGTTCGGTCGCAAAAAGAAAAACGAGCAGGACAGCATGAGCGATTGGCTTGGTGTCGAGGATGATTACGACGCCAAGAAGTCTGGTCGCGGTATCGGCTCGTGGGATAACTTCGAGGATGACGACGACGGCTGGAAGGGCGGTGCCACGTCTTCCGATGGAGCTTCCGCCGAGGATATGCTCGCTGCCGTTGCCTCCATGGGCGATGACGAGCTGCTTGGCCACGACATCTGGTTTGTGGCTACAGGCGCTTCCGATTGCGACGGCGCCGGCATGAAGGCGTTCCTGGCCGCGCATCGCGACAAGCTCCGCGGCGTGTTCTTTATCAACCTTGAGTCCATTGGTGCCGGTAGGCTTTCGGTCGTGACGGTCGAGGGCGAGCAGCAGCTGCTCAAGGGTGACCGACGCATCATGAACTTGGTCAACAAGGTGTGCAAGTCGTTCCATGTCGATTGCGGTGCATTTGAGATGCCCTATGCCAAGACCGATGCCTATGCTGCTCTCGAGGCAAGCCGACGCGCCCTTACCATTGCCGGCGTCGACGGCCCACGTTTGGCATGCGCTCACACTGAGGACGATCTGCCGTACAACGTCAATCCGACAAATATCGCTACGGTGTCCGAGGTCGTGACCGAGGTCATTCGTCGTTCGTAGGTTGACCTATAAGGAGTCTGCGTGTTTTCGTACATCAAGCGCCACTGGCCCGTCTATCTCATCTTGGCCCTGATCGCCATTGTCCTTGGTTTCGGGGCCGCGTATATCGTGGGCGTTAAAGGCTCAACGCCTGAGTCCACGATTAGCGAAGAAGTGGAGCACGAGCAGAGTTTGGGAGCCGATGGCATCTCCGAGTCCGATCAAGCGCTCATCGACGGTGGGTCTGCATCTGGGGAATAGCCATTTCGCCACGAACGAATAAGAGGCGAGCCGGGAGACGGGCTCGCCTCTTTTTTATTGCGTCAGCGACGTTTTGACGCCAGCTTTAGATGGGCAAACCAGATTGCCGCGGCGCCGGAGGTCACGAAGGCGGTGAAGCAGGCGGCAATGGGAAGGGAGCCCGTTGCCGGTAAATCTTGCGGCATGGCGCATCGCTGGATGACGCGATCCTCGTCATGTGATTCAAGGTTGCTACCGCCGCCATTGCGACAGAGGTCAACGCGAGCGCTGTTGGCGAGTGCGGTCTGAGGCGTGTAAGACGACGCGGCCTGCATATGGATGACGGCACCGTGAATATCCGAGTCAAGGACGGCGCTCACATCATCAAGGTCGTCATGCTCGTCTTTGAGGTCCTCGCGGGTCCAAGATTCTGCAGCGCCTCTTGTCGTGAAGTCGGCCGATACGGCCCCGTACTCAAGACGAATGCCCGTGACGGCGGTATCGTCCAAAAGAGCGAGCTCTTTTGCCTCGAGGGTGACCGACTCCGTTGTTGGGATATTGGCTTTCCAAAGATGCCAATCGCCGTAATCGACCATGCGCAAATCGTCACCTAGGAGCTTTTTGACCTCGTCCGTTTCGAGCCAGGGGTTGTCATGCCCGGCGCTGAGCGTTGCATTGGTCTGTTCGCCCGTATCGATACTTCCCACTGGAGACGTTCGATACCACACGTTGCAAAGACCGTCGATGTCCCCGGTCGCGACAGGGGTTTCGATGGCGATGAGTTTGGCAGTGCCTTCCTTGGCGCATTCGAGATCGTCAGTGATGGTGAATTCATCAACCCAGGTATTCGACTCATTTTTAGCATCGAGCGTATAAGAGAAGGAGCCGTCCGCATCGGATTGTGCCACGGCTCGGTTTTTGCCATCGCCGTTGGCGACGAGACCCTTACCGATAGGGCGGGCGATCTCTTGCCGCTTGTCGACTCTGCCCTCGATCTCGATGGGTGCGTCCTTCATGGTTACCGTCTGCACTTCTCCTGTGGCCTTAATTTCAAACGTCATGTCTTCGGCAAGGTCGTAAGTGCGCGGGGGCATCACTTCGCACAGGGTGTAGGTGCCGGGCAAAAGATGCTCGATGCGATGCGGTTTGTCAGAGGAGGTCCAAGCGTCAATTTCGGTTCCGTCGGCACCGTGGAGGGAGAGCCGGGCACCTTCCACTTCTTGTTTGCCGGTCAAATCTACTTTGGAGATGTCGATTTTGGTGTAGTCGTTAGAAACATCGAGGTGCGCATTGATCACGGGTGTTTCCTGACCGGCATACGACAGCTCGACGGTGTGGACGCTTTGGTCGAGCAGGTAACCTTCGGGTGCCTGCACCTCGATTACCTCATAGGTGGCGGTTCCGCACCCCAGTGAAAGATGAGTCGCGCACGCAAATCCCCGCTCGTCGGTCGTGATGGATGTGACGGTTTCGCCGTCCAGGGCAGCAATGCTGCCGTCGGGGCGCACGATATCGCCCGCGGCACGGATATCAAAAACAGCAC
The DNA here is from genome assembly GCA_900549085.1 of uncultured Collinsella sp. Taxonomy (GTDB): domain Bacteria; phylum Actinomycetota; class Coriobacteriia; order Coriobacteriales; family Coriobacteriaceae; genus Collinsella. The sequence goes on along the minus strand of URMO01000043.1, from coordinate 2,468 downwards.
CGGCAAGGGCGCGCCCACCTACGGCATCGTTCTTGACGATCTCGATGCTTCCTGTTGCCGCGTCGTCGTAAAACGAGGCGACCGCGACGGGCGTTAAGTTCATGTCGGCGGGAATCGTTATCTCCAGATCTTCACCAACAAGATACGGTTCCTTGGCGGAAGTCTCTCGTATGTAATACGTGCCCGGGTTAAGCGATTCGGGTAGGGTGACGGTGCCGGTTTCATCGGTCGTAAAGGTATTCATAACGGTATGGGCGGGATGCCAGGATGTTTGCGAGATGGGCTCACGGTCGCCGTTGAGCAGCTGAAAGGTGAACCCAGCGCGTGGTACGGCGTTGCCGGTCTGAGCATCGCGCTTCACGATTTGAAGATGTGTCGACAGGGCGTGGTTGTCTACGATGTACTGAAGCTCTGCGCCGTCCGTGATCTGCTCTGCTGTGATAGTCCATTCCCCTGCCTGCTTAAAGCCGTCGGGCACAGTGTCGACAACCTCACGAATGGTGTAGCCGGCACGGTCATACGGTATGGTTCCGCTGACGCCATCGGGGCGCTCTCCTGCGCCAAACCATGCTCCGGCCTGGTCTTTGGTCGATGCGAAGCCGTAGATATTGGTGGTCAGCGTTCCAACAACCTGCTGCGAAGTGTTGCTTGCCACTTCAAAGACCACGCCTTCCGCCGGCTGCTCTACACCAGATTCGTCACTATTACCGCAGTCCTTGAACTTTGAAATCTCGAGGTCAAAAGCGATGGGGATGTTGGGGATGCGACGCTCGAGTTCAACGACGCCCGCGTCTCCGAGCTGGTCGGCACCGATGGTATAGCTCCAGGTTTCATTGGAGGGCAGATAACCCTCGGGAGCTCTCGACTCATAGATGCTAAAGATGCCCAGGGGGATGTCGGTAAGTGTTGCCCGGCCGTCCTCATCCGTCGTGAGGGTGTGCGTCCAGCCCGGGGTAGACTGTGAGACGCAGGTGAACTCAGCGCCGGCAAGTGACGCGCTGACTTGAGGGCCTGCCCCTGTCGCGGCATCGACCTTTGCGATGCGCAGGGTAATGGTACCGGGCTGCTCATCGATGACGACATTCCCGCCGTCATTGCCGGTGGAAAAGGCGATGCGGTCACTCCTGGGGATATAACCCGCCGGAGCTTTGGTTTCGACCAGGTAATATGCCGCGTTGGGCAAAAGTGTCGCCTGCGCGCGACCGCTGCTGTCCATCTGGATGCTGCCGACACGCTTGTCGCCGACGCTCTCATAGATGTCGAACCTCGCTCCGTCGAGCCTGTAGGTATCGTTTTCGCTCGTGATGGCGGCGTTGGCTGACTGTTTTTGGAAGGATACGGAGACGGCCGGGAGCACGTAGAGCATGTCTTGACGTTTACTGCCGCCCGACACAGCTCCCAAATAGCGCCGCGCGCGATGCGGTGCGGCTTTAATGCTTCCCGACTTGGCGCCGTCGTGGAGCCAGCGCGCTGCGGCAACGACCTCATTGTCGCCGGAAAAATTTCCCCTCTCTGTGACGCCCCGGGCGGTTGTATATGAGAATGATCCGTCGGTATGGGTGGTGCCGTTGAGCATCCAGACGGCAAGTTGGGTTGCGGCACGTGCTCGATCGGGGGATAGGTTATGCCCGCCAAAGGATGTGGCGGTGGGGTAGCCATGACAGATGATGGCCGCGAATTCGTCTTCGAGCCATACCCAGCCCTGATTGTAGGTGAGCCAGGGTCCGCCCGGTGTGCTAGGGCCAAAGCGCTCCTGGTTCATGCAGTAGGCAATCGAAGAATCCTGTGCCTCGTATTTGCCAACTTCAAAAGGACCGCATTCATTGCTGATAGTGCGGAATCCGAGCGATTCATAACCGTCGACGGCGAGCGCGGCATCCGGTGTCATGCAGCCTAAAAGTAAAAAGAGGACTAGGAGCAGCGATCCTGCTGTGATTGCGCTGTGGACAGAGTGCGTGGGTGCGTTGGACATGGCTGCTCCTTATCCCTCGTGCGCCGCACGGGGAGGCCGCGGCGCTTGGGATGAGGCTACCCCCGAGGTTCATGCGGGTAAGTACCAGAACCTGACCAAACGCTTGCCCGATATCTGACAAATGGCGCCTATGAAAGACAATGGAATAAAGCTGCAGGTAGACAACGGTAAATAGGAGAGCCTACAGGTCCCTATCTCCACAATTGGCTTGTTTGTAGGACGATTCTCCACAGCTAAAACAAGCATCGTCACCCTTGTATAGAACAAGACAACCGCGTTATACTATCCCCCACATATGCGGGCATCGCCAAGTGGTAAGGCATCAGCTTCCCAAGCTGACACTCGCGGGTTCGAGTCCCGTTGCCCGCTCCAGTTAAAAGCACAAGCACGGCACCATTACGGTGCCGTGCTTTTTTCAATAAAGTGCCGGGACTCGAACCCGCCCGGGTGTGAGCGTAACGCAAACGCGAAGCGTTTGTAGCGAGCGGGCGCAGGG
>URMO01000042.1 GCA_900549085.1 uncultured Collinsella sp. | reverse complement strand
GAGGAATCTGGCGAGCTGACGGTTCGCGTCTCTATGATGTCGCAGCCGGTGGGCGCTGGTGCAAATCTGGCATATGCTCGCGAGGCACGAGAGCGCTTCCGGGGACCTTTCGTTCGTTTTTCTGGCTTCAACCGTATGACCGATCGCGGCGTATGGGCGGGGCTTGCCGAGATGATTGACCCCTATGAGGATACGGCCGATGCGGGCGCTGCCGGCAAGACGGTCGTCGAGGAGCCAGAGTGGGATCTGATTGAGAGCGAGCTGCGTGCAATTGATGCTGACGGCTTCCGATATTCCTTGCATTGCCAGGGCGATGGCGCCGTTCGTCGCACCGTGGCGCTCTATGCCTCGCTGCCTCGAGACGAGCATGGACGGATGCTTCGCCGCCATGCGATTACCGATCTCGAGAACTCTGACCCGACCGATCTTGTCGAGTTTGGCAAGTTAGGTGGAATTTGCGAGGTCTATCCGCAGATTCTGACGCTGGACCGACGCGAGGATTGCCTGTCGATGATGCGTCGACAAATTGGCGAGACGCGACTTTTGCACAGCTGGAATCGCCGCGGCATGGAAGATTCCGGATGCACAGTGTGCTGTGGAACGGATTTGCCGCTGCTGATTCCGAGCCTGGGCGAGTCAATCTACAGCGCGTGCGGCGGATTCTTCGCCGACGGACTGCCTGTGAATGAGGTCAACACGCTGACGCTTGTCGAGCTCTTGCGCGCTTGGACTGCCGGGGGCGCGTACGATCTGATGCGCGAAGACGAGCTGGGTACGCTCGAGGTCGGCAAGCTTGCCGATATCTGCGTGCTCGATCGGGATGTGTTTGACCTCGATTATCGCGACGCACGCGATCTTGCGGTTGATATGACGATGTCGGACGGACAAATCGTGTTCGATCGAAATAAGGAGGCATAAGATGTCTGAATCCAAACCGACGCTGCGCCGCGAGCAGATTGCGGGCATGAATATCCACTACATCATGTGGTCGCTCGATTACTTCCTTGATGTGCAGCAGCGTTTGGGCTTTGAGTCCATTGAGCTGTGGTGCGCAGAGCCGCATGTGACGCTCGACCACACGGGCTACTTTGAGGCTGAGGTCCTGGCGAAAAAGGCTGCAGACCGTGGGCTTAGGTATCGTACTCTGTGCCCCGAGAACGTTGTCTATCCTTGGCAGTACTGCGCACGCAAACCGCTGCATGAACAGCGCAGCCTGGCGTACTTTAAGCACGGCATTGAGCTTGCCGAGGTACTTGGGTGCGACCGTATGTCCGTCAACTCGGGCTGGGGCGACTGGGACGAGGACCGCGAGGAAGCCTGGAAGCGCAGCCGCGAGCACTTGTCCATTCTGGCGGAGTATGCCGGCGAGCACGGTCTGGTGCTTACGATGGAAAGCCTGCGTCCCGAGGAGAGCAACCTTGTGACGACGGTTTCCGATGCGAAGCGCATGATTGACGAGGTCGCGAGCCCGTACTTACAGCCCATGGTTGATACAACCGCGATGGGCGTTGCTGGCGAGACGCTCGAGGACTGGTTTGCCACCTTTGGTGATGGGGCAATTCACGAGATGCACTTTATCGACGGTGACCCGTATGGACATCTGGTGTGGGGCGATGGCAAGCACGATATGGACGCCTTCGTTGCCACACTCAACGCCCATGGTTTCGACGGCATGCTGGGCCAGGAGATCACGGACGGTCGTTACTACGATGACCCGGCGGCGGCAGATGCCAAGAACATGGCCGCATTCGAGAAATATCTGATTGACTAAAACAACTATCGGCCACGCAACCAACGTCATTGATTGCGGCCAAACAAGAAAGGAACTGGATATGAACGCACACGATCTGATCAAAGAGGCAATTGCCGAGAAGGGCAAGTTCGACAGCGTCTACTGGATTGCTTGCGGCGGCTCCATGATCGATTTGATCCCGGCTCATGAGCTTCTGCAGCGCGAGGCAACCACCTTCACTTCGTATATCTATACGGCTCGCGAGTTCGATATCATGCGTCCGCGTCGTCTGGGCGAGAAGTCCCTGGTCATCGCTTGTAGCCATAGTGGCAACACTCCCGAGGTCGTCGAGGGCTGTGAGATTGCCCTTGCTGCCGGCGCTACGGTGATCGCCCAGACCGACAACGCTGGATCTAAGATCGACTCCGGCAAGTGGACCACGTGGGTCTACCCGTGGGGCGAGGGCGTGCCGCAGGCCGAGGTCCCCGCTGGCATTTCGCTGTCGCTTGCGGCCGAACTGCTCGATCAGCAGGAGGGCTACGCCGATCTTGCCGATATGTATGCCGGTATCGCCGAGATGGATAAGATTCTTCCCCCGGCACGTGAGAAGGTAAATGCCGAGCTGGGCGATCGTTTTGCCAAGCTTTGCCAGGAGCATGAGTTCTTCTATATTCTGGGCAGCGGTCCCAACTTTAGCCAGACCTACGGTTTCGCTATCTGCTCTCTTATGGAGATGCAGTGGCAGCACTGCAGCTACATCCACTCTGCCGAGTACTTCCATGGCCCCTTCGAGGCTACTCAGGATGGCGTTTTTTACTTCCTGCAGATGGGCTCCAGCGAGTGCCGTGCTATGGACGAGCGCGCCCTGGCGTTCCTTAAGACGCATACCGATACGCTGATGGTGCTCGATGCCAAGGAGTACGGTATGGAAGCCGTGCCGGCGAGCGTCCGTGCCTATCTGGACCCGGTGCTGTTCTACGCCATGAACTGCGAGCTGCGTGCTGCACGCGGCAAGGTGTTTGATCACGATCCCGATTTCCGTCGCTATATGGGTGTTGTCGAGTACTAGAAGGAGCAAAGGCCATGGCATTTAACGTTAACGCACTCGGATTTGGCGACAACGTCGTCGATCGCTACGAGCATATCCACACCATGTATCCCGGCGGCAATGCGGTGAACTTCGCCGTTTATGCCAAGAAATGCGGTGCCGCACGCTCCGCATACATGGGCATTTTTGGCAATGATGCCGCTGCCGAGCATGTCATTGCAAGCCTCGAGGATGAGGGTATCGAGCTTGACAAGTGCGAGCAGATGATTGGCGAGAACGGAGCGGCTCGCGTGACCGTCGTTGACGGTGACCGTGTCTTCCTTGGCTCCAACGAGGGCGGTATCCGTGGCGATGCGCGCTATGTCCTCGATCGCTTTGACCTTGCGTACATGAAGCAGTTCGATGTGGTTCATTCGGGCAACTATTGCTTTACCGAGCGCGAGCTGCCCAAGTTGAAGGCTGCGGGCGTCACGGTCTCTTTTGACTTTTCGGACGACTCTACCGACGAGTACTACGAGCAGATTGCGCCCTACGTCGATTTCGCTTTCTTTAGTGCGGCGGATGCCGCGAGCGAGGACGAGATCCGCGAGCGTCTGGCATGGGTGAAGGGCTTGGGTCCGCGTTTTGTGTCGGCTACGGCGGGCGCCGAGGGCTGCATTGCTTACGACGGCGAGCGTTATTACCGCCAGCTGGCTAAACCGGTAACGGACATGAAGGACACCATGGGGGCGGGCGACTCGTTCCTCACCTCATTTTTGATGTGCTATCTCGATTCCGCCAAGCGTGGTGAGGATGGCGCCGAGGCCATCGAGCGCGCGCTCGACTTTGCTGCCGGGTTTGCCTCGACCGTGTGCGGCATGGAAGGTTCTTGGGGCCACGGGGCGCCAATCGTCGAATAGCTTAAGAAAGCGTACGGCGGTCTGGCTATGAGGTCTTGGACAGCCGATGCAAAACAATAAGCGAAACGCGAAAAGGGGGCTCGCCATGTGGTGGGTCCCCTTTTGAACATTGGAGAAGACCATGGGTATTAAAGCGTGTGCGGCTGGTTTTTGCTGCGCGGACGTCTATCAAAACATCGGCGTGTTCTATCCGACTGGCAATGGCATTGACTGGGGTATCCATCTTGCACGAATGGGCGTTTCGGTATCTGCCGTGTCGGTTGTCGGCAAGGACGAGTACGGAGACAAGATGAGAGAGGCGCTGGCCGCCGAGGGGCTCGATATCTCACATCTGCGGGTGGAGGATGGCGACACCTCGGTGATGCTCATGGCATTGAAAGACGGCGTCGATCGCGTACATCTCGAGGCAATCGATGGCGTAATGGAGACATATCGTCCGAATGAAGATGACCGGGCGTTTATCCTAGAGCATGACATCATTCATACCGACCTGTTTGGCAATTGTTTGGACCTCCTGCCCGAATGGCATGATGCGGGCAAGACGGTGGTTATGGACTTCTCGGTGTTCAGCCAGGATCCCGAATATGCATGTGAGGCTCATTTTCCTTACGTAGACTATGCGTTCATGTCGTTTGAAGAGGACACTCCGGAGCTGCGAGACTGGGTATGCCACGTGCAGGAATTGGGACCGCGCGTTGCGGTTGCCACGCTTGGCGAGAAGGGAAGCATTGCCTATGACGGTGAGCGCTTCTATGAGTGCGGGATCGTGCCGGCGGAGAAGGCCGTTAATACCGTGGGTGCCGGCGACTCGTATATTGCCGGGTTTACCAAGGGCGTAATCGATGGCCTTGATATTCCGGCGTGTATGAAGGCGGGCGCTGAGCTGTCGTCCCGAGTGATTGGTTCGTTTGAGCCGTACTAGGGTCAAATGCCTGGAAGGGAGTACGAAATGGTTATCGACATGTTGGTCCATCCTATGCTCTACGGCGAGATCTGTACGTCGGGTGATGAGCCTGATGGATTCGGTTTTTGGTCACGAGAATTTGGTATGGGGCATATGGGTCCCATGGATTGGGATGAGCTTCAAGTCGAGATGGACGTCTGCGACGTGCGGAAGAGCGTGCTCATGCCGCTCGATGTAACCACGGCATGCGGAGGGCATTTTGGCACCAATGACCAGATTGCCATGCTGGTTGCCGCACACCCCGATCGTCTGTGGGGATTTGCGAGCGTAGATCCGCAGGTGAACGGTGCCGCAGACGAATTGGAGCGCGCCTTTACCGAGTTGGGGGCAAAGGGGCTTTGCCTGCACCCGGCAAAGCAGGGTTTTGCCCCCGATGATGTTGTGGCCGAGCCGCTTTACGAGCTGTGCGAGCGCTATAACAAGCCGGTGGTTTTCCATGCCGGTATGTCTTGGGAGCCGGGCGCAGAGCTCTCGCGCAGCAACCCGCTTGCATTTGAGCACACAATCGCAACGCATCCAAATGTGCGTTTTAGTTTGACCCACTTTGGTTGGCCCTGGGTGCGCGAGACCGTGGCGATGCTGCTCAAGTATCCCAACTGCTACGCGGACACCTCTATCACTTACATCGATTCGCCCGAGGAGATGATGCAGCGTCTTTTCACGGTCGATATGGGGCCGCTGTGGTATGAGCGCGCGCTATCGCATCAAGTGATGTTCGCCAGCAATACGCCGCGTTTCCGTGCATTCAAACTCAAGCGGGCGCTCGATACCGTGCCCATGCGCGATGATGCGCGAGAAAGGCTCTACTGGGGTAATGCCCTGCGTTTTCTTGAAGGGGATGAGTGAACATGGTGACGCTCGAGACATTGAGCTATCTATCGACTGCTCCGGACCAGTTCATCGATATTACCGAGGACGTGCACGCTGCCATCGAACGCAGCTCGGTGACCAATGGCTTGGCAGCGATTATTTTGTCGCATACGACCTGTGGAATCGTGGTAAACGAGGGGCTGCCCTGCGTGGAGACGGATCTTATGGAGACACTTGATCGCATCGCCCCACTCGATGCCCCCTATGCGCATGCACACTTCCTGCCGAGCTATGGAGCCACCGGCAACAACTCCTGCGGGCATATCAAGAGCATGATTTGTGGAAACAGTTGCTTCTTTCCCGTCCAAGATGGCCACATCGTGTGCGGAGGTGCCCAGAACATCTATCTTGCGGAGTTTGACGGTCCGCAGAAGCGAAAAGTGTACGTGGAGGTGCTGGGGGAGTAACGTCCCTGCAATAACCCTATGAAGGAGCACGTTATGTCGTTTCTAACCTCGATGTTCAAGACCGAAAAGCCGGTTATCGGAATGCTGCACCTGCGTCCTTTGCCGGGCGATCCACTGTATTACCCGGGCGGAAGCATGTCACAGGTCGTGGAAGCCGCCAAGCGCGATCTCGAGGCGTTGCAGCAGGGCGGTGTCGATGGCATTTTGATTACCAATGAGCTCTCGATGCCCTACGAGCAGCACGTTTCTCCCTCAACCCTTGCATCGATGGGCTATGTAATCGGGGCTCTATCCCATGATTTGTCGACTCCTTGGGGAGCTGAGGCTATTTACGATGGTGATGCCACAATCGAGCTGTGCGCTGCCGTCGACGCGCAGTTCACGCGCTGCAATTTTTGCGGCGCCTGGGCCGGTGATCTCGGGCTGATTAACCGAGATTTCGCGCACACCATGCGTCGCAAGGCGGCGCTGCGCTTGGACGACCTCAAGCTTTTTCACTTCATCACGAGCGAGGGGGAGGTTTATCTCAACGACCGCACGACTGCGGACATTGCCGATTCACTTCTCTTTAATTGCCTACCGGATGCGATGGTCATCGGCGGTTCGGCTGCCGGTCGTGGCGCTTCGGGCGAGCTTGCCGACGAGGTCCGCGAGCGTGTTGGCCAAGTACCTGTGGTATGTGGCACCGGTTGTCGCGAAAATACCGTGGCTGACGTATTTGCTCACTACGATGGTGCGTTTGTCGGCACGTGTTTAAAGCGCGACGGAAAGCTGGATGCCCCGGTTGATGTTGAGCGGGTAGTTCGTTTTATGGCTGCCGCTCGTGCGGCGCGAGGGGAGTAGACACCTATGGTGTTCTATCTGGGTATTGATATTGGGACAAGCGCCTCTAAAGGCGTTTTAATCGATGATCGATGCAACATCGTTTGCCAGGCCTCTTGTGGACACGAGACGGACAACCCGCGTGATGGATGGTACCAGCATGATGCGGAGGCAGTTTGGTGGGGCGATTTTTGCCGCTTGTCGCGCGAGCTGGTGGTGCGATCGGGGGTTAACGCGGCGCAGATCGGATGCGTCGGCCTTTCCGCATTGGGTTGCGACTGCGTGCCGGTCGATACCGAGTGCAACGCGCTGGCGCCCGCGATTTTGTACGGAGTCGATGCACGTTCGAAGCCGCAGATTGACGAGCTTCTTTCCGAATATGGGTCAGATCGCGCACGCGAGCTTTTCGGACACGATCCCTGTTCGTCAGATATTGCTCCCAAGATCTTGTGGTTTAAGGAGAATATGCCCGAGGTGCACGAACGTGCCGCGAAGTTCCTGACGGCGTCATCGTTTCTGTGCGCGAAGTTGACGGGGCGTTTTACGGTGGACCGTTATTTGGCGGAGGATTTTCTTCCCCTATACGATCGCTACACTTGGAAGGTTGATGCTCGGGAATGTGCTCGTTTCTGCCGGCCTGACCAGATGGCGGAGGTAATGTCGGCTACCGATATTGCCGGGGTGATTACGCAGCGTGCGGCTGAGGCGACGGGGCTCGCGGCAGGGACACCTGTCTTAGTGGGAACGGGCGACTCTGGTGCCGAGGCCATTTCGACGGGTGTATTCCGTCCCGGCGATATGATGGTTCAGTTGGGGAGCACGGCGTATTTCATCTACCTAGCTGATCATATGATCGATGATGCCCGCCTGTGGCCAGGGACATTTATCATTCCCGGAACTTATGGGATCTGCGCGGGGACCAATACGGCGGGTGCGCTCACATCGTGGCTGCGCCAAGAGCTGTATCGCGATGCCGTAGAGGCCGAGGGCCACGGTGGCCCCGATGCATATTCGGTTATGGCGCATGATGCCGCCGATGTGGCGCCGGGTGCCGATGGGCTCCTGTGTCTGCCGTACTTTGCAGGGGAGCGTACTCCGCTCAACGATCCCGAGGCGCGTGGCGTCTTCTTTGGCCTGACCGGAAGGCATACACGAGCCCATATGGTTCGCGCCGCCTTGGAAGGCGTCGCGTATACCGTTGCATCCCATGTCAACATTATCGAGCGAGAGCATGGACTGCCAATTGAGCGCATTATGCTTGTCGGAGGTGGAACCAAGAATCCAGTTTGGATGCAAGCTATCGCCGACGTATGCGGGCGCGAGGTCTCGGTTGCCAAGGTTACGGTGGGCGCATGCTTCGGTGATGCCATCATGGCAGCTCTCGCAGGTGGCGCCTATGCATCATGGGATGAACTCGCCCAAGTCCTTGGCGTTGCGCAAACGATCGTGCCCGATATGGCTGCCCACGAGCTATATGCGTCGCGCCGTCATATCTTTGACGAATTGTATGCACGCAACCGTGATCTCATGCACGAATTGGTGTAATGCTGCCGAATTGTACTGCTTTCCAATAGGGGCTGCGTTGTGCGATTCGCATGCCCCTTGGCATGTTTGTCCACAGGGGTTAGCGAAGGTCAAAAACATAGTGCGCATTTGCTAAAACTGCCGACTCGATGCGCTTTGCGTCACAGTTTTTGAGTGAGGCAATGCGCATCGAGGTCCTTGTGAGCGATTTGATGAGCGATTGCGCGCTTGTTTCTGTGTTTGGCTCGGCCGGCGCATCGGTCTCGAGCAGTAGACGGTCGAGTGGAATCTGTCGTGCGTATTCGCGACCGCGCTTGGTGGCGAGCATGCGTTCGTTGACGGAAAAATAGCAGCCTGCATTACGCGCGCGGACGAGTTCGTCCGAAGTGCCGCTAAACCAGTGGAAGATGACAACGGGGGAGTCGGAGTTTGGGATGAGTAGTCCATGCGATTCGAGGACGTCCAGTACGGCTCCTGCTGAACGAACGGCGTGAATTGATATCACGCGCCCGGTAAGAGGATGCCGCACGAGCGCATCGCAGAGCCGGTCAAGTGCCTGTATTTGTAGCGGCTCACTTCCAGCAAAGCGCGCGGAAAAGTCGAGTCCGACTTCGCCGATGTAGCGCTCTTGGGCAGCAACTTCGCAAAGCAGATTGACTTCGGCAGGACCGCAGCGGCCGTCGGCGAGCCACCAGGGGTGAAGCCCGACGCCGGCGATGATGCCTGTTTGGCGACGGGCGCGCTCGTTTGCGCTAGCGAAGTCGCGTGGATCGACGCCGCAATCAAATAGACCCAAGCCCAGCGCCGTTGCCTCATCGGCAACGGCGTCCGGGTGAGCCATTAAATCAAGATGGCAGTGTGCATCAAAAAACCGGGGCTCCATCTCGGCGCGCTCCGCTAGTCCAGGCGCTGGCCATCGGCGCGCACGCGCTCGGTGCCGCGCCCACTGATCTGGCGGATAACCTCGCCGGCGATCATCTGACCCATGATAGGCGGCATAAAGCTGGCGGTTCCCAGCTCGGTGCGCTCGTGGATGTTGGAAGGGTCGCGGGGCTGTGTCTTAACCGATTCCTCGCAGCTAAACAGCACGTGCAGGCTCTTGATTCCGCGCTTCTTGCATTCTTTGCGCATGATGCGGCTCATGGGGTCACGTACCGTATCGAAAATGTCGGCAAAGCGGAGGCACTCGGGATGGAGCTTGTTGGCCCCGCCCATGGAGCTAACCAAACGAATGTCGTGTTCCTGAGCATATTTGGCAATGGTGAGCTTGGCCGAGATGGTGTCGATGGCGTCGACGACGTAGTCGATCTTGCCCTCCGTCTGCTCCAAAACGCTCGCGAAGAAATCATCGATGTTGTCGCTCAGCAGGTATTCGGTGCGTTTGATGACGGTAGCGGTAGGGTTGATGTCGTGAATCATAGCCTCCATGACGTCGACTTTGCGCTTTCCGATGGTGCTGTGGAAGGCGATGGCCTGACGGTTGATATTGCTGGGCGCGATGACGTCCTTATCCAGAATGACGAAATGACCGATGCCGCCGCGGGCGAGTGCCTCGCAGCAGCTGGAGCCCACGCCTCCGCAGCCGAGCACCAGCACCGTAGCATCGGCGAGCTTGTCGAGTGCCTCGCGGCCCATGATGATCTCGAGCTTGGTGTCGCGTGTCTCGATGGGGGCTGCGGCTGCGGTTTCGGTCATAGATATCCTCCGATGGGGAGTCGGTCGTGTTTTAGCTATCGCCATTATAGGTATTATTGCGATTCCATTTGAGCCCTTGGAGCTTGTTGAAATGGGATCGGGATTCGCATAAGATTGAAGCAGATGGCACCCGTTGCAGCGGGTTGGCCAACTCCCAAACACGTTTGTAGCGTGAGAAGTGGCCGTCTTCGCATTACGCGGGGGCGGCTATTTCATTCGACCTCCAATGTGGATGCCGAGCTCCACAGCCGCGATTACAAGCAACAACAACGTCAGGACATCGTCAATACTCATAGTCCATCTCCTTCTCGGGTAGAGGGAGCTGGCCCATCTGCTTCAACTTCCATTGTAACTAAACACGAACGAATGTTCTATAGATGTTACTGTATTAGATAGTTAGACAAACATCTAAATATCGAGTATAGTGTGCGCGTCGAACGAAATGATGAGAGGAGGTCTTATGCCGGGAGAGGGTTTTAAGGCGCTTGCCGATCCTACACGGCGTCATATTTTGGAACTGCTGCGCGATGGCAATCGCACGGCCGGGGAGCTTGCCGAGCATTTTGACATCAGCAAGCCGTCGTTGAGCCATCACTTGGCGACGCTCAAAAACGCCGGGTTGGTGACCGACGAACGTCATGGCCAAAACATCGTTTACAGCTTAAACACCACCGTCATGCAGGACTTGATCGGTTGGTTTATGGGCTTTACAAACACGGAAGGTGATAAGGATGAATAACGAAAACAAGGGCATTCACCCCACGGGGGTATCGTCGCGCGTGTGGGTTGCGCTGGTCGCTCTGTGCGTCGCCAATGTCGTAGCGCATCTCATGGTGATGCCGAGCTTGCCTGCGCAGATTCCCACGCACTGGGGCGCGAACGGCGCCGTCGACGGTTGGGGTCCTAGCTGGATGGCCTCCGCGCTCGGCGTGCTGCCTCTGGCGCTTCTCGCAATGTTCTGCGTGGTGCCGCGCGTCGACCCCAAAGGTGAGGCATATCGAACCTCGGGCAAGTTCTATCAGGGCTTCGTAATCGCCTTCACCTTGTTTATGTGCGCCATAAGCTGGTTGGGTGAGCTTACGATCTGGGACGTGGTGCCGGCGGTCGGTTCGGTCAACGTGCTGATTTCCGGTGCTGTCGGTCTGCTGTTCATCGGCGTAGGCAACTACTTGCCGCGTGTGAAGCGGAACTATACGCTCGGTATCAAGACACCTTGGGCGCTTGCCGATCCCGAGAACTGGCGCCGTACGCAGCGTTTTGGCGGCGCCTGCTTTATGGTGCTGGGTATTGGCCTGATTGTGATGGGCGTGGCAGGCAGCGTGCTTTCGAGTGAAGTCGTCGCCGCGGTGATTGCGGTTCTGGCGTTTGGTTCGGTCGGAGCCGTCTACGTCTACTCGTATCTGCTGTGGCGCAAATCGCAGCGGGCCGTTCGCTAAGGTTGCGGAAAACTAGCGTACGCAGTTCATAGTATGTTCCGGGGGAACTTTTCCCAGGTAGTATTAGGGGGTATGGGCAACCATGCCCCTTTTTCGTTAAGTTTCAGAGCTGGTTTCCTCATTTCGTTTCCACTAAAGCGAAACAAGAATAGGAAAACAGCAGGTAGAAAGGATAGAACAGGCATATGGCGGAGTTTATCTACCAGATGTATCAGGCTCGCAAGGCCCATGGCGACAAGGTAATCCTTGACGACGTGACCCTGAGCTTCTACCCCGGTGCCAAGATCGGCGTTGTGGGTCCCAACGGTATGGGCAAGTCGACCCTGCTCAAGATCATGGCCGGCATCGAGGAGGTCTCCAACGGCGATGCCAGGCTCACCCCCGGCTACACCGTGGGTATCCTGCAGCAGGAGCCGCCGCTCGATGACGACAAGACCGTCATCGAGAACGTGCGCATGGCATTTGGCGACATGATCGCCAAGGTCGATCGCTTCAACAAGATCGGCGAGGAGATGTGCGACCCGGACTGTGACATGGACGCCCTCATGGCCGAGATGGGCAAGCTCCAGGACGAGATTGACGCCGCCGACGGCTGGGATATCGATTCCAAGCTCGGTCAGGCCATGGACGCCCTGCAGCTGCCCGATTCTGACATGCCGGTTAACGTGCTTTCCGGCGGCGAGCGCCGTCGCGTGGCCCTGTGCAAGCTGCTGCTCGAGGCTCCCGACCTGCTGCTGCTCGACGAGCCCACAAACCACCTGGACGCCGAGTCGATCCTGTGGCTCGAGCATTTCCTGCACAACTACCAGGGTGCCGTTCTGGCCGTCACGCACGATCGCTACTTCCTGGATAATGTTGCCGAGTGGATCTGCGAGGTCGACCGCGGTCACCTTTATCCCTACAAGGGCAACTACTCCACGTATCTGGAGACCAAGGCCGCCCGCATCGAGGCGCAGGGCAACCGTGACGCCAAGCTCGCCAAGCGCATGGAGGCCGAGCTCGAGTGGGTGCGCAGCTCGCCCAAGGCTCGTCAGGCCAAGAACAAGGCCCGTTTGGCTCGCTACGAGGAGATGGAGGCCGAGGCCCGCGCAAGCCAGAAGCTCGACTGGACCGACATCCGCATTCCCGTTGGACCGCGTCTGGGCAACAAGGTGCTTGAGGCTCATCATCTGCACAAGGAATTCGATGGCCGCGTGCTCATCGATGACCTTTCGTTCACCCTGCCGCGCAACGGCATCGTGGGCGTCATCGGCCCCAACGGTGTCGGTAAGACCACGCTGTTCAAGACGATTGTGGGTCTGGAGCCGCTGACTTCGGGCGAGCTCGAGGTGGGCGAGACCGTCAAGATCTCTTACGTCGACCAGAACCGTTCTGGCATCGACCCCGATAAGAACCTGTGGGAGGTCGTCTCGGACGGCCTGGACCACATGATGGTCGGCGAGACCGAGGTTCCGAGCCGCGCGTACGTGGCGAGCTTTGGCTTTAAGGGCCAGGACCAGCAGAAGCGTGCTGGCGTACTCTCCGGTGGTGAGCGCAATCGTCTGAACCTGGCGCTCACGCTCAAGCAGGGCGGCAACCTGCTGCTGCTCGACGAGCCCACGAACGACCTCGACGTCGAGACGCTGTCCTCGCTCGAAGCGGCGCTGCTCGAGTTCCCGGGCTGCTCGGTGGTCATTAGCCACGACCGCATGTTCCTGGACCGCGTCGCCACGCACATTCTGGCGTGGGAGGGCACCGACGAGAATCCGGGCAACTGGTATTGGTTCGAGGGCAACTTTGAGGCCTATCAAGCCAACCGTATCGAGCGCCTGGGCGAGGACGCAGCCCAGCCGCATCGTATCCACCGCAAGCTGACGCGCGACTAGTAGCAAGTAGAAAGGCCGCCACCAAGGGCGGCCTTTCTTGTAGCGATTGCACTGCAGCTATGCCCTGGCTGCTGGTTTGATTCATAATCAAAGTCATCTCTTTGGGATTAAAGCCCGTTTTTGCTATGAGTGATTTTCTAATTCCGTTTAAAACGTAAAGACGCATTGGGTTGCAAGGACATAAGCAAATCGAATTGAAATATAACCAGTGCTGTAACGTTAAAAAAAGATTATAGAATAGGAGTACCTTATAAGTCGCTTCTCTAGAAAGAAGAACATATGCTTTCGCGTCGTCGTTTTCTGCAACTTGTCGCGTCTTCAATTGTCGCCTTAGCCGCACGTCCGAAAGAGGTTTTTGCTTCGACGGGCAATATTGATGGTGAGCAGATACAATTTACTTCTGAAATTGCGCAAGAGCTTGCCGATAAATATATAAAGGGACTCCTCGGCTATTCGTATACGCCTTCTGACCCTATTCCTTTTGTAGATGTTGATGGGTCCCCGCTTGGTTACATTGTTCCGGTTGTGACATCCAATAGAGCCGCGGGCTATTTGGTTTTAGATGCTTCAGATGATGAAATACTTACGGGATATCGTTTTGGAGATGGCTTAGTCAGCCCTATGGATCGGGGAGGAGATCTTGGTGTCGAGTCTTATTCGTTCAATAACCCAGTCGTAATGATCAATCCATTCGAATTCGGCGTGCAATCTTTGGACGGTTCAATAACAACAAATTGCGGAAGAACAATCCCGGCTGTTTCCATAGAAGGACGGCCTGTCGTTTTATCGAATAAACCTTCAAGCTGGAACGATGTTGTAATTTACGCAACTCAAATGCAGGATTACACAGTATCTGGATTTCGTTCCATTTCTCAGTTTATGTCATATGATGAAAGCGAGATTAAGAGGCTTACCGCCCACTATGCTTGTATGGTGACAGCTTTTTCGAACGTTGCGGAACTGTATGGCATTGCCAATTTATATAGCGACCCTTCGCAATATATGCAGATATGGAATTACACCAATACCCATGCTCTTTCCGATGAAGAACAGACTGTTCCCGGCGTTGTTTTGGGTGGAACGCCGATATCAACCTGTGCAACGGGGTTTACAAATTACTGCGCAAGCAGAGGAAGTACTCTTATCGCCCGCACTGTCTCCTCTCCGGCTATCGCGAGCATTCAAAATGAGATTAACTCTAATAGACCGAATGTTTTACATGCGAGTTTGTACAACGGATCAGCCCATTCTGTAACAGCGGAGGCTTACGCCACACTTACTGGTAAGAAAACTGGAGAGACAAGGCAGATGATTGGCATAGCGGACGGCTGGAATTCATCTTTATCCTTCCTGAAGTATGATCAGAGCTATTATGCGTGGACTTATGGAACGACTTTTTCGAAGTAGGGCGATTCGTCTAGCTCTGTCTTTGGTGCTGATGGCTTCATTGGTGGGCTGTTCAACAAAGGAAGAGATATCGCGCGGAGGTTCCGGAGAAGTGACTGCGACAGACTCAGGTTCATTAGAAATAGCTGGCGGGCATGCCGATGTGATGTTACAAGGAAAAGGCGTGCTTAGGTCGATTGATGCTGAAGACGCCGTCTGCTCAATAGAGGATTTGAAGACAGGTGAAACTGCATCGTACCGAGTTTCAGATAATGCTGCGAATATGATTGAGTCGATACCGACTGGAGCGCAGGTTTCTTTTAGATACTTTGCTCCGCAACTTGAGGATGAGCTCGCTTCTCTGGTGTCTATATGCGCCGATGACAACTAAAAGGCCTGAATTCAAACGGCCTCGGATGGTCAATTGGCTATCCGAGGCCGTTTTTTACTCGACCGGGGCTTCGACCTTGTCGATGGTCCAGGCGGCTCCGAGACCGCCTGTGGTGTTGCGGCGAATGCGCACGGTAACCTCGCGGCGCTCGCCGGCCTGCGTGTAGCGCAGGGGGAAGCTTGCGCGGTTTCGCGCGGCCTCGATGGTGCCGCGTTCGCGGGCGATCCAGTAGTACTCGCCGACGATGCCGAGCGTGTCGGCGCCGTAGGGGAGATAGGTCGACAGCTGGTGCAGAAGCGGGCCGGGGCAGAAGACCTCGGTTGCGAAATCGACGGGGAAGTCCTCGGGGATGGCGGGCGCTGCAGATGCGGGGGTTGGGGCCGCAGTGGGTGCCGAATCCGGCGCGGGTGCGGGAATTTGGTCGCAAGCAGAGGTGGGCGCGGATTCGATGACGGGTGCGGGCTCCGGCGTCGCTTCCGGCTTGATCGTGGAATCTGCGGCCTTCAAGGTGACGGATGCGTCTGCAGCTGCAGTTTCAACCTCAACCTGCGTCGCGTTCTCGTTCTCGACGCTCGACTTTGCCTCGATGGGCGTGGATGCCATGGTGGTGATGCCGGCGTTGGCGTTCTCGGGGTCGTAGACGACCGTAAGCGAGATGGCGGGCTGCGGCGTCTCGGGCTCCGGCGTCGACTCGGAAGCGCCTTGATCGGCGGGCTGATCGTCCTCGGCCTCGTCGCCAAAGACATCGCTGTTTTGGAACGCAGACGTCTCGGGTTGGTTAGCGGCTTCTTCGGTTGTCGACTTGGGAGCTTCGTTGAGCTCAGCAGTGACTTCCTGCTCGGATATGACTTCGGGATCGGTCGTGGCGGCGATTTCGGTTTCGGCTTCTGCCGTTACCTCAATAGCGACTTCGATCTCGGGCTCGGGCTCGGGCACAGCTTCAACTACGGGCTCGGGACGCTTAACGTGCTTGGGGCGCACGGCCTTCAGGTCCTTCTCGCCGCGCTTCTTCTTTTTGTAGGACTGCTTGGCGCCCTTGGCGGCCTTGAGCTTGTCCTCGCCCTTGGCAAGGGCGGCATCCCAGGCATCGTTGGCGATGACGGTGGCATACAGGCGACCGCCCTTAAAGACGGTCAGCTTAATGCAGTCATCGAGCTCCTCGAGCAGCTCGCGCGTGGACTCGAAGCCCAGGTCATAAGCGGCCATGTCGCCCGCGGCGAGTGCCTCCTCGACCTGCGTCATAAACGTTTGCTTGCCGCACCCAATCGCATCGCGCAGCAGGCGATACAGGTAGATGTGGTTGCCCAGCGATAGCGTGGGCCTAACTATTGTCTTGCTCATGGCAAATCTCCTCTTTACACACGTAAAGCATCTTACCATCGCATAGCGTTTGCCATGGCGGCACCCAAGGCAAACGGGCGCAAACCGATATCGATTCGCGCCCGTTGTACAGGCTGCCTATCTGGGGATGCAGCGCCTAGTTGCCCGATGTCGTGCCTTGGCTTGAACTGTCAGATGTCGTGCCCGATGTGGTGCCACTCGAATTGCTGTTGTTGCAGTCTGCTGTGCCCGTTCCCGACGTGGTGTCGCTCGTTTGGTCGCCCGTGCTCGGCTGCGAGCTGTCAGTCGTTTGGCTTGAGTCGGTCGTGCCGGATTGCGTGCCGCTGCTGTTCGTAGAGGAATTGGCGCCCTGCGATTGGTTTTGGGTGTTCGATGACGAGTCGGCAGAGGTAGAACTGTCTTGCGTGCCGTCCGTCTGTGCCTGCTGGTCTTGCGAATGGGTGTTGCCATTTGCATCACTTTCCGTCGTTCGCGACGACAGAATCGGCTCGGGGCGCTCGCCCAGACCCTCACCGGCGGTGGTGATAAGGATGGCGCCGGCGCAGGCGATGACCGCGACGATGGCGATGGCGATCGAGAAGACGATGACCTTCTTTTGCGTCTGGCTGCGCTCTGCCGCCGCCTTGGCGCGCAGGCTGTCGGGGGCGACGCGCGCCGTGGTCGCGCGCCCTGCAATCTGGCGCATCTCCTGCGTAGTCGCGGCGCCGCCCAGGTGCTCCTCGGCATTAAACTCAACGGGCTCATAGGCGCCGGCGGGGTAGTCGACGGCGGCGTGCGTACCTTTGAGGGCTTCGGCGCTGGCAGAGATAAAGTGGCGGTAGACCTGCGAAGACACAACGGTGATGACCGAGCTCACGGCGGCGCCGATTACCGATCCGGCGATACCGATCTTGGAGGCAAGCGCGACGCTCGTGGCGGCAGCTGCGGCGCCGGCGATGATCTGGGGAATTGAAATGTCGTCGAACAGGCCCTTTTTGGGCGCGATGGCCATGGTCTGTCCAATGGAATGGTTCTCGTGTACGC
>URMO01000041.1 GCA_900549085.1 uncultured Collinsella sp. | reverse complement strand
CCGATTTTGGGCTTTGCGCTTATCGTTTTCGGTTTCTACGTAATGATTGTGCAATTTGGCCTTTACAAAAAGACTTTTCGCGGTAGAAAGCCAGTTCATCTCTGCCCCCTAGAAACGGAACGTGCAGGACTGATTGGGGCACCTCTTCGTGCATCCCCCGTGCGCGTAGAAGAAGCAGTTGCCGCACGCGGGTGCACCGCCTTCCTCCGGCTCGTTAATCCAATCCATCTCTCCCTCCTTTCCTTGCATACCGAATTGATAATGTTATTCTGATTCAATATGTATCATATTTCAATATAAGCTTATTTATATATTACACAAGGTAAGCACCCCCCTGCATCCAGCACAGGAAATGACTCTCTCGTTCCCCAGTGACGCGGCGAGAAATACAGGCCACTGCAGGACGTTGAATGAACAGCCCGTGAAAACCGTTGTTTTCACGGGCTGCACCTGCTCAATACTTTTTTATTCTCCAGCCTCAGTCGTCTATAAGATCGACCACGTAAACATGATCTGACTCCAGGACCGGGTCATCACCCGTCGCGGTCGCCCTGCTCAGCGCGTTGCGGGCGCGCCGCGTCGCCAGTTCCTCAAGTTCTCTTTCGTTGACGCGCTTAATAAGATCGCCAGGCTGGCAATCAAGCTCTACGCAAATATCCAGCAATGTCTTTAACCTAATTGCCTTCACCTTGCCATTTCGTATTTTTGAGATACTTGCCGGTGTGTGCCCGGTCGCCCGAATGATATCCGTACTCGTCTTTCCGCGTCGAAGCAATAAGCTTTCAAGCTCAATAATCAGATAGTCCATGCCGCCCCTCACACCAAATCCTCGGTCTGGTCTTGAAGCAGAGCTCCGTAGCGCCATATCGCAGAAATCGAGAAGCAGCAAACGGCCCCCAGCACAGCACCAATATCTATGGGCAGGGCCAGGTTTTCAAACATCGAATAGGCGTTCCCCAGCAAGTCGAAGGGGCCAATCACTATCGAAAGAAACCCCGGAGAAAACAAGAGGTCACCTATTGCTGCTGCAACAAACAGCCACCCGATAATCGAGATTCTTCGAGCATGCGAAAGGGTAAAGGGCGATTCGCCATGAGCCATGTCCATGCTGATTCCCCGCAGGGTCCATGTGGCCCCTCCGGAAATCAGAAGATACATCAAAGGAACCACTACGGAAACCGTCTTTGATGGATCATATAGGTTTCCTTGAGCAGCCATAAGCCCAATGGAAATAACCACCACCACCGAACAGCAACACACCGCTATAAACAGCGCCGTAAACAGAATCCCAAGCCTTCTTCCGAGAGTCATCATCTTCTGGATGGACTTATCGATCTTCTGGGCGCTATTCACCACAGCTCCTCCTAAAGCAATCAGAGGTCTTCTTACTTACTGTTTTTCCTACATTGTAACGAACTCGATAAGAAGAGGGTCGCTTCACGCCGCGCGATCCCGAACTCCAAGCGTTTCTCATCAGCATTGCCCATCTTTCGAGTCGAAATTCAAATCCAGTTTCTTATCGCATGCCGAAATCAACCCGAACTGGATGTGACTGGAAAACAGCGCGCTGCGTCGGTCGCGCTTTCCCGAGCGACTCTGGCACAACAGACGATATGAGTTGAACATTGGGGCCTCTCCCCTTGCAGCTCTCTCGTGGGTCGGGCGACAATGGTCGTACCATCAACCGCGGCCGCGCGCTGCGGGCCCTCGGCCTCGGCTGCGTCGTCGGGGCGGTCCCGAAGATGCACCGGCCCGCGGCCGACCGCGGCCGCAAGAACGACCGCCGCGACGCCGAGTGGCTGGCACGCATGCTGGCGCGCCGCAACGTCGTCGAGGTGTGGGTCCCCGACGAGCGCCCTCGAGGACGCGCGCGACGACCTGCAACACGCCAAGCAGCGGATGTCGAAGTTCCTGCTGCGCCACGGCCTCGTCTTCGACGAGACGACGCCGGCCGGCAGGCGCAGGGGCGCCTGGACGGGGGCCTACTGGGACTGGACGGAGTCCCTCTCCTTCGACGAGCCCGACGACGCCGCGGCCTACGAGCACTACATGGACGGAAATGACCTGGTAGAGAACCCTCGCACCGTCTACGTCGCAGGGGACGTAGACGAACTCGTCGAGCACGAGCAGCCTCGCGGGCGACACGTCGTTCAACAGTTTCGACAGCGTTCCCTTGCGCTTCGCGTTGCCGAGCTCGAGAACCAGCTGCGCGGTCTGCCAGAACCTGACCGACATGTCCGCGGCGACCGCGCGCATCGTGAGGGCGACTGCCATGCGCGTCTTGCCGCGCCTGGACTTACCGAAGAAGACGAGGTCTTCGCGCGATTGTTTGTGTCAACGGCCAACTGAATGTGAACCCTTCTTGCATTGTTGCAACCTGGCTGGCAGCCGGTCTTTAATGACGACGACCATTGTCGCCCGACCCACAAAAGAGCCGCAAGGGGAGGAGCTCCCAATGTTCAACTCATATCGTCTATGGCGCACTACCATTCACCGAAAGTCGGCAACTTTTTCATTCTCTCTATACATGTTTAAACAACATGTTCTACAATAGGGACAATAGAAATGGAAACTCGGGACGAGCCGTCTATCCATCTACGGCGCAGTCCCTTATTCAAAAGGACGGTGAGCACATCCATGGAGCGTGCAAGCGGTGTTCTCATGCCCATCTCGTCTCTGCCCGGACCGTACGGTATCGGCGGCTTTGGCTGGAATGCCTACGACTTTGTCGATTTCCTCGCCTCGTGCAAACAACATTACTGGCAGATTCTGCCCCTTACGACGACGAGCTATGGCGACTCGCCCTATCAGTCGTTCTCGGCCCGTGCGGGCAACCCCAACTTCATCGACTTTGCCGAGCTTATCGAGGCCGGCTATCTGGAGCAGCGCGATATCGACGGCGTGTACCTGGGCTCCGACCCCAGCAATGTCGACTATGGCGCCATCTTTGGTGGCCGTCGTCAGATTCTCGACCGCGCCGCCGAGCGCTTTGCCGCCGACAAGCCGGCCGACTTCGACGACTTTGTCCAAACCAACGAAGACTGGCTCATCCCCTACTGCGAGTTCATGACCGTCAAGGAGGAGTGCGGTCTCAAGGCATTTTGGGAGTGGCCCGCAGAGCTCCGTACCCGCGGCGAGGCTTCTGCCAAGGTCTGTGCCGCCCATCCCGCGCGCATGCTCTACCACCAGATGACGCAGTACTTCTTCGATCGTCAGTGGAGCCGCCTCAAGGCCTATGCCAACGAGCGCGACATCCTCATCATCGGCGACCTGCCCATCTATGTCTCGCGCGACTCCGTCGAGATGTGGGCCACACCCGAGCTCTTTAAGATCGACGCCGCCGGTAATCCCGTAAGTGTCGCCGGCACGCCGCCCGACCAGTTCTCGGCCACCGGCCAGTACTGGGGAAATCCCATCTACGACTGGGACGCCATGGAAGCCGACGGTTTCTCCTGGTGGGAGGGCCGCATCCGCGCCGCCCTCAACATGTACGATGTCATCCGCCTGGATCACTTCCGCGGCTTCGAGGCCTATTGGGAAGTGCCGTTCTCCTCACCCGATTCGTCCTACGGTTCGTGGACGCAGGGCCCCGGCCTCAAGTTCTTCAAGACGCTCGAGGAAAAGCTCGGCACGCTGCCCATCATCGCCGAAGACCTTGGCTTCCTCACCCCCGGCGTCATCGACATGCGCGACAACTCGGGCTTCCCCGGCATGAAGATCTTGCAGTTCGCCTTTGAGGGCACCAACTCGTACTACCTGCCGCACAACTACATTGCCAACACCGTCGCCTATGTGGGCACACACGACAACGAGACGGCGCGCGGTTGGTATGAGGGAACGGCCACCCCGCGCCAGCGCGAGCAGGCGGCCCTGTACACCCACCAGCAGGCAGGCGAGCCCATGGCCGATGCACTCAACCGCACCATCGCCGCCAGCGTGAGCGATACCTGTATCTACACCATGCAAGACCTGCTCAACCTGGGCAACGAGGCACGCATCAACACCCCCGCCACCCTGGGCGGCAACTGGACCTGGCGCATGCTCGATGGTGCCATCACCCGCGAGCTCGAGCACAAGCTCACCGACTGGACCGAAACCTACTTCCGCATTCCGTCGGAAGCCGAAATTGAGCTTCCCCAATAGGAGCCACCGCACCCGACCCCATTCCATCGTGCGGACGCGTCCGTTTTCCCCGCGCGAGGCCATTCCAATCCCTCGCGCGGGCTTCTTTTGTATTTCTGACATGTAATCAACCCATCACAGGAGGAAACATGCCCCGTATCAATCTCGCAGAACTCGCCGAGCAGTCCTTCGGAACTTCGCTCGAGCAGCTCGATGACCGTCGTATTTATAAGCTGCTGGTCAAGCTCGTGCAGGAGCACTCTGCTGCCTGTCCTCTCAACAACGGCAAGAAAAAGCTCTACTACATCTCTGCCGAGTTTTTGATCGGCAAGCTGCTCATCAACAATATGATCGACCTTGGCATCTATGACGAGGTTAAGGACCAGCTCACCGCCGCGGGCCACGACCTCAACAAGATCGAGGAGTTCGAGGTCGAGCCGTCGCTCGGCAACGGCGGCCTGGGCCGTCTGGCCGCATGCTTCTTGGATTCCATCGCCACGCTGGGCCTTACCGGCGACGGCGTGGGCCTCAACTACCATTACGGCCTGTTCCGCCAGCGCTTTGTCGACAACCAGCAGAAGGCCGTCCCCGACGAGTGGCTTGGCGAGCAAGACATCCTGATCGACGACGACCGCTCCTACACCGTCGAGTTCGGTGATTTTGCCGTTACTTCCAAGCTCGTCAACATCGATGTGCCCGGTTATGGCCAGCCCACCAAGAACCGCCTGCGCCTGTTTGACCTGGCAAGTGTCGACGACGGCCTGGTCCCCGGCAGCTCCATCGACTTCGACAAGACCGAGATCGCCAAGAACCTCACCTTGTTCCTCTATCCGGATGATTCCGACGAGCAGGGCCGCCTGCTTCGCATCTACCAGGAATACTTCATGGTGAGCAACGCCGCCCAGCTCCTGATCGACGAGGCCATCGAGCGCGGCAGCAACTTGCACGACCTGGCCGACCACGCCGTAGTCCAGATCAATGACACGCACCCCACCATGGTCATCCCCGAGCTCATTCGCTTGCTCACCACCAAGCACGACATCGAGTTTGACGAGGCCGTGACCATCGTGCGCTCCATGGTCGCCTACACTAACCACACGATTCTTGCCGAGGCGCTCGAGAAGTGGCCGCTCACCAGCCTGCAGAAGGTCTCCCCTGCCATCGCCGACATTATCGTCAAGCTCGACGAGGTCGCCAAGGCCGAGCACGACGACCCGCGTGTCGCCATCATCGACGAGTACGACACCGTCCACATGGCCCACATGGACATCCACTTTGGCTTCTCCATCAACGGCGTCGCCGCACTCCACACCAAGATCCTGGAGGACACCGAGCTTCATCCGTTCTACGAGATCTACCCCGAGAAGTTCTCCAACAAGACCAACGGCATCACCTTCCGCCGCTGGATCCAGGGAGCCAACCCCGCGCTCGCCAACCTGCTCGACGATGTGATAGGCACCGACTGGCGCAGCACCGGCGATCTGAGCAAACTCGCCAAGTTCGCCGACGACAAAGATGTTCTTGAGCGCCTGGCTGCCACCAAGACCGAGGCCAAGACCATCATGCGCCAGTTCATGGCGCTCGAGCAGGGTGTGACCATTCCCTCCAACGCCATCATCGATGTTCAGGTCAAGCGTATCCACGAGTACAAGCGCCAGCAGATGCTCGCGCTCTACATCATCTGGAAGTATCTCGACATCAAAAACGGCAATAAGCCTAAGCACCCCGTCACCATCATCTTTGGCGGCAAAGCGGCGCCTGCCTACACTATCGCGCAGGACATCATCCATCTGATTCTGACGCTGTCGCAGTGGATTGCAAACGACCCCGACGTGGCTCCCTACCTGCAGGTTGTCATGATCGAGAACTACAACGTCACCGCCGCCGAGCGCGTGATCCCCGCCGCTGACATCTCCGAGCAGATCAGCCTGGCCTCCAAGGAGGCGAGCGGCACCTCCAACATGAAGTTCATGCTCAACGGCGCCCTAACCCTGTGCACGCTTGACGGCGCCAACGTGGAGATTGCCGAGCTCGTGGGCGACGAGAATATCTATACCTTTGGTGCCTCGTCCAAACAGGTCGAGCAGCTCTATGCCGACGGCACCTATGACGCCGGTGTGCTCTACCGCAAGCCCGGCATTAAACTGCTGGTGGACTTCATCACCAACCCGGCCTTTATGGCGACCGGCAACGCCGAGCGCCTGCAGCGCCTGCACGATGACATTAAGGGCAAGGACTGGTTTATGGCCCTGCTCGACATCGAGGAGTACATCCAGACCAAGGAGCGCGTGTTGGCCGACTACGAGGACCAGGACGCCTGGATGCGCAAGACGCTCATCAATATCGCCAACGCCGGCACCTTCTCGTCTGACCGCACGATCTCCCAGTACAACGACGAGATTTGGCACCTGAGCTAATTTCGCTTCCCTTACCCATCCTCTTGAGAAACGGAGTCGTGGCAACACGGCTCCGTTTTTTGTGCCCGCACGTTACCCTGCGACCCAACTCGGCCAAACAATCTCGATCTGTAACAACTACTCGGTAAAAACGGTCCCAGCTGTTACAGATTGAGACATACCGGCCCCTCCCCTTGGGTTTATCTCGATCTGTAACATCTAGCAGCTGAAATTCACCTTTGGTGTTACAGATTTAGATGAAATGGTTAGCTCAGCGGAACCGTCTCGATCTGTAACATCTAACGTCCGAAATCAGCCTCACCCGTTACAGATCGAGACAAACGACCGGTCAGACAGCCCCAACACAAAGAAAGGCTCCCCTCTCGCCCAGTGGACGGGAGGGGAGCCTTATATGTGACCGCGGCAAAAGGATGGCAATACCGCAGTCGCCCAAAGGGAGGGCCTGGATGCACCGGGCCTAGATAAGGTTCTTGCCAGAAACCTTATCGAAGAGGTGGGTCGCGTTCTTCTCGAACTTGAACCAGATGGTGTCGCCAGCCTTGAGCGCGCCCTTGGCCTCGAGGTCGACGACGGGGATAATCAGGACAAACTGGCCGTCGGGAGCGGTCACGTGGACATGCTCGGTCGAGCCCATGAGCTCGGTCACCTCGACGGTACCCTTGAGCGCGCCCTCCTCGCCCTTGTCGGCAAGCAGGATCTGCTCGGGACGCACGCCGGCCGTAATCTCCTTCACGTCGCCGCCGTCCCAGTTGAGGGCAAGCTGAGCGCAAGTCTCGGGGGCGAGCGCCACGTTCATATCCTCGGTCTTGACGGTAAAGCCGTTGCCCGAGCGCACCAGCTGGGCATCGAAGAAGTTCATCTGCGGCACGCCGATGAAGCCGGCGACGAAGATGTTCGCGGGATGGTTGAAGACCTCCTGCGGCGTGGCGATCTGCTGGACAACGCCGTCCTTCATGACCACGATACGGTCACCGAGGGTCATAGCCTCGGTCTGGTCGTGAGTAACATAAATGAACGTGCCCTTGATCTCGTGGCGCAGCTTAATGAGCTCGGCACGCATCTGGTTACGAAGCTTGGCGTCCAGGTTGGACAGCGGCTCGTCCATCAGGAAGACCTTGGGGTCACGCACGATGGCGCGGCCGATAGCGACACGCTGTCGCTGGCCGCCGGAGAGCGCCTTGGGCTTACGGTCGAGGTACTCGGTAATGCCCAGAATCTCGGCAGCAGAGCGAACCTTGCGGTCGATCTCGTCCTTGGGAACCTTCTTGAGCTCGAGCGTAAATGCCATGTTCTCGTACACCGTCATATTGGGGTACAGAGCGTAGCTCTGGAACACCATGGCGATGTCGCGGTCCTTGGGCGCCACGTCGTTGACGCGTTTGCCGTCGATGAGCACATCGCCCGAGGTAATGTCCTCCAGGCCGGCAACCATGCGCATCGTCGTGGACTTACCGCAGCCAGAGGGACCAACGAGAACGACGAACTCCTGGTCGTGAACGGTGAGGTTGAAGTCCTCTACAGCGAGCACGCCATCCTCGGTAACCTTAAGGTTATGCTTCTTCTCCTCGGTCTTCTTCTTTTTGCCAAAGAAGCCCTTCTTTTTGGACTCGGTGTTGGGATACACCTTCTGAACATGTTTGAGAACGATCTCGGCCATGTCTTTACCTTTCGATGTGCGGCGCCGCGCTGAGGGGCGCCGCAGAAACTTGCAAAACAGTTACGGCATCAGCCCTTGACGGCACCTGCCACCACGCCGTCGATGATGTACTTCTGGCAGAGGATGTACATGATGACGATGGGGATAACGACCATCATGATGCAGGCCATCATGGGGCCGAGCTCGACGTGGCCATAGCCGCCGCGGAAGTACTGGATCAAGATAGGAATGGTCTTGTACTTGGTGGAGTCGAGGGTGAGGTAGGGCAGCAGGTAGTCGTTCCAGACCCACATGGTCTCGAGAATGCCGACCGAAAGATAGGTGGGCTTCATGATGGGAAGGACGATCTTAAAGAACACCTGGACCGGGTTGCAGCCGTCAATCATGGCCGCCTCCTCGATCTCGAGCGGGATGTTCTTTACAAAGCCGGCGAACATAAAGACCGCCAGGCCCGCGCCAAAGCCCAGATAGATAAAGCAGATGTTGAACGGCGTGTTAAAGCCAATGCGGTCCGCCAAATTGGACAGCGTGAACATGAGCATCTGGAACGGTACGACCATCGAGAACACGAACAGGTAATAGAAGAAGTTCGAGATCTTGCTGTTGACGCGAACCACGTACCAAGCGCACATGGAGCAGCACACCAAGATCAGCACGACCGACGTGACCGTGATGATGAGCGAGTACATAAATGCCGAGGCAAAGCCCTGCTCGTTAAGGGCGTGCATGTAGTTTGCGAGGCCGTTGAACGTCTCGGGCGTGAGCAGATCGAATGCCGTGGTGGTGCTGATTGCGGTCGCTTTCTTAAAGGAATTGAGCGCAATCATGAACACGGGGTAGATCCATGCGAGCGACAGAATCGTAAAGAAAATCGAGAGCGCGCGGTTAATAGCCTTATCGCGTTTCATTACTGCTGCACCTCCTTGGACCTCGTGGCCTTAAGCTGGATCATGGAGATGGCTACGACCAGGATGCAGAAGATAACCGCCTTGGCCTGACCGATGCCCTGCCATGCGATACCGGCACGCGAATAGAACGTGTTGTAGATGTTCAGGGCGAGCATCTCGGTGGAGTGCGCGGGGGCGCCGCCGGTAAGGGCGAGGTTCTGGTCGAACAGCTTAAAGCCGTTGGTGATGGACAGGAACAGGCAGATGGTGATGGTCGGCATCAGGTTAGGGATCTTAACCTTCCAAAACGTCTGCCATGCCGTGGCACCGTCGACCTTGGCGGCCTCGATGTAGTCGGACGGAATGGACTGCAGACCAGCGATGTAGATGATCATCATGTAGCCGACCTGCTGCCACAGGGTCAGGATGATAAGGCCCCAGAAGCCGGCAGCGGAGTTAAGGGCAATGAGCTGGGCGCCCACGTTGGAGAGCAGGCAGTTGATCAGGATCTGCCAGATGTAGCCCAACACGATGCCGCCGATCAAGTTAGGCATAAAGAAGATCGTACGGAAGATGTTGGTGCCCTTGAGCGCCTTGCGGGTGAGCGCCTGCGCAATTGCCAGGGCGATCACGTTGATGAGCACCGTCGACAGGAAGGCAAATGCCACGGTAAAGAAGAACGACGTGGCAAACTGCGGATCGGACAGCGCGCGCACGTAGTTCGCGATACCGACAAAGTGCGCGTTGTTAATGGTAATAAACTGGCAGAACGAGAGATAGAAGCCCTGGATAAAAGGGATCACGAACCCGATCATAAACGCCAGGCACGTGGGCAGCATAAAGAGCGGCCACCAGCGCTTGAGTGCTTTGCCCATAAAAGGGTCCTTTCAATATGCAGGGGGCGGGCAAACCTACGTCTGCCCGCCCCCTGTCGCTAATCAGATAGCTTGGGCAGCAACTGCTTACTCGGAAGCAGCCTTCTCGGTCTTCCAGCCATCGACGAAGGCGTTCTTGACGCCGTCCCACTTGGTGTTGTCGGCAGCATAGGCGATCAGAGCCTGCTTGAGGTTCTTCTTCCACTCCTCGGAGGGGATGTAGACGAAGTCCCAAGCGACGGTCTTCTTGCCGTCCTTGGCCATGGCAACGGCCTGCTGCGAGAAGACGTTGGTGGTCTCCTTGGCGCTCTTGAACGGAGCGGTCAGACCCATCTTGTCGGCGATGATGCTGGTCGGGGTGTCAGCGGTGACGCACCAGTACATGAAGTCCTCGGTGGCCTTCTGAGCATCCTCGGAAGCCTGGGAGCTCACGCACCAGTAGTTCTCGCCGCCGGAGCACAGGCCCTGGTTCTCCTCGCCGTCGACGCCGATGTAGATCGGCAGCATGCCGAGCTGGTCGTCGGTCATACCGGCCTTGGTGAGGTCAGCGTATGCCCAAGAGCCGTTCTGATAGAAAACGGCCTTGCCGGTTGCGAACTCGTTGGTGGCGTCGTCGCCGGTCTTGGAGGCAAGCTGCGAAGGATCGCAGGTGGAGTCGGTGATATACAGGTCGAAGATCTGCTTAAAGTTGTCGAGATACTCGCCCTTGATCTCGTCGTCCTCCTGGTTGTGCTCCTTCTCGAACTCGTAGTAGAGCGGGAGGTTGGCGAGGTGGGTGGTGTAGCGCCAGCTGGAGGAGTCATCCATGCCGGCAGAAGTGAAGGCACCCTCAACGCCGAGCTCGTCCTTGCGGGCCTGGATGTCGTCAGCACAAGCCTTCAGCTTGTCGAAGGAGTTGATGTCCTCGGCCTTGTAGCCAGCCTTCTCGAGCAGCTGCTTGTTGTAGATGATGCCGTAGCTCTCCTGGACCCAGTCGATACCCAGATCCTTGCCATCGGACTGCAGAGCCAGGGAGTCGTCAATGAGCTCACCGCGGAGCTTGGTATCGGACAGGTCGGCGCAGTAATCCTTCCAGTTCTTAAGACCGGTGGGGCCGTTGACCTGGAACAGGGTCGGAGCGGAGCTCTTGGACATCTCGGACTTAAGCTTCTCCTCGTAGGTGTTGGAAGCGGCGGTCACGATCTTGACCTCGACGCCCTTCTCCTTCTTATAGGCCTTGGCGATCTCCTTCCACTCCTTGTCGACCTCGGGCTTGAATTGGAGGAAGTAGACCTCGGCAGCGTCACCAGAAGCAGAGGAGCCGGAACCGGCGGAGCCACCGCAGCCCACGAGACCCAGACCAAGAACCGCAGCCGCGGGACCAGCAAAGCCCAGGAACTGCCTTCTGCTCATTTCGTTCTTCATTACAATCCACCCTTTCACACCGTGGCGGCACCCTTTGCCGCCGCCTTCGGAGATTGGCTCGGGGACTTTGCCCCTTTTGCTGATTTGTACAATACGCTATTTGGCTAGTTGTTTGAACAAGTATTACTAGAGCGGTAGAAAAACTTCGGTGAACGGTAGTATTCAACTTGATACTTGACAAGTTTTGTATAAACAATTATTTGTTATCTAATGCAGAGAAAACGCCCGGTCAAACCGACGCATCGTCGGTTTGACCGGGCGTTTTCGTTCGCTTTGAGGGCATGAGTCTCGTCAGGCTGCGAGCTAGCCGGCTATCGCTTGGAGTTGACGCGGTAGTGGAAGATCTCGGGATGCGTGCGGGCATGCGTGACCTCGAACAAGATGCCGTCCGAGGTGTACGACTGGCTCTCCATGACGGCAACACAGTTGTATTTGCCGAGGTCAAGATAGCTGCAGTCCTCATCGTTGGCAAGCTCGACGCTCACTGTACGGCGACTCGCCATCACCTTGACGCCGCGTTTATGCTCCAGATAGTCGTAAATCGACTTTGCGGCGATCTCGGGCGTCAGGCCCTTGGCGATCGACTCCAAAAAGTAACCATGGTCTACTTGGCGTGCATTGCCGTTAAGGCTTCGGACACGCACCACGCGAATCAACTCCTCGCCCACCTTAAAGCCCAGGCGACGAGAGAGTTGCTCAGTGCAAATCAAATGTTCAAAAGACTTGACCTCGGTCGATGCGACGGCATTGTTGCGCTTTGCAAATTCGCCAAACGACTCGACTTCCTCGAGTGCGCCCAGCATGTCGGTTTCGCCCTTGAGCCAAATAACGCGCACGCCCTTGCCGTGTATGGGCTGCACAAACATCTCGTCTGCCAGCATACTCAAAGCGCGGCGGACGGTATTGCGCGTGCAGCCAAATTCCGCGGTCAGCTCGGCTTCGGTTGGCAGCATCTCCTGAAACGCATAGGTCCCATTAATGATGCGCGAACGGATCTCGCGGTAGATTCCTTCGTAAATCGCTTTTGGCATGACTTCACCTCTAATGAATATGTATGGCTAGGCACGATAGCATTTCTTGGAGTTGTTTAAACCGTCTATCGGCAAAGCACGGATTATTTACCGTCGACGGTTCCCCCGACACCCAGATCGGACCAAATCAAAACCGTCAATGCGGCAAGCAGCCAGTCCTCTACAATGAGTTCATTGTTTAAACGTTCTTGCTTGCACAGCATGTTGCATCCGGAAGGCATATTATGCTGCAAAAAATCCAACGCTTTGGCGGGGCAATGTTCGCGCCCGCCATGCTGTTCTCCATATCGGGCCTTATGGTCGGCGTCTCCGCCCTCGCAACGTCTGCGGATATCGTCGGCGATCTCGCCGTATACGGAACCCCTTGGTACGTTTTTTGGACTATCATCCAGCGTGGCTCGTGGACGGTCTTTAAGCGCCTTCCGCTCCTTTTTGCCGTAGCACTGCCCATCGGCCTTGCCCAAAAGCAGCCGGCGCGTTGCTGCCTCGAGGCGCTCGTCGCCTATTTTGCCTACTGCTTCTTTTTGAGCGAGATCATTAAGCTGAGCGGAGACAACCTTGGACTTAAGTACCCGTCGTCTTTGACCTCCGCTAGCGGCATCACCATCATCGACGGCATCAAGACGCTCGACACCGGCATTATCGGCCCGCTGGTGGTATCGGCAACCGTCGTCGCCATCCATGACCGCTTCTACGATGCCAAGGTTCCCGATTGGCTCGGCACCTTCTCGGGCTCCTCGCTGGTCTACCTCATCAGCTTTTTTGCCGTGTTTGCCCTTGCCGCTATCTCGGCCGCCATCGTGCCCTCCGTATACGCAATGACCGAAACGCTGCGCCATGCACTTACGAGCGTCGGCCCCTTTGGCGTGGGCATCTTTGTGTTTTTGGAGCGAGCGCTCGAGCCCATGGGGCTGCACCACCTGCTCTACATGCCGATCTACTACGACAACCTGGTCATTAACGACGGCATCTACGCCACGTGGAGCAGCTTGCTCCCCATCCTCTCCCATAGCACGCGCCCCCTTAATGAACTTGCGCCGTGGGCCGGTTTTACCGCCACCGGCTGGGTCAAGCTCTTTGGCCTTCCCGCCATCGCAGCCGCGTTCTACTCCACCGCAAAACCAGAACGCCGCGCCGGCCTCAGGGTCATCCTTGTTCCCGCCATCATCGCCTCGGTGGTTTGCGGCGTTACCGAGCCACTCGAGTTTCTCTTTATGTTCACCCACCCCGGGCTCTTTTTTCTCTACGCCGTCTTATCGTCTTGCCTTGCCACAACCATGAATCTCTTTGGCATCGTCGGCATCTTCTCGGGCGGCCTCATGGAGATGGCAGCCTTCAACTTTATTCCGCTCATGCGCACGCATGCCGGTGCCTATCTTTTGGCGCTCGGTATCGGCCTTGCCTTTAGCCTCATCTTTTTTGTTAGTTTTCGAGCACTCATCTTGATCTATGACCTTAAGACGCCGGGCCGCGAGGATCATGTCGCCAATCGCGCGGCAATCGATCGTTTAACGGAAAGCGGCTTTGCCAAAGAGCAATCTCCCAATGACGAGGTCAATAGTCGATCCGATCAAGATCACATCCTCGCTGAGCGGGTAATTCAGCTTTTAGGTGGTGTTGGCAATATTGTGGGCGCAACCAACTGTGCCACGCGCCTGCGCGTCGAGGTCGCAGACCCTTCCATCGTTGCAGATAACGCGTCGTTTGTCGCGGTGGGCGCCAAGGGCCTCATCATTACGGGCAAGACCGCCCAGGTAATCATCGGCATCTCGGTTCCCCGCGTTAAAGAGCATTTTGACCAGATCATGGGCCTCGAGCCGAGTTTTGCATTCGCCGCCTCGCCTTCTCATGCCGCCGACGCCACCAAAAAGCATGGCAATGTCTGCTTCTTCGACATCGACGGTACGCTCGCCTGGCAAGATCCCAGACTTGCCCAGGAGCTTCCCGAGGGTGAGCGAGACCTCTCCCCCTATCCCAACGAGACGGTTGCACAGGCAATTCGCACGTTTGTCGCTAACGGCAACAAAGCCTTTATCTGTACGGGGCGCACCCTCAGCTGCATCCATCCCAAGCTGCTCGAGCTGCCGTGGGCAGGCGTCGTGTGCCTCGCGGGCGGTTACGCCGAACTCGAGGGGCGTATCGTGCGAAATGCAGCCATAAACCCTGGTCTGCTACAGCGCCTCGCCCCCTATCTCGAGCAATCGGGCGAGGTCATTCGCTTTGAGGGCATCGATCGCGTCGTGCGCATGAGTGCAGATGCCCCCGAGACGTACGGCTACGCACGCACCGTGGGCGACGCCGTCACGCAACTTGAGCACTACAACGCCTATAAAATTCTTATGTCCACACCACTTGCCAACCGCATCGCCCAAGATGAAGAGCTTGGACCTCTGCTCTGCCTCAACGAGCTCGAGCTCGAGGTCACAGAAATCTCGCCGCGCGAGTGCACCAAACGGGCCGGAATCAAGGCTGTGCTTGACGCCCTGGGACCAGACCACGGCACCGTATATGGCATTGGCGACGCGAGCAACGACATCGCCCTCATGGAGGCGGTCGATGTTGGCATCGCCATGGGCAACGCGCCGGACTTCCTCAAGGAAAAGGCCGACTACGTAACCGACAGCTTCGACCACGACGGTGTCGTCACCGCGCTCGAACACTTTGGGCTTATCTAGCCGAGCCCCTTGCCGCGTTTGCGACCGCAAGACTCAATCGTCTTCAACCGCCGCGCTCGACGCCCCAATGTGGCAATATGTTGTCTGCATAATGCAACGGTGCAACCTAAGAAAGAATGCGAGAACCCGTGTCCAGTCCGTTTACCAGCTTTTTAGCCCAGCACTTTGACCAGATTAACGACTATCTGGCCACGTTTTTTGACGGACAGGCGACTTCCGCCGATATCGAGCGTTACCTGTATACCCCGCTCTCGGCATTTACGGCCAATGCCGGCAAGCGCCACCGCCCGCTCATCTGCATGCTCGCCGCCACCGCGGTAGGCGGCAGCTTTGAGAGCGCCCGCAGCGCGGCGGCAGCTATAGAGCACTTTCAATCGGGAGCGCTTATCCATGACGACATCGCCGACAACGGCCAACTGCGCCGCGGCAAGCCCTGCATGCACCTTACCGAGGGCACGGGGCTTGCCATCAACTGCGGCGACCTAGCGCTCACCATGGTCACCAAGACGGTTCTCGACGACCCC
The DNA here is from genome assembly GCA_900549085.1 of uncultured Collinsella sp. Taxonomy (GTDB): domain Bacteria; phylum Actinomycetota; class Coriobacteriia; order Coriobacteriales; family Coriobacteriaceae; genus Collinsella. The sequence continues at coordinate 1,994 of URMO01000041.1, read as the reverse complement.
ACACTCGAGGCAGACGTGAAACTCCGCGTGCTCCACGAGCTCACCGAGATGATCGTTCGCACCATCGAGGGCCAGGCGCTCGACTTGGGCTGGGTCCGCGATGGGCGCTTTGACATCTCGGTCGACGATTATCTGGACATGGCGACGCACAAGACCGCGTACTACAGCGGAGCCACGCCACTTGCCGCCGGAGCCATTATCGGCGGCGGCAGCGATGGGCAAATCGAAGCGCTGCGCGCCTTTGGTCTGCACACGGGCCTTGCCTTTCAGATTCAGGACGATCTGCTCAACTTGATCGGCACCAAAGAGGCCGCCAACAAGGACTTCCGCACCGATATCACCGAGGGCAAGCGCACCCTCGTCGCCGTGCACGCCCTGTCAGACGAGCGTTATCACGACGAGGTCGAGGCAATCCTTTCCTCGGGCACCGAGGACCCCGTGCAACTTGCACGCGCCGTGGAGATCTTCCAGGAGACCGGCTCCATCGATTACGCCCACACTTACGCGCTCGACCTGACCGCCAAGGCGAAAGCGGCCATCGAGAACGTTGAGCTTGATCCGCACGCACGCGAGCTGTTCCTCTCCATGGCAGATTTCTTTGTGGAGCGCCTTAACTAGCGGGGGTAATAAAACCTGTCAGCAGCGTATTTGGGTACAACTTGCTACACTGTTGAGTGCATGTTTATGCATCCCTTTGCGTTGTCTATCCGACACACGCTCAAATAGTACGAATGGTACGCCGAAAGGGGTTCGTTCATGGAACCTATTACAACGGGCATGCAGGGAGCAGCCGTCGAGGACGTCCAGTCCCGCCTTCTGCAGCTCGGCTATACAATCGATGACACCGAGGTCTCCGACAAGCGCTTTGGCACCACCACCGAGCAGGCTGTTGGCACCTTTAGGCTCGACAGTGGCCTTCCCGCTGGCTGCGCCGTCGATATCCCCTGTTGGAGCGCCCTGGTAGACGCCTCGTATAAACTGGGCGACCGCACGCTCTATCTGCGCATGCCCAATTTCCATGGCGCCGACGTTCAGGCCCTGCAGCGCGCGCTCAACGTTTTGGGTTTTGCCTGCGGTGAGGACGACGGCTATTTTGGCCCGCACACCGAGGCCGCTCTGCAGCAGTTCCAGGAAAATGTTGGCCTGTTTGCCGATGGCATGGCGTTCCAGGATACCTACGCCTATATCAACCGCCTGCATCACGTGTGGGAGGGCAAGCCCTCGGTTACCGAGGCCGAGTCGCGCATCGGTTTTGCCCGCGCCGCCAACGTGCTCGAGCGCTTCCAGATTGCCGTCATCGGTGAGGACCCCATCGCACGCAGCGTTGCATCGCGCATGTGGAACATCGCCACGGCGACGACCGACAGCAGCGGCATGATGCTTTGCGATTCCGAGGTTCCGACCGACGTGGATCTGGTGCTCGAGATTGCAAGCGATGAGCTGCCCGCAGATGCTGCGCCGCGCGCCACGATCGCCCTTGCCGAGTGTCACAACCTTGCACAGCGCATCCGCACCGCCAATGTCGCCGCGCAGCAAAAGCCCGCGCGCATCCGCATTGAGCTCACGGGCATGACGCGCTACAACGGAACCTTCACCGCAAGTGATGCGCAGACACTCGCCGTACGCCTGCTCGATGGCGTTTGCGATGCCCTCGCAGATTAGGTAAACTAAACGGGTTGCTTTTGGGCAACACCACACATTGGGACGTAGTTCAACGGTAGAACTCCGGTTTTTGGTGCCGGCTGTTGGGGGTTCGAATCCCTCCGTCCCAGCCATTAAAACTGAGCGCCCTGAGCCCATAACGGCCCAGGGCGCTTTCTTGTGGGCAAGCGGAGGGATTCGAACCCGCCAGGGTGCGGAGCTGAGGAAACGCGAAGCGTTTTCCAGCGCAGCACGCAAGGAGCGAAGCGACGCAGCGGGGCGCGGCCGCCGGCAGGCGGACGCGGAATCCCTCCGTCCCACATCGACCGAGAGCTCCTCGCGTTAAGAAAATC
>URMO01000040.1 GCA_900549085.1 uncultured Collinsella sp. | reverse complement strand
CTCCCGCGGCCGCGGCGGCCCGCGCTGCATGAGCATGCCCTTCTGGCGCGAGGACCTCTAAGTCTTTCCGTTTCCGGTGCGGTCCCCCTACAACCGCACCGGTTTCGCCCGTCAAACGGGCAACACTAATTACTTACGTAATTCATTTCTTCGAAAGGAAACGAACCATGGGTGTTAACCTCTCCGGCCGTAGCTTCCTCAAGCTCCTCGACCTCACCACCTAGGAGATCGAGTACCTGCTCAAGCTCTCCAAGAACTTCAAGGACATGAAGCGCGCTGGCGTTCCGCACCGCTATCTCGAGGGCAAGAACATCGTTCTGCTCTTCCAGAAGACCTCCACTCGTACCCGCTGCGCTTTCGAGGTCGGCGGCATGGATCTGGGCATGGGTGTCACCTACCTCGATCCGGGTTCGTCGCAGATGGGCAAGAAGGAGTCCATCGAGGACACCGCCCGCGTTCTCGGCCGCATGTATGACGGCATCGAGTTCCGTGGCTTTGCCCAGGACGATGTCGAGGAGCTCGCTGCTAAGTCCGGCGTGCCCGTGTGGAACGGCCTGACCACTGAGTGGCATCCCACCCAGATGCTCGCCGACATCCTGACCGTCCAGGAGAACTTCAACTACGACATCAAGGGCAAGACCCTCGTCTTCATGGGCGACTGCAAGAACAACGTTGCTCGCTCCCTCATGGTTGTCTGCTCCAAGCTTGGCATGAACTTCGTGGCCTGCGGCCCCGAGGAGTGCATGCCCGCTGACGACGTCATCGAGGCCTGCAAGCCCATCGCCGAGGCCAACGGCTGCACCATCAAGCTGACCACCGACGTCAAGGACGGCGTCACCGGTGCCGACGTTATCTACACCGACGTGTGGGTCTCCATGGGCGAGCCTGACGAGGTCTGGGCCGAGCGCATCGCTCAGCTCACCCCGTATCGTGTCACCTCCGAGGTCATGGCTATGGCCAACCCGGGTGCCATCTTCCTGCACTGCCTGCCCAGCTTCCACGACACCAACACCACCATTGGCGCCGAGAAGTGCGAGCAGTTCGGCATCACCGAGCAGGAGGTCACCGACGAGGTCTTCGAGAGCCCCGCTTCCAAGGTCTTCGACGAGGCCGAGAACCGCATGCACACCATCAAGGCCGTCATGTCCGCCCCGCTCAAGTAAGTGCATCTAGCATCTCGCTCGGGGTGTATTGTTGAACACCCCGAGCGGCTTTATCTGGTAAAAATCTCGCATCGAGCGGCAGGCACGGCACGGAAGAGCCGCTTCGGGCGAGATCAGTAAATGATTTATGAAGGGGGGATGAGAACTATGACTGAGACCGCTAAGAAAAAGCGCGGTATGCCTTCATCGTTCACCATTCTTCTTGCTCTGCTGGCAATTGTTGCAGTAGTTACCGTTATCGTCTCCGGCACGTCCGGCGGCGCGGTTACTGCCGCCCGTCTGAGCGATTTCTGCACCGCCCCGATTAAGGGCTTCGCTGACGCTCTGCCCGTCTGCCTCTTCGTTATGATCCTGGGCGGCTTCCTCGGCATGATGACCGAGACCGGCGCCCTGGACAACGGCATTGCCGTTCTGGTGCAGAAGCTTAAGGGCAACGAGATCATGCTCATTCCCGTGCTGATGCTCATCTTCTCCCTCGGTGGTACCACCTATGGTATGTGCGAGGAGACCGTTCCCTTCTACGCCCTGCTTGCCGCTACCATGATGGCCGCTGGCTTCGACCCGATGGTCGGTGCCGCCACCGTCCTGCTCGGCGCTGGCTGCGGCTGCCTGGGCTCCACGGTTAACCCGTTCGCCGTCGGCGCTGCCGTCGACGCTCTGACCGGCGTTGGCATTGAGGTCAACCAGTCCATCATCATCGGCCTCGGTGCCGTCCTGTGGATTGTTACCACTGCCATGTCCATCTTCTTCGTCATGAGCTATGCCAAGAAGGTCAAGGCTGACAAGGGTTCCACCATCCTGTCGATGCAGGAGCTCAAGGACGCCGAAGAGGCTCACGGCAAGGCTGCTTCCGAGGTTCACAATGAGGTCAAGCTCACCGGTCGTCAGAAGGGTGTTCTGATCGCCTTTGCCTTCACCTTCGTCGTCATGATCGTCGGCTTCATTCCGCTGGCCGACCTCAACGAGGGCGTCGCCAACTTCTTCGACGCTGGCGCTGTCTACGACGCCGACGGTAACGCCGTCGTCCAGGGCTGGTCTGCCCTGATCACCGGCCTGCCCATTGGTCAGTGGTACTTCGACGAGGCTTCCACCTGGTTCTTCCTCATGGCCGTCCTGATCGGTATCATCGGTGGCCTGTCCGAGAAGCAGATCGTTAACACCTTCATCACCGGCGCTGCCGACATGATGTCCGTTGTTCTCGTCATCGCCCTCGCCCGTGGTATCTCCGTCCTCATGGCTAACACCGGCCTCGACGTCTACGTCCTCGACGCTGCCGCCAATGCCCTGGCTGGCCTGTCCGGCGTGATCTTCGCTCCCATGAGCTTCCTGGTCTACTTCGGCCTGTCCTTCCTGATCCCCTCGACCTCTGGTATGGCTACCGTCTCCATGCCTATCATGGGACCGCTGGCTGTTAAGCTCGGCTTCTCGCCCGAGGTCATGGTCATGATCTTCTCCTCTGCCATCGGCGTTGTGAACCTGTTCACCCCGACCTCCGGCGCCATCATGGGCGGTCTCGCCCTGGCCAAGATCGAGTGGACGACCTGGCTCAAGTTTGCCCTTAAGCTCATCGTCGCTCTCTCCGTCGTCTGCGCCATCATCCTGACCGTCGCTTGCGTGATGCTCTAAGTACCCAACGGGTACCCCACGGAAACCTTGACGATCCTGTAAAGGATCACCTGGTCATCGTCTGTCCGGTGGGGTCAACCCACCGGTAGACTCCTACCTTTAGCCCCCTTCCGTTCCGTGCGCGGGAGGGGGCGCTTTTTTGTTCCGCGGTTTTACTGTTCCGCGGTTTTACCAAACCGCGGAACCGGTCGACGCTGCAAACCCGCCAGAGCGGCAATCTGACGTTCAATCGTCGGGCATGGCCAAAAGGCCTATGCCCTCCTCTTTCACGTCACCTTGCTCACTCTGACGGGCTTTCGCTGACTTATGCTCCACCTGCGACGTTCCCCTTGTTGGTGCAGGGGGAAGCTTGCTCGCTCTGGTGCCCGTTCGCTGGCTTCAGCTCTGCCTGCGACGTTTTCATTGTTGGTGCTGAGTGACTTGTTCCCCGTTCCAAACGAGCTGCCCCGGGTCCCCGGTGGTTGTGGTGAGCGTGTTTGGTTGGTGCCTGTTGATGGTCTGGGTATCGGGGAGGGCGGGCTCCGTTATAATCGCCTAGGACATTAAATGGAAACGGGACGGGAGCCATACATGCGCCAGGGTTTCGACAACGCGAAGTATATCGAGCTGCAGGCTGCTCACATTAAGGAGCGCATCTCGCAGTTTGGTGGCAAGCTCTATTTGGAGTTTGGCGGCAAGCTGTTCGATGACTATCATGCCAGCCGCGTGCTGCCGGGTTTTGAACCGGACAGCAAGTTCCGCATGCTCAAGAGCATTGCCGATGATGTTGAGGTCATCATCGCAATCAATGCAAACCATATCGAGAAGAACAAGGCCCGTGGCGACCTTGGCATTACCTATGACGAGGACGTCTTGCGCCTGGTCGACCTGTTCCGCGGCAACGGTTTTGCTGTCGCGGCCGTGGTTATCACGCAGTATGCCGGTCAGCCCGCTGCCGACGTCTTCCGCAATCGTCTGAATGCACTCGGCATTCCCGCCAAGCTGCACTATCCCATTGAGGGCTATCCGCACGACGTCGATCTGATCGTTTCTGACGAAGGCTACGGCAAGAACGAGTTCGTCGAGACCACGCGTCCGCTCGTTGTCGTGACGGCGCCCGGCCCTGGCTCGGGCAAGCTCGCCACCTGCCTCTCACAGCTGTATCACGAGCATAAGCACGGCACCGCCGCCGGTTATGCCAAGTTTGAGACCTTCCCGGTCTGGAATCTTCCCCTGACGCATCCGGTCAATATTGCCTACGAGGCCGCCACGGCGGACCTCGACGATGCCAACATCATCGATTCCTTTCACCTTGAGGCCTACAACAAGACCACGGTCAACTACAACCGCGACGTCGAGGCCTTCCCGGTGGTCCGTGCCCTGATGGAAAAGATCCTAGGCAAGAGCCCCTACCAGAGCCCCACGGACATGGGCGTCAATATGGTCGGCTTTGCCATCACCGATGACGATGCCTGCCGCGACGCTTCCAAGATGGAGATCGTCCGCCGCTACTTTACCGCGGTCGAAAATGTGCGCCGTACCGGCGTGGGCGATGAGCAAGTCGACCGTCTCAAGATTATTATGAAGAAGGCCGGCATCGATAAGAACTACTCACCGGCGCGCTCGGCGGCCCTAACCAGGGAGCAGCTGACGGGTGGTCCCGTGGGCGCCATGGTCATGCCGGACGGTTCCGTGGTGACCGGTAAGACCTCCACGCGCCTGGGCGCCGCAAGTTCGCTCATTATGAACGCCCTCAAGCATGTTTCGGGCGTCGACCTTGAGCTTGAAGTCATCAGCGACGAGGCGATCGAGCCCATCAGCAAGCTCAAGACGCATTTCCTGGGCAGCAAAAACCCGCGCCTTCACACCGACGAGACGCTTATGGCGCTGTCGATCACCTCGGCTACGAGCGAGACGGCCGCTCGTGTCCTTTCGGGCCTGGAGCAGCTGCGCGGTTGCGATGCCTTCTTTAGCGTGATTATCTCGCCGACGGACGAGACGGTGTTGCGTAAACTGGGCATCAACGTGTGCTGCGAGCCCAAGTTTGAGCGTCGTGGTTTCTTCCATCGCTAAGTTTGAAGTACCGCGGTAATTGCATCGCATTTTGGCCGTATCGGGTTAGCGCCTGGTACGGCTTTTTGATCAATAAAGCGTCTATTTTGGCGAAAAATAGCCGTTTACCTGCCTAAAAACAATTTGGGCGGTATACAATAATCGTAACTGTTTCATCCTTAGCGGGATGCCGCATGATGGATATTACCTGCCATCGTGAGGTGTGTCGGTCGTGCACGGCGCGCTGGATGCTCGTGCTCGGTTAGAGGAGGCTGCCATGGCGGGCAAGGGTCGTGCGAGTGTCAACGATATGAAGCGTGTCGAAGTGCTGGTGTTGATGGAGATTGCCCAGCAATCCGAAAGTGGCGGGACATATGGCTTCTCGCGCAAAACGCTTGCGGAGCACGTTGGGGTGTCTCCGTATCGAGCCCGCGCCGCAATTGAGCGCTTGGATTCTGACGGTTTGATCGAGGTCGTTTCGCGTTATAGCGAGGATGGCGGCCAGCTTGCAAATGGTATTTGCCTTACCGAGCGCGGCGGGTGGTATCTGAAGGGCATCCGCGCGGGTATGCTCGTTCAGGATATGCTCGGAGACGAGCTTGCCGATCGGTAGCGATCTGTCGCCTAAGTTGTTGTGACGCCGCTCGGGCCCCGGGCGGCGTTTTGTTTCGAGATTGAGAAATGCGAGCGCGCGCGAGAAAAGATACGAACGGCTTGCGGTCCGAGTATTACAATGAAGACCCGTAAGATGTGTATGGACAACTTCTACGGGAAGCGCAGGTAACTCAATATGACCAAGCATGTGTTCGTAACCGGTGGCGTGGTTTCGTCCCTAGGCAAGGGTATCACCGCGGCCTCATTGGGCCGTCTGCTCAAGTCACGCGGCTACAAGGTAACGATGCAAAAGGCCGACCCGTATCTGAACGTCGACCCCGGTACCATGAGTCCGTTCCAGCACGGTGAGGTCTTTGTGACCGAGGACGGCTACGAGTCCGATCTGGACCTGGGCCACTACGAGCGCTTTATTGACGAGAACCTGACCCGCGATTCTAACTTTACGACGGGCGCCATTTACAAGAGCCTGATTGCCCGCGAGCGCCGCGGTGACTTTTTGGGCGGTACCGTCCAGGTGATTCCGCACGTTACTAATGCCATCAAGGACAAATTCCGCCGCATTGAGGAGCAGACTGGCTCCGACGTTGTCATTACCGAGCTGGGCGGTACGATCGGCGACATCGAGTCGCAGCCGTTTGTGGAGGCTATCCGCCAGTACCGCAAGGAGGCCGGTCCCGAGAACGTCTGCTACATCCACGTATCGCTCGTTCCCTATATCGCCGCCGCCCACGAGGTTAAGACCAAGCCCACGCAGCACTCCGTTAAGGAGCTGCGCAGCTTTGGTATCCAGCCCGACATTATTGTGCTGCGCTCCGATCACCATATTGACGACGCTATTCGCGGCAAGATCGCAAGCTTCTGCGACGTCGACACCGACTGCGTCTTTACCAACGAGGATTGCGCGAGCATTTACGACGTGCCGCAGCTGCTTGCCGAGCAAGATTTTGACCTGCGCATTTGCGAGCGTTTGGGTCTGGACCCGCGTGAGCGCGACATGAGCGAGTGGAATGAGTTCCTGCGTAAGCAGAACCATGCCAACCATCACGCCGATAAGGTTAAGGTTGCCGTCGTGGGAAAGTACACCCAGCTTCCCGATGCATATCTGTCGGTTATCGAGGCCCTGCATCACGCGGGCGTTTTCTACGATCGTCACGTAGATGTGCAGCTGGTCGATGGTGAGAGCCTCGATGCCGAAAACGTCAATGAGGTTCTGGGCGACGCATCGGGCATCCTGGTTCCCGGCGGCTTTGGCAAGCGCGCCCTGGAGGGCAAGATCCTTGCTGCCGAGTTTGCTCGCGAGCACAAGATTCCGTATCTGGGCATTTGCCTGGGTATGCAGGTTGCCGTGTGCGAGTTCGCCCGCAACGTTGTCGGCCTTGCCGGTGCCAGCTCCTCCGAGTTTGATCCGGACGGTCCGTATAGCGTCATCGACCTGATGAGCTCGCAGGAGGACGTGACCGAGAAGGGCGGCACCATGCGCCTGGGCGCTTATCCGTGCAAGCTCGCTGCCGATACTCTCGCGCGTGAGGCGTATGGCGAGGAACTTGTCTACGAGCGCCACCGTCACCGTTTTGAGTTCAACAATGCCTTCCGCGACCAGCTCGAGGACGCCGGTCTTGTCATCTCGGGCCTTTCGCCTGATGAGCGTCTGGTCGAGATGGTCGAGCTGCCGCGCGACGTGCACCCGTGGTACGTGGCCACTCAGGCCCACCCCGAGTTCAAGAGCCGCCCCACCAATCCTCAGCCGCTGTTCCGTGAGTTCGTGCGCGCCTCGATTGGCCAGCATGAGGGTGTCGATCGCCTACAGGTGACGCCCATGAATCGTGCAACGGACTAAGGTTGCCGTCGAACAGGGAACATATCGAAGAAGCTCCTTCGTCGCTCGCTGTGGCGGCGGGGGAGTTTCTTGATTACCTTGCAGTCGAGCGGGGCTTGGCGCGTAACACGATTGCCGCCTATCGCCGAGACCTGACGACCTACTGTGCCTATCTGGAGCGGACGGGCATTGCGTCCTTTGAGGACGTGAGTCGGCGGGTCATTGAGGACTTTATCGCCGATCGGCGCGATGGGGGCTATTCCGATGCCTCGGTGGAGCGCTCGCTCGCTGCCGTCAAAGGCCTGCATGCCTTTTTGGTGCGCGATGGGGCCGTGACCCAAAATCCTACGGCGGCGTTGCGTTTGCCAAAAAAGGCCGAGCGCCTGCCGGAGTGCCTTTCGGTGGAGGATGTTTCGGCATTGCTTGACCAGGATTTTCCGGATGGTGAGATGGGTCTGCGCGATCGCGCTATCTTGGAAGTGCTGTATGGGTGCGGCCTGCGCGTGAGCGAGCTGGTGGGGCTCGATGTGAGTGATATCCATGTCGATGACGGCTTTGTGCTGGTTCGCGGCAAGGGCTCCAAGGAGCGTCTGGCCCCTTTGGTGGGAAGCGCGGCGCGTGCCCTGACGCACTATATATGTGATGGGCGCCGACTTCTGGCGGCTCATGCTCGTGGGACAGAGACGCCGGCGGTCTTTTTAAACAAGAACGGCGGGCGTCTGTCGCGTCAGGGTGTTCACGCCATATGTGAGCGCTATGGGCGCCAGGTGGGGTTGGTGGGACTCCATCCGCACACGTTGCGCCACTCCTTTGCCACCCATATGCTCGCGGGCGGCGCGGACCTTCGCGTGCTGCAGGAGATCTTGGGACACGCCGATATATCGACGACGCAGGTCTACACGCATGTCGATCGTACGCAGCTGACCGAGGTTTACCTGGCGGCCCACCCGCTGGCACATCGCTAGTACGCTGCTGAGCTGCGATTACATGCTATCCGAGGACGGACCCCCGATTGCTGGAACGTGCTGTTGCGCACGTTTTGGCAATCGGGGGTCCGTCCCATTTTGCGCCGTCGCCCAATGTCGCGGTGGGGAGCGCATGCCGCGCGTGGGAGAGTTTGGGGGGCGATGTGAACGGCATGTAAAGGGACATAAAAATCGCCTCAAGGTCAACTTGAAGGTTGAGGTTGAAAGGCGGAGTGCTACAGGTGGCATCCTGCCTTTGCGTTAAACACAACATATTGTGTTTTCGAACATATGCTCGGGGTGGTGCTCAATAGTTTGGGGGTGGAGTGGTGGGGTGGGGTGGGGGAAGGGGTGGGGAAAGGTGTTGAAAAATGGGGCGGTTCCCCATATTATTAATGACGTCGACAGGCGGGGTGGTTCCCCGCGTACGTGCCATCTGAGTAACCGAGGGGAGGGCGCACATGGGAATGACTGGTGCATACGAGCGCAATCTCGATGCAAAAGGTCGTCTGTCCCTGCCTGCACCCCTTCGTGAGGAGCTTGGAGAGCACGTTCGCGTGTTCAAAGCCCTGGATGTCGATGCTCTGTACGTGTTCTCTGCCGAGGCCTTCGATAAGTGGGTCGAAGGACTCTTCGCGGGTCGTGAGGGCCACGAGGGTTTTAACCCGCGTGACATCAACGACCAGAAGCTCATGAGGGCGATCAACAAGCGCACCACGTCGATGGATGTGGATAGCGCCGGTCGTATCGGTCTTTCTGAGTCTCTCCGCAAGCAGGCGAACCTCGACCGCGAGGTCACGGTTGTGGGTAACTACGACCACCTTGAGGTTTGGGACCGCGCCGCGGCCGATGAGGACGATGACGACGAGGCTCTGCTGGACCTCTTCTTCTCGTAAGGGCAAGGCACGAGTAACGGATGGAGCGTGGGATCTTGACACAAGAATATCGGCATGAACCTGTCATGCTCGGCGAAGTGCTTGAGTCGCTGCAGCTCAAGAGCGGCTCCGTTGTCTGCGATTGCACCCTTGGCGGTGCCGGCCATTCGGTAAAGATGGCCGCGCAGGTGGGGGAGACGGGCCTTTTGCTCGGCGTCGATCAGGACGACATGGCCCTCGAGGCCGCTGGCGCTCGTCTGGACCGCGAGGTTCCCGGCGTCCCGCACCAGCTGCTGAAGGGCAACTTCGGCGACTTGGACGAGCTGCTTTGCTCGGCCGAGGTGCCCGGGGTCGATGGCTTCCTGTTTGACTTGGGCGTTTCGTCACCGCAACTCGATATCCCTGGCAGGGGCTTTTCGTATAACGAAGATGCCCCATTGGACATGCGGATGGATCCGGGTAACAACACCCTAAACGCAGCTGAGGTCATCAACACCTATAACGAACACGACCTCGCCCGGATTCTACGCGTCTATGGCGAAGAGAAGTTCGCCTCGCAGATTGCACGCGAAATCGTGCGTCGCCGTGAGACCGAACCGATCGAAACCACCGGTCAGTTTGTCGAGATCATCAAGGCAGGAATACCTGCTGCCGCTCGTCGGCATGGTGGACACCCGGCCAAGAAGAGCTTCCAGGCCATTCGCATCGAGGTCAACCACGAGCTCGATGTGCTCGAGAGGGGGCTTGACGCCGCCACCAGGTGGCTCAACCCGGGCGGACGCATCTGCGTCATCTCGTATCACTCGCTCGAGGACCGTATCGTAAAGAACCACTTTAAGGAGATGAGCCAGGGGTGCACGTGCCCGCCGGAGATTCCGGTGTGCGTGTGCGGCAACGTGCCGATACTCAAGGTCAGCACTCGCAAACCCTTGGTTGCCCAACCCGATGAGGTTGCGCGCAACCCTCGGGCGAGATCAGCCAAAATCCGCGTGGCGCAGCGCCTGTAGGCGCGACCGCGCGAAATTGGACCTCCCGCTCGCACCATAAACGAAGCTTAAACACACTACCAACGTACTCGGGATGGGAGGCGGCATATCATGGGCTATAACACCTCAAACGCAGCACTCGCCTATGATATGAACGCCATGCCCGCCTACCGCGAGGCACCGCAGGCGCCCGCTGCCCCTCGTGAGCAGCGCACGCCGCGTTTTGATGTCTACACGGGCGCGGGCCGTCAGGCAAACCAGGCGGTAAGCCCGGTTTTCATGAGCGTTCTTAAAACGGTTTGCATCATTGCGGCCATCTTCATGACGATCGGTGTCGCGCGCGTGGCACTTGCCGGTGTTACGGCCCAGGTGCTCAACGGCAACGCGGAGCTTACCAGCACGCTCGAGAAGGCGACCGACGAGAGCTCTGACCTTGAGGTCATGCATTCGGTCTATGGCGCCGACACACGCATTCGCGATCTTGCGGGCGCCTATGGCATGGTGGAGCCCAGCGAGAGCGTTACGCTTGACTTTTCGCAGGATGCAGCCGCGGGCGCTAGCTCGACTGCGGCCGCTCACTAAATTAGACGGTAGCTGAGTATGACAAATGACTATCGCCGCGGTCCCGACGGGAACCGCGGGTCTGGACGTCCCTCCTCGCAGGGGCGTTCTGGTTATCAAGGAACGGGTCGGCCATCTTACAACGCGGGGCCGTCCTATGGCAACGACCCTGCGTCGCGTCTTCGTGGCTCGGGCGGACCTCGGGTGCGCAATACGGGCGCGCGCAAGGGGTCGTCGTCTGAATGGGTTACGGGAACGCCGCTGCCTCGCCGCGATGTCGTTATGGGCTGTATCGGGGTTGGCCTTGCCGCGGGCGTCTTCCGTCTTGCCGAATACCAGATCGTGAATGCTGACAAGCTGCGCGAGCGTGCGGACGCGCGTCGCCTGCTTTCACAGACGCTCTATGCCAAGCGTGGCACTATCTACGACCGCAACGGCAACGTGCTGACGTCGTCGGTCGAATGCCGCAATGTCGCCGTGAACCCTCAGCTTGTCGAGGACGTCGACAAGACGGTCTCGGCGCTGGTCAAGGCCACCGGTATCGATAAAAAGATCTGCCGCAAGCTGGTGCTGTCTGATGGTTCCTGGGTGTATATCAAGCGCCAGGTCGACGAGGATGACGCTGCCGCCCTGGAAAAGAAGAATCTACCCGGCGTGCTCTTTGAGCAGGCGATGAAGCGGGTTTACCCGTATGGAAACCTAGCTTCTCAGGTGCTGGGCGTCGTGAACGTGGACAACGCTGGCCTGACGGGACTCGAAAAACAATACGATGAGCTTCTGACCGGAACGAATGGCTCTCTTGTGCGCGAGCGCGCAAGAGATGGCGGCTACATCGCGGGCGGTGCCTATAAAAAGGTTGCCGCGATCGATGGCGTGGATATCGTGACGACGATCGACGTCAACATTCAGCGCGCCGCTGAAGATGCCTTGGCCGAGGCGGTCGAGAAGACGAAGGCCAAAAACGGGTCGGCCCTGGTGACCGACCCGACGACTGGGGAGATCCTGGCCGCCTGCTCGTATCCGACCTACGACCAGACCAATTTGGAAAACGCCAAGACCGAGGACATGAACCTTCGTCTGGTGACGGATGCCTACGAGCCCGGATCGGTCTTTAAGACGCTGGTTGCGGGCGCCGGATTTGATTTGGGCGTTGTGCGCACGAGCACATCGTTTGAGGTTCCCGCGAGTATCAAGGTGGGCGACGATACCGTTACCGATGCCGACAAGCGTGACTACACCATGACAATGGACGTACGCGAGATGATGCGCCGTTCGTCCAATGTCGGTTTTGTCCTGGTGGGGCGCAAGATCGGTGCCGATGATTTTGCCACCTATGTGGACAAGTGGGGTATCGGTCATAGCTCAGGTGTCGATTTTCCGGGTGAGAGCCTGGGCATCGTCAAGGAACGCGATCAGTACGATGGCGCCACGCTGGGCTCGATGAGCTTTGGCCAGGCGCTGTCCGTCTCGCCGATTGAGGTCGCACGTGCCGTGGGCGGCATCGCGAACGGCGGCGTGATGATGACGCCGCACTTCTATAAGTCCAGCAAGGGCGATGAGAAGGACTGGGGCGAGGGGGATCGCGCGATTTCCGAGGAGGCCGCCTCGCAGGTGACATCGTGTATGCAGACGGTCGTTGCCGAGGGAACGGGCGTTGGCGGCGCGGTGGACGGCTACGACGTGGCGGGCAAGACCGGTACGGCCGAGCGCGCCGATGAGAACGGCGGCTACCTCAAAGAGAACTACATGTCGTCTTTTATGGGGTTTGCCCCGGCGCAGTCGCCCAAGGTCCTGTGCTATATCACCCTTGACGGAACCCCGTCAGGCTCCGATGCCGCCGCAGTGCCGTTCCAGTCCATTATGGCCAGCGCGCTTGACGTGTTGGGTGTCCCGCGCACCAAGTAGGGGGTTACTATCTATGAAGTGGCCAGTCGGTTAATCCGGGTTGTTCACATGCCCTGCACCACGCATAGGCGGCGCTGGGATACAATACGCCGATAGCATTATTAGGTTTACAGGGGAGCTGCAATGATAGAGATCGCCGTCAACAACCTCGCGGCCGCAACAGGGGCCCGAACCGTGACGGGAGAAGCCGATCGGGTATGCCGCGGTTGCGTTATCGACTCACGCCAGGTTGAGGAGGACACGATATTCGTCGCCTTCCCGGGTGAAAAGGTCGACGGCAACGATTTTGCTTCCCGTGCCATCGAGTCGGGTGCCGGCGCCGTCGTGATGACGCGCGAGCCCGATGCCGAGCTGCTTTCGCTGGCCCATGAGAAGGGCTGCGCCATCCTGCATACCGATGACCCCGAGGAGTTTTTGCTGCGCCTGGCTCACGCTTATCGTTTGGAGCTTGGCTGCCTGGTAATTGGTATTACCGGCTCTATCGGCAAGACGACGACCAAGGACGTGCTCGCCGCGGTGCTCGCCAAGCGCTATCGCGTTTGGGCCACCAAGGGTAACTACAACAACCTGATCGGTATGCCGCTCACGGTGCTGGCGGCCCCTGCCGACACCGAGGTTCTGGTGCTCGAGATGGGCATGAACCATTTCCACGAGATTGAGCGAATGTCTCAGTCCGCCAATCCCAACCTTGCCATTGTGACCAAGATCGGCACCTCCCATATCGGTATTCTGGGCAGTCGCGAGAATATCGCTCGTGCCAAATCAGAGATTGTTGGCGGCATGTGCGCCGCCGGTGACCTTCTCCCGTTGTTGGTTTTGGGTGGCGAGGACGACTTTACCCCGTTCATCCGCGACACCTTTGCCGCGCCTGCGGGCGTCGACGTGATGCTTGCGGGCGTCTCGGACGACGATGAGGTCCGTGCGCGCGACATTCGCATTGACGACGAGGGGCGCCCGGTCTTTACGCTCGATTTTGGCTCGGGCGAGACCATCGACACCCTGCTTGCCATTCCCGGCGTGCAGTCCGTTCCCAATGCCGTCAAGGCCGCGGCGGTTGCCCATCGCCTTGGCGTGACGCCCGAGCAGATCGATGCCGCCTTTAGGGGTCTCACGATTACCGGGCATCGTCAGGAGATCAAGCGCGCCAAGAGCGGTGCTCGCGTCATCGATGACTCATATAACGCCAGTGCCGAATCGATGGCGGCGGGCCTCGACCTGCTGTGCTCGCTTTCGTGCACGGGTTCGCGCATGGCCGTTCTAGGAGAGATGGGCGAGATGGGCGACGAGGCCCCTCGCATGCATGAGCTGGTGGGCGCCTATGCGGCGGCCAAGAAGCTCGATATGCTCGCATGTGTCGGCGGTGAGCTTGCCCAGCGTATGGCCGAGGCCGCGCGCATGATGGGTATGGATGAGGACCGCATTCAGGTGTTCTCCGACTATCAGCAGGTGCTCGACCGTATGGGCGGCGCACTTGAGCAGCATGATGTCGTGCTGGTCAAGGGCTCACGCTTCGTTGAACTCGATCGCTTTGTGGAAGGTGTGTGCTAGTCCATGTTCGGCAATCCTTCGTATCCTACGTACCAGGCATTTTTGGGATTGGGCATCGCCGCCGTCATCGCGATGCTGCTTATGCCGTGGTGGATTAAGCTCCTGAAGGTCGAGGGCATCGGCCAGCAGGTTCGCGCCGATGGCCCCAAGCGTCACCTGATTAAGCAGGGCACGCCCACCATGGGTGGCGTCATCATCCTGGTTGCCGTTTCGCTGACGTGCCTTTTGATGGGAAAGCTCACCACCGAGCTCGTGCTTGTGCTGCTCGCCACGCTGGCAACCGGCGTTCTTGGCCTCATCGACGACCTGACTTCTGTCACGCACGGCCGCTCGCTCGGCCTGACGCCTCACGCCAAGATGATTGGCCTCACCATCATTTGCGTTACCTTTACCGTGCTTGCCGTCAACTGGTGCGGCGTCGCCCCCGAGATTCGTTTCCCCGGTGGCCTGACGATCGACCTTGGCGTGCTCTCGACTACCATTTGCGGTCTCTCTTTTCCGTGGCTCTACCTTGTCTTTTGCTGGCTGATGATCGCGGGCCTTTCCAACGCCGTAAACCTCACCGACGGCTTGGACGGCCTTGCCGGCGGCACCTCCATGATCGCCATGCTGGCCATGGCTGCCATGGCGTTTTTGCACGGCGATGTGAACCTGTCCATCTTCTGCACGGCGTGCGCTGGCGCCTGCCTGGGCTTTTTGTGGTTCAACTGCTATCCGGCGAGCATTTTTATGGGTGATACCGGCTCGCTGGCGCTGGGCGCCGCTTTTGCCTGCACCTCCATCATCACCAACACCGAGGTCGTTTCCCTCATCATCGGCGGCCTGTTTATCGTCGAGACTCTGTCGGTCATGATTCAGGTCGTCTACTTCCACTTTACGCACAAGCGCGTCTTTCTCATGGCGCCCATTCACCATCATTTCGAAAAGAAGGGCTGGGCCGAGACCAAGGTCGTCATCCGTTTTTGGATTGTCGCCGCGGCCTTCGGAGCCCTGGGCCTCGCGTTGTTCTTCCAGTTGGGATAGTGGTCTTTCATGCCTCTTGCTGATGTCTTTAGCCTGCTCGTTTTGGGCCAGGGTAAGTCCGGTCTTGATGTCGCTCGCTGGGCGCTTGCGCATCCCGAGCGCGTGAGTGCCGTTACCGTTTACGGTGGCGGCACGTCCGAGCCCAACGATGCCACGCGCTCGCTCGAGGCACACGGGGCATCGTTTGTCTACGGAACCGAGCAGGTCGAGGGCGCGTTTGATGTATGCGTGACGTGTCCGGGCATCTCGGAGTTCTCGGCATTCTTTAAGGCTGGCCGTGATCACGCTGCCCAGATTATGGGCGAGCCCGAGTTTGCCTACCGCCTGTCTCCCCAAAATTGGATTGCCATTACGGGCACCAACGGCAAGACGACAACTACGTCGCTGACCGATTACCTGCTTAAGGCAGCGGGCGAGGCGAGCGTTGCTGTCGGCAACATCGGCGAGCCTCCGGTGAACGAGATCGACGGCCGTGCGCATAACGAGTGGTTTGTGGCGGAGCTTTCGAGCTATCAGATCGCAACGACCCAGGAGCTTCACCCCCGTGTGGCGGTGCTGCTCAACATTACCCCCGATCATCTGGGCTGGCATAAGAGCCATAAGAACTATGCGCTCGCCAAGATTAAGCTCTTCGAGAATATGGTCGACGATGACCTGGTGATTGTTGACGTCGAGGATGCCGGTATCCACGAGTTCGATGAGTACATCTATGTTCCGGGCCGTCGCATCTGCAAGGTTGCTTTTGACGAGCCTGCGGGCGAGGACGCCGCATTTGTTCGCGATGGCAAGATGGTCATTCGCCTGAAGGGCGTCGAGACCCCGCTCGTCGATACGTCCGAGCTTAAGATTTCGGGCCATCACAATGTAATCAATGCCCTGTGTGCTGCCACGGCGGCCCTGACGGTTGGCGCCGATGTTGACGGTGTGTGTCGCGGCCTGGTCTCGTTCCAGCCGCTGGAGCACCGCGTTGAGCCCTGTGGCGAGATCGATGGCGTGCGCTATGTTAACGATTCCAAGGCAACGAACACCGATGCGGTCGAAAAGGCCCTGACGGCGTTTCCCGATGACGATGTGATCTTGCTGCTCGGCGGTCACGATAAGGGCACGCCGCTCGAGTCCTTTGCCCGCGTTGTGATGGATAACGTTCGCTCGGTGGTCTGCTTTGGCGACGCGCGCGAGCGCTTTACCGCCGCTATGGACGAGGCGGATGTCGACGGTGATGTCGATATCGCCCAGGCCGACGACCTGCGCGATGCCGTGGACGTTGCCCGTTCGCTCTCGAGTCGCGGCGATGTGATCTTACTGTCGCCCGCCTGCTCTTCGTTTGATGAGTTCTCGGGCTACGAGGAGCGCGGTCGCGTGTTTAAGGACTATGTGGCCCAGCTTGCCGCTGCGTCCAATACGCAAATGGAATAGGGGTTGCCGGTGAGAGAGGAGAGCCCCCGACAGAATATGAGGAGGCCCGACTCGGACCGTGCTTCCTCGCAGTGCATCACGCCGCGCGCCGGTCGTCGCACGCAGGGTATCGGCGAACGTTATATCGCCGGCGTCCCCGCACGTATCATGCGACCCCGCCTGGTCTTTTTGACCTGCCTGTTCTCGCTGGTCTGTTTTGGCCTGCTTATGGTGTACTCGGCTTCTTCAGTCGAGGCGCTTCACGAGAACGACTCCGCGACCTACTTTTTGTTCCGGCAGTTTATGTTCACTGTCGTCGGTGTTGCTGCCCTCGAGTTCATCGCGCGCGTTGCACCCGATAGCTGGTTTGGCGAAGGGGCGCTTAAACTTGCCCTTATCGCTATGATGATCTTGCTGCTTGCGGTGTTCCTCTTTGGTAGCGGCAGTCGTGGCGCTACGCGTTGGCTGAGCATTGCCGGCATTCAGTTTCAGCCATCGGAGTTTCTCAAGCCGTTTGCCATTGCCTATTCTGCCATCATGCTCGATCGCGTGTTTTCGCCCGGCGGTAACATCAATGAGTTCCTTAAGGGCATGGGCTTATATTTGGGCATATCGCTCGTCTTGATTTTTATTCAGCCCGACTTTGGCACCATCCTGATTATTCTGTTGACGATCATGTGCATGGCGCTCTTTGCCGGCCTTGACCCAAAATTCATTATCGGTGCGATTCTGGCTGGCGCCGTCATCATCGTGATCGCTCTTGTCGTCGAGCCGTACCGTATGGTGCGCATTCAGGTTCTCTTGAACCCTTGGGCAGATGAATATGGAGACGGGTATCAGGCAACGCTCGCCATTATGGCGTTTGCTTCGGGCGGACTGTTCGGCCGCGGACTCGGCAACGGCATGCAGAAGCAGCTGTACCTGCCGGAGCCGCATAACGACTTCATCTTTGCCACCTGGTGCGAGGAGATGGGTCTGATCGGCGCTCTGCTGGTCATCCTGCTGTTCGTGCTCTTCCTCGTGCAGGGGTTCTGGCTGGCTTTCCACGCTGAGAACCGGTTCTGCACGCTGGTGGGCATCGGCATCATGGCACAGATCGCGTGGCAGGTGTTCTGCAACATCGCGGTCGTCACCAACACCCTGCCCAACACCGGCATCTCGCT
>URMO01000039.1 GCA_900549085.1 uncultured Collinsella sp. | reverse complement strand
CGTCTTTCGCCTAAACGCCTTCAAGAGAGCCTCTGCACGGATGACGACGGCAAGTGCGTGCTGCACGCTGTGCTGGCTTATGACGAACCCGAAGCTCACCTTCACCCGTATATGCAGAGGCGTCTCTCGAAGAGCTTGCATAGGATTTGCGATGGGAGGGACGACGGATTCAATGCTCTTCTAAAGGACTATTTCGGGATTGATTCAATCAAAGCTCAGCTAATCATGGTGACACATTCGCCAAACATTCTGGCTCGCGGCTATAAGAACATTGTGCGATTCGGGCAGGGCGAAGATTCGCCGAAGGTCGTGTGCGGTAGGGATATTGACCTGTCCGACAAGTTTGAAAAGCATCTTATGTTGAATTTTGAGTCAGTGCGTGAGGCTTTTTTCGCTCGGTCTGTTTTGGCTTTTGAGGGGCAGACGGAGTCCGGTGCCATTCCGGTGTTCGCCCGCAACCTTGGGATGGATCTGGATGATTATGGAGTTGTGCCAATCAGGGCTGGCGGGAAAAAGAACGTTGAGCCACTCTGTGAACTTCTGGGCAAGTTCGAGATTCCAAATTATTCCATTGTCGATAGGGATGATGAGCTGCAAGAAACTTCTGGAGACCATATAACGACAACCGGACGGGATTTTGAAGCTGAGGTTGTTGACGCGTTCTTCGCTAGCGATAACCAGGGTGCGTTTATTGCGCTTCTTGAGTCAATTGACCCTTTTCAGAGGGCAACTAGCATCAAGGGGAATTGCAGAGCTCTGAAAAACGCCCGAACTGTCTACGGCGTTAGCTTGCCGGGCGCTGAGTACGATTTTCGGGGGCCGGAGTTTGACGGGCAGTTCGCCGACAAGCCTGAATCGCGTGCGCTTATGTACGCATGGCTTTCATCGAACAAGGGCGTCGCGTCTGGCGTCGCCCTCGCGGAGGCTCTTGGTGCCGAAGGCGTTCCCGACTGTTACAAAAGTATTATTCGCAAGGCCGTGGGGCTTGAATGCTGATGAGCCAGACTGACTTGCTGGATAGCGTTGGGGCCGCGATTGAGGCGCGCTGTGGTGTAGATGCGTCGCAGCGCTCTGCGATTTTTTCACCATCGAAGAGGGTGTTCGTGGAGGCGCCGGCAGGCTACGGGAAGACCACGGTGATGACTGGGCGGGCTTGCTGGCTGCTGGCATCCGGCGAAGTCCGGCCGCCAAAAAAGATTTTGGCCCTGACCTTTAGTGTCGCCGCTGCGCGGAGAATGCGAGCGGATTTGGGCGCCACTATGTCGACGCTTCCGGGTTCCGTGGCCAAGCGTTTTGAGGACAGTGTCATGGCGACTAACTTCCACGGCTTTGCTTGGGCCCTGCTGCGCAGATACTGGAGATCGCTCTTGCTCCCAGTAAGCGTTGACGAGCTTTCTATGGTCGATGATAGCCACGCCGTTGACGAGCTGGTTTCGCGAGGCGGTAAGCTTTTCTGGGATGAAAAGAATGTTTTCAGCAGCTTCCTCCGCTCCATGAGAAATGGTCAAGACGAAGACCTGAGACACGGCATACGCCCTTTTAATAGGATAATTAAGGATAGGTTCGCGTCGAACGGTCTCTTGCCGTACTCTGGAATGATCTCCCTTGCAATTGAATTGCTTGCCGATTTCTCAAAGTTGAGATCCTATCTGTCGACGGCGTATCCTGTCGTACTCGTCGACGAAGCGCAGGACACGAATGCCCTGTGCTACATCTTTTTAAAAGGCCTGCTTTCCGATGAATCAGGAATATGCATGTTCGGCGATCCTATTCAGCGTGTCTATGGTTTTATTGGTGCAATAGAAGGCTTAAAGACAAGGGCCACTACCGACCTGTGTCTATCGCAGCTGGAGCTCGAACATAATCATAGGTTTTCTGGGGGATCTATTGTCGGGGAGCTCGGTGCTGCGATTCGCTCCAACATGAAGGGTGTCATTGCCGGCGGTACGCCCCGACTTCCCATATTTGTTGGCGCTGCGCAGCAAGATGAAGCGACTGCCATCGTTTCGAAGGTCGCCACTCTCGCTCAAGGAGGTAGCGGTAGGATTGCGATTCTTGTTCGTAAGCGCGGTGCCCTGGCCAATCTCATCACTGACGAGCTGACTAAAGAGGAGATGCCATACTTCAACGGGCTTTTCTCTGATACAGACCCAGAGTTCATTGAATTCAATGCGTTTACTTTATCCAGGATTACCGATGCAGCGTCTGGAGAAAAGGGCGTCAGCCGGTCTGCTGCGGACAAAATAATTGACTCCGTCTCTGATGAACTGCTGACTGGCTCCAGGAGATTCGAGTATGGGCGGTCCTATGCCATGCTAATTGGAGCGCTGCGGAAACACCTTAAAACTGACTGCGTCGCGATGGATCCGTCTGAGCGCTTCGACTATATCGTTAGCATCTTTTCCGAGGGCTCCCTGCGGCGTTTCTCCGATTACCTTGATGCAGGCATCTCGATCATGACCATTCACTCCGCTAAGGGGCTCGAGTGGGACACTGTTTTCATTCCGGGCGTTACGCGTTTCGATTGGCCTGGAGTGATTTGCTCTCGGTGCGAAAGAGCTGGATTATGCTCGCATTCTGCGTATGGATGCCGGATCGTTGATGCGATGAATATGCCAGACGGGCTTATTGAGGAAATGGGCCTGCTGTACGTCGGCGTCACTCGCGCCCGCAAAGCGGTATATGTCTCCGCTTCTATGCAGCGCAGGACAAATAACGGGAACTATCAGGTTGCCTGCCCCTCTTGCTTAACGTCCCTCCCAAGTATCGAGTCTGTGAGTTGGACAGTCATGGACGGGGAGGGGTGATTGCCGGCGGGATGGAACGTGTCTGCTTCTGACGCGAGGTCCGGTTGCGGCCCTTACTATAGTCTCATGGAGTGTGCCCAGGCTGCTTTTTGGCTAGAACGCCTTGGGCACTAGCGTATTGGTGGGATACGGCGTTTGTTAAATTGGGCACTGTTGAATATTGCGAAACGGTTGCGCGGCATTGCGCATGGGTCCCGATGTCAACATGGGCACCGGTGCCTTTTTTGCTAACGTCCGGTCCCGGTGCGCTGCCGCATGTCGACTTCGCTCATTGTTGGTACGGGTCGTATCATGCGCGTCTTTGTCCGTGATGGTTGTTTCTTCTCGGATGAAGTGGTCGAACGATCGGATTTTAAGCTAATGAACTGGGGCTATTTAATAAAATCCTTCCTCCTGATGCGACCAAGGTGGCGGTCCAGTTCGTATAAAGCGTCAATGTAAAGCTCGGCGGAATTGCGTATGTCTCGCATGTCGAGGCAGCATCTTTCAAAGTGCAGTTTGCCTTTCTGACCCTCTGCACTACAGACATTGGTATATGTCATCAATGCAATATCATTGTCGTTCACGCAGTTGACTCTT
The DNA here is from genome assembly GCA_900549085.1 of uncultured Collinsella sp. Lineage (GTDB taxonomy): Bacteria > Actinomycetota > Coriobacteriia > Coriobacteriales > Coriobacteriaceae > Collinsella. Next base: position 15,019 of record URMO01000039.1, on the reverse strand, counting down.
GAAAAACCTTTTGGCGTGATGCGATAAATAAGTGCTTTGGGAAATGAATCGAGTATGCTCTTCCCTCTTATATCAATGCAAATTCGTCCTTCTGGTCCAAAACCATAATCCTGATGTCTAGTTGAATTGAGGGGGTGGGCTATAACTACCGAACGAACAACTTGGAGATACTTGCTCGCGTCGTCGAGCTCACTTTGTTTAGAGAACTTAAAATCGTTTTCGATCTCTTTTCGCAGGCAGTTCCTTTTTATTTGCCAGTACGCATCCTTGATCCAAGTAGCAAGCGCCACAAGATACACAGTGTCTTTTGGATTGGGCGAGAAGCCCCCATTGATAGTGGAATTGAAGTCATGAATGCTGTAGTTAACCTTAAGGATGAGATCGGACATTAATTCAAAATGATCGGAGTCCTTCCAGGGCCATTTCTTCCATATGCCGCCTCCGTGTTCACCTAAATCATCGGTGGTCTTTAGTTTTTTGATTGCTTGCATGTCTCTCCTGTCTATTCGATTTGCTGCAGCGCTCCTTTTATTGTCTTGATATCAACATGGTTCCCATTAATGGCTAAAATCTGCCTGCTACCCAAAGAATGAGTCCAAAGGTTGATTTGGAGGATTAGCGGCATAGGATTGATGGACCCCGAGCTTTCCCTTAAAGTAAGCCTTGTGATTAGGCCTTGCGACGGTATGTCCGGCTTGGTCCGTGGTAACCGCCGAAAGGCGGTTTTCGCGTTTAAAGGGCTGTTTACCGAAGGGCATTTGTCCGTATTCGCTTCTGGGCAGTGGGCTTTTATCGCGAATTTCGGAAGTGCGGGGAAAATCGAAACTTGCCGCGCACACTCCGATTTTTGCCAACAAAATCGCAGGCCGCAAGAGTCCAAACCCGGGGCCTAGTCGACAGGTCCCATTTTTTACCGCACTTCCGAGTTCACCTGTCGATAATGTGCGGCGGCCTCTGGAACCTCCGAGAGCGTCGGCCTTTTAGCATAAAGCGCATCGCCCCCCGGGGGGGGGCTTCTGGGGCGCGGCTCTTCTGGTTAAACTACTCAATTCTTAATGCTCACCGTGCTTAATTCTCGATGACCATTCGGACTATTTTTAAGTGGGCATCAACAGGTTGAGTCGGGGAGGGGGGAGCTGAAGTGGATGAGGCGTATTTGTCCTGGCGTTATGTTCCGCACTTATTTGACCATGCGCGATACGGTAGCTTCAGCTTGCGGCTGTTTTGCGCTTCTTCGAGATCCCACACCGTACCTTCCAGGTCCGATTTATGTCCGCGCCAGTAGTTATGCTTTAAGCAAAGCGGCACGAGTGAACTTGCTGCAAGCCTCATGCTGTGAGCGCGTTAAGCAATCGGTCGTGAAGGTGAGGTGAGTATGAAAGGTAGAAACCAGCACGTTACGAAGCGGGCGGATGGCAAATGGCAGGTTAAGGGCGAGGGAGCGCGTCGCGCTTCCTTTGTTACGACGACCCAGGGCGAAGCTATAAAGCGCGGTCGTCAAATTAGTTCTAATCAGCACTCTGAGCTAATCACCCATCGTCCCGATGGCAGAATCCGCGCAAAGGATTCCCATGGGCACGATCCCTTCCCGCCGAGAGGATAGGGGCTTGACGCCATTGCGGCTGCGGGCATGGATTAGCGTGTCCGCAGCCGCAAACGCCTGCCGGAAGTATGCGGCAAATTCTGGAACCCCCGAGCACAACGGCTTTTCCGCATAAAGGATCCGCAGGCAGAAGCATTGCGGCATTCCGGAGTGCTCGGCATGCTAGGGATTTGCCGCATACTTCCGAGTTTTGGCCTTGTACCCTTTGCTCCACATACTGCAAACACTTGATTGATGCTATTTAAGGTCTATAATCAAATAAAAACTCTGAAATATCTTTTCAAAACAATGAAAGAAATTTTGAGGACGATGCTTTGCCAGTTTACCTTCAGGAACTATAGATCCTATCGCGACGAAACTGTGCTTTCCATGCAGGCAACATCGATGAGGGAGTTCGAGCGCTCCCTCATAGAGTGTCCTGACGGGCAGAGTTTCCTTCCGGTAGCTGCGGTTTACGGGCCTAACGCTGGCGGCAAGTCTAACCTGCTCGAGGCTCTTGACTATATTCGTTCGGCGGTGGCAAGGCCGATCAGATTGTTGTCTGCCAGCACTGATGCGCCAGAAGGTAACCGATCTTCGATACCCCGTTGCTCTGCGTTCGAGTTCGATGACGTGTCGGCTGCTAAGCCCACCGAGTTCGAGCTCTACTATCGCGCGGGTGAGCATGAGTACCGCTATGCCCTGTCCGTGCATACGGACGAGATCGTGTCCGAAGGATTGTGGCGGCGTAAATTGGGGGCGTCACGCACGGCGATGCTGTTCGAGCGCGAGGGGACAGGGGTTGAGCTTGGTCCCACGTTGCGTAAGCTCGTGACGGCTGCGAGATTCAACCCGAGCCTGCCATACCTGTCGTTTCTCTGCATCAACTTTGACGCGCCGGTGATCAAAGAGGCCGCCAGTTGGTTTCTTGATGGGGTGTTCCTGAACTACAACAGCTCCTATCTGGAGCAGATGCTCGAACAGTTGCTCGACGAGGATGACTCACTCGAGATCACGCGTTTTCTGCGTGCCGTTGACGTACGTATCGATGGCTTTAGGGTTGAGAAAGCTCCGGAATGGCGCGGCCAGCGCGTCTTCGTAAAGCATGAGGTGGACGGCAAGGGCTATGAGCTGCGCCTGTCCGAGGAGTCGGCCGGTACTCAGAAGCTCATGGGGTTGGCGTCGTTTCTGCTGGCGGCGCTCGAACGCGGCGGTACCGTCGTTGTCGACGAGCTCGACGCCAAGTTGCATCCGAAGCTCCTGCGCTACGTGATTCTGCTGTTCAAAGATCCCGAAGTCAACAAGAGCGGCGCGCAGCTTATCTTCTCGTCTCAGGACGTGTCCACTATGCGAAACGATGTTTTTCGCCGCGACGAGATATGGTTTGCCGCACGCGGCGAGGGGGAGGCGAGCCAGCTATGGTCGCTCGCCGACATCCACGAGGCAAATGGTAACTTGGTCAGCAAGAACGCGGCATTCGACAAGCAGTACCTGTCTGGCCGCTATGGTGCTGACCCGTATCTCACGCGCATTGAGGAGTGGGATTAGTATGGCCGCGAAAAAGTCGAGGGACTGGCGCAGCGGCAAGCGCGAGGGACGCTCTCGCATGGTACAGATGACGCGCCATCTCGTGGTGACCGAGGGCAAGGAGACTGAGCCTCGCTACTTCGAGGGCGTGCGCGCCGCGTTGGGCGCAGCAAACGAGCGGAAGGTTGCCGTAGTCGTTAAGGGGACTGGCAAACATACGCTCGACCTGCTCGACTTCGCCGTCGAACACTGCCTCTATGCGCCCGAGACGTTCGACCACGTGTGGCTCGTGTATGACAAGGATGACTTCCCTGCGTCCGACTTCGACGCGATGGAACGTAAGCGCAACGAGCTCTCTGATGGTTCGAGGACCTTCCACGCGTTGTGGTCCAACCCCTGTTTCGAGCTGTGGCCGCTTTTGCACTTTCGCTACACGACCGCGCATATGTCCGCGTCCGACTGCCAGCATGCCCTCGCGCAGGAGATGTCGAAGAATTTGGGCATCGAGTACCGCAAGAACCTTGACGGGATGTTTGGGGCAGTGGATGATAGGCGAGGCGAAGCATTGCAGCGTGCTGGGCGCTTCGTCGCGTACCATAGGGAACTGGGTAACATTAAGCCATCTGCGCAAAACCCTTCAACTAAGGTTGGCGAGATATTTGATGTGATTGGGCCGTATCTGGTTTGACGGTCAAGTTCGATCGGGCTTGATGGGACTGGAGATTCATGAAAGATGTTGTTTCGGGCTGCCTGCCGTCTTTAACTGGATTGACCTTTTGGGACCCGATAGGATACTAGGCCGAATCTAGCGGTATTGACGCAGTCAACCTACGGGCCTGCGTCCTGCGGGGGCGGCTTTTCTTTTGAATTGCCGCCTCTTTTCATCATTTGTATGGATGTAAGATTCGGCCTGTCAAAATTTACATCTCAATAAAGAAAAGGCGAAATTGCGTGCGATTTTCTGCTCGTATGTAACTTTACTGACGTGTTGTTGCTCAGTCTTAATTCGCTGTGGTTGCCGGTAAGGGATTGACCGGAATTGGGCTTTTCCCTATCCGCTCCGTCGCGAGTTCTACATCGAGTGCATCTGCAACATGATGCGCCCGTGGACCATCGTGAACTATGAGCGTGAGCCGTGGGTGATGGACGAAGGTACCGTGCGCATTACGTTTGACATAAACATGCACGCGGCGGTGGATCGCTGGCGTTTGCTCGACCTGGGCGGTTGAAATGATCCGCTGAGACCTTTCCAGTCGAATATTTTTCGGGCGAGGGTTGGGTATCATGGTGAAAGCGATTTCAATGACAGGGGTACTCGTGGTAAAGATGAAAGATGTGGCCGAGCTGGCCGGCGTTTCGAGCGCCGCCGTCTCGCGCTACCTCAACGGTGGGTATATCTCGGCGGTTAAGGCCGAGCGCATTAAACAGGCGATTGAGCTGACCGGATACGTGCGGTCCAGCCAGGCTCGCGCGCTACGCACCGGCTCCACCAAGCTCATCGGCGTCATCGTGCCTAAGATCAACTCGGAATCCGTGAGCCGCATTACCGCCGGCATTGGCCAGGTGCTCGGTCACCGTGGCTACCAGATGCTGCTTGCCAATACCGATAACGCCCCGGATCGCGAGCTCGAATACCTCGATTTATTCCAAAACCACCCGGTCGATGGCATTGTGCTGGTGGCAACTATGATTACCGACGAGCACCGTCGGGCGATTGAATCGTGCCGCGTGCCCATCGTGCTGATCGGTCAGAATGTTGAGGGCGCGGCGTGCGTCTATCACGATGATTTCGAGGCTGCCTTTGAGCTGGGCCAAGCACTTGCGGGTCGCGTGGACGGCAAGATTGCCTACATTGGAGTTACCGAAGCGGACCGCGCTGCTGGTTATGACCGCCGTCGCGGTTTTGAGGCCGGCCTGCGCGCCGCGGGCGTGGCGCTTGATCCGAGCCTGATTCGCCAGGGGTCTTTTACGCTTGACTCGGGCTATGGCGCGGCGCGTGAACTGCTTTCCGTCGCTCCCGATGTTTCGTTTATCGCCTGCGCGACCGACACCATGGCGGCGGGCGCGTTGCGTGCTATCGATGAGGTTCGCGGCGTGGGCGAGGGCATGCACCGCGTAAGCGGTTTTGGCGACAACGCGTTTTTGCGCGCGCTGACGGGCGGCATTCCCACCGTGCACTATGGCTACCTGACCAGTGGCGTCGAGGCGACCAATATGTTGCTCAACACGCTCGATGGCGTGGAGGGGGAGAGCGGCCTCAAGACGCTCAAGCTCGGCCATCAGCTTATGAATGTCTAGGCTTTGGGCACGCCTGCCTGTCCCTGACCCGTCTGTTTTTGCCGTAAAACTACCATTCGCCGGCTTTTTCCTACCGTTCACCGTACTATGAAAACGATTACAGACATATGAAACTGAAAACGATTACAGTGTAAGTGTCAAAGATGGCCGGGTGCAAATGCGCCCGTTGGAGGAAAGGGAAGTCATGGACTACCGCAAATCAGCCCAAGAGGTGCTCGACAACATCGGTGGCGCCGACAACGTCGTCTCTGCCGCGCATTGCGCCACGCGTTTGCGCCTGGTGATTGCCGATAACGCCAAGGTTGACAAGGAGGCCCTCGAGAATATCGACGGCGCTAAGGGCGTCTTTGAGGCCCAGGGCCAGCTCCAGATTATCTTTGGCACTGGCACCGTCAATAAGGTCTACGACGAGTTCATTGCGCTCAGCGGCGTCGAGGCTGCCACCAAGGCCGAGGTCAAGGAGGCCGCGGCGCAGCAGCAGAACATCTTTATGCGTGCCATTAAGGTGCTCGGCGACGTCTTTGTCCCCATCATCCCTGCCATCGTGGCTTCGGGCCTGCTGCTGGGCATTATGAGCGCCCTCAACTTTATGGCCTCCAACGGCTTTATCGCGCTCGACACCAATAACTTTATCTATAAGATCGCCGACCTGGTCTCGGGAACGTCCTTTGGCATTCTGCAGATCCTGATCGGCTACTCCGCCGCCAAGGCCTTTGGCGCCAACCCGTACCTGGGTGCCGTCGTCGGCGGTGCGTTCATCAACTCCTCGCTGCAGAGCGCCTACACGGTTGCCTCCGAGGGCGTTCAGACCATGGTCACCGTCATCCCCGGCGTGTACAGCTTTGAGTGGGTCGGCTATCAGGGCCACGTGATCCCCATCGTTATCGCCTGCGCCATTCTGGCCTTCCTCGAGAAGCGCCTGCACAAGATCGTTCCCGAGATGTTCGACCTCTTTGTGACCCCGCTCGTCTCGGTGTTCGTGACCGTGCTCGTGACGCTCGTTGCCGTCGGCCCCATCTTCGTGTGGGCCGAGAACGCCATCCTCGGTCTGATCCAGGCCCTGCTGACCCTGCCCTTCGGCATCGGTTCCTTTATCGTCGGCCTGTTCTATGCCCCCACGGTCGTTACCGGTATCCACCAGATGTACACCGCCATCGACCTGGGCCAGCTCGCCCAGTGCGGCGTGACCTATTGGCTGCCCATCGCCAGTGCCGCCAACATCGCCCAGGGTGGCGCCGCGCTCGCCGTTGCCTTTAAGACCCGCGATGCCAAGATCAAGGGTCTGGCGCTTCCTTCGGCCCTGTCCGCCTTCATGGGCATTACCGAGCCTGCTATCTTTGGTGTGAACCTGCGTTTCTTTAAGCCCTTCATCGCCGGTTGCATCGGCGGTGGCTGCGGCGCCCTGGTCTGCGCGCTCACTTCGCTGGCTGCCTCCGGTACGGGCGTTACCGGTATCTTCGGTATCCTGCTGTGCCTGGCCCAGCCCGTGCAGTACGCGATCATGTTTGCGGTCGCCGCGCTTGTTTCCTTTGCCGTCTCATTTGTCCTGTACAAGGACGAGCCCAAGGCTTCCGAGCAGGCCTAAGAGCTTTTGATTGAGGGGATGCCCGCGGGTTGTATGCTCGCGGGCATTCCCCGCATCTGGCGCCGATCTGTGGCGCCTTGTAACTTTCGATCCGTTAGGACTTTGATATGTCTAATGCCCTTGGTCGCGATCTTGCAAAGCTGGTCGCCGCTGTTGACGCCGCCGCCTCTGAGTGCGGTCATGGCGCGTATGGCCAGCGCTTTCATATTATGCCGCCGGCGGGTTGGCTCAACGACCCCAACGGTCTTTGCCAGGCAGATGGCGTATTTCACGCGTACTTCCAGTATGCCCCGTTTGATGTGAACGGCGGCGTCAAGATGTGGGGCCATGCGACGAGCCGCGACCTTATGACGTGGGACTACGTTGGCGCCCCGCTGCTGCCCGACGAGCCGTTCGATTGTCACGGCGTGTATTCGGGCTCCGCGCTTGCCGAAGACGGCCGCATTCGCGTGCTGTACACAGGCAACGTTAAGCTTTCCGATGCGGACGGTACGTACGACTACGTCAATACCGGCCGTCGTGCCGATACCGTTTATGTCGAGAGCGTTGATGGCCTTGCCGGTCGGGAGTTCAGCCAAAAGCGTGTGGTGCTGGCGTCCGATGATTATCCCGAGGATTTGACCTGCCACGTGCGCGATCCCAAGGTGTGGCGCGATGACGATGGGCGTTACCATATGGTGCTGGGCGCGCGTCGTCGCGTGGATGGTCCGCATGTCGATAGTCGATTTTGCGCCATGCACGGCGAGGGTGCCGGGCGCGATGTGGGTGAGATCTTGGTGTACGGTTCGGCGGATATGCTGAACTGGGAGCTCGAGAGCCGTGTGTCTACGCCCAAGCGTTTCGGCTTTATGTGGGAGTGCCCGGGGTATCTTGAGCTTAAGGCGGATGGCGGTGTACCGGCGAAGTGGCTGTCCTTCTCTCCCCAGGGGCTCGAGGGCGGTCGTTGGGACCGCGGCAACGTATACGCTGCTGGCTACATGCCTGTAACGGGCGACATTACCGGTGGCAATGACGCTTATGAGCTGGGCGAGTTCCGCCTATGGGACGCCGGTTTTGACTTCTATGCTCCGCAGGAGTTCACGGCCGAGGACGGTCGCCACATTCTGGTCGGCTGGATGGGCATGCCCGATGAGCCGACCTATGGCAACGCACCCACCGTGGCGTGTGGCTGGCAGCACTGCATGACGGTGCCGCGCGAACTTGCGGTCGGTGACGGCGGTGTGGTACTGCAGCATCCGGCGCGCGAGATTGAGCGTCATTATGCCTCGGTGCGTGTGGGGGAGGGCTCGTTGGAGGTTGCCGGCGATACCTGCTTTGACGTTATTTCTAGCGGTATCGACGGCGCATTTATCGCGACCGTTGATGGCGAGCTGAAGCTGGCGTTTGTGCCCGCCGAGCGCGAGCTGCCCGCGCGCTTTGAGATGCGATTTACCGATGAAGGTCGCGCTTCTGCCGGCTGCGGTCGTACCGTGCGCTGGGAGCCCGTCGACGAGGTTCGTAACGTGCGCATTGTTGGCGATGTCTCGTCGGTCGAGGTGTTTGTGAATGATGGCGCGCTCGTGTTCTCGACGCGCATCTATCCTGAGGCCTATGGCGTGACCGTTGACGCCCCGGATGCGAGCGTGACCTATCACACGCTCAAGATCTAGGCGATTCGTCGCATATCGGCGCTATACTGCAGCCGTTGCCCACGATGCGGGGAACACCCGCATCGTGGGTGTTTGTTTTGAAGGGACGGTGCCGTGTGGATGTGCAGCAGCTAGAAGAGACTTGGGCTTTGAGGGCCGGCGCGCGTGAGGCGCGGTTGCTTGCGGCCCCGCATGTGCCGGCAGCGCTGTCGCAGCTGGGGATCGTGCGTCCTGGTGACCGCCTGGTTTCCTTCGCGGATGACTTTACCGATGCGTTTGCGCACGGCCTTGATTGCTGTGATGTCGCGCTGGTGGGTTCGCCGTCCGTCGAGGCGTTTGCCGCCGCGTCCGAGAAATTTGATGCTTCGTTTGATGCCGAGGGGCCGCATCTGTGGTGGTTCGTCAACTCTATCGGCGGGTTTGGTCTGCGTGTGCCCGATCTTCGCGCTCTGGGTCGCGCGGCTCGCGATGCCCGCGCGCTGCTCGTGGTGGATAACACGGTGGCTGGTGTCTTTGGGTGCGATCCGCTGCGTTTGGGTGCCGTTCTGTCGCTTGAGGCACTCGACCGTGTTTGCGCCGGTAGGGCTCCGCGCAAGCTCGTCGCAGCTTCGGTTGCGCGCTCGCAGCTCAAGCGCCATCGTGTGGATGCTGCTGCCGAGTGCGCACATGCGTTGTTTGCGGGCTGTGGTGCTTTGGCGCTCGACCTTTCTACCGAGGAGGCCGACGTGCTGGAGCGCGGGCTTTCCTCGCTCGACGCCCGCATGCAGGCACATTTCGACCGCGCCCGTGCGCTGGCCGAGTATCTGGCGGCTAACGAGATGGTGCGCAACGTGCGCTATCCCGGACTCTGCTCGCATCCCGACCATGCTGTTGCAACGGGAATCCTCGAGCATGGTTTTGGCCCGGCAGTTGAATTCGACCTTATCGAGCGTAGCGCGGGAGAGCTGTTCGATGCTTTGCCGGGGGAGTTTCGTACATCGCCGTCCGGCGGCGCAACGACGCGTCTTTCGGCCCCACGCGGCAAGCAGGGGAGCACCATCCGCCTCTTCGCCGGCACCGACAACCCCCTGGTTGTAGCGTCTACCCTAGACAACGCCCTCCGCAACTAGCTAATTCATCCTCAACTCCATAAGTTGCGGTGAAATAGGGATTGATTTACGGCTTTATCGGCATAAACAGTCCCTATTTCACCGCAACTTATGAGAAGGGGTTGTGCAGCTAAAAAAGCCCCGTCCCAAATTAGCTACTATTTGATGCTGGCGATGAGGTCGTTGGCTTTGGTGGCGATGACGTTGTTGATGTCGGCCTGCAGCTCCTCGTAGGCCGCTATGGCTCGCTCGCCGGCGGGGGTGAGCGTGGATCCGCGGGCGCCGTCGCGCTCGATGAGCTTGCAGCCCAGTTGGCCTTCGGCCTCGTTTACGATGCGCCAGGCCTTGGAATATGCCATGCCCATGCTTTTGGCGGCACGGTTGAGTGAGTGCTCGCGGGCGATACCTTGCAGCAGCAAGACGCAGCCGTGGCCGAAGACGCCCGGCAGATCCTTGTCGCACGCTTGAATGACCAGCTTTGCCGTCGTCTTGTACTTCATACGCTCCACGTCTCCCCGCTAAAGTGTTTGCTGGGCAAACGCAATGCCAGCGTCAAACCCTCGTGTGCTCTTCTTAAATCATGCATTGTAGCAGTCAAAGTGCGTTAAGATACTTCCCCAGTATTGGGCGCCCAAGGTTGGGCTGGGTCCTACGAGGCCTGCAGCCGACCGGTCGCATGGAAAAAGGAGAAACATGGCTACGTTCTTTCCCGGTGAGTCCCACACGTTTTCGGAGTATCTGCTGGTCCCTGGCTACTCGTCCTCGCAGTGCATCCCCAACAACGTCTCTCTTAAGACGCCGCTAACCCGCTTTAAGCGCGGTGAGAAGCCGGCAATCACCCTGAACATCCCCATGGTTTCCGCCATCATGCAGTCCGTCTCGGGCGTCGACATGGGTGTCGCGCTCGCTACCGAGGGTGGCCTGTCTTTCATTTACGGTTCCCAGAGCGCCGAGTCCGAGGCCGCTATGGTCAAGGCCGTCAAGGATCACAAGGCCGGCTTCGTTCAGTCCGATTCCACGCTGACCCCCGACATGACCATGGAGCAGGTTATCGAGCTCAAGGAGAAGACCGGTCACTCCACCATGCCGGTTACCGACGACGGCACTCCCAAGGGTAAGCTCCTGGGCATCGTCACCAGCCGTGACTATCGCCCCAGTCGCGATGACCACCAGACGAAGGTCTCCGAGTTCATGACCCCGCGTGAGCAGCTCATCGTGGGCGACAAGAACATCAGCCTCAAGGTTGCCAACGACGTCATCTGGGACAACAAGCTCAACGCCCTGCCCATCGTCGACGACAACGATCACCTCATGGGCATCGTCTTCCGCAAGGACTACGACAGCCACAAGACCAACCCCAACGAGCTGCTCGACGGCGACAAGCGCTACATGGTCGGCGCCGGTATCAACACCCGCGACTATGCCGAGCGCGTGCCGCTGCTCATCGAGGCCGGCGCCGATGTCCTGTGCATCGACTCCTCCGAGGGCTTCAGCGAGTGGCAGAAGCGCACCATCGAGTGGATTCGCGCCAACTACGGTGAGGACGTCAAGGTCGGTGCCGGTAACGTCGTCGACGCCGAGGGCTTCCGCTTCCTGGCAGACTGCGGCGCTGACTTCATCAAGGTCGGTATCGGCGGCGGTTCCATCTGCATCACCCGTGAGACCAAGGGTATCGGTCGTGGCCAGGCCACCGCGCTGATCGACGTCTGTCGCGCTCGCGACGAGTACTACGAGGAGACCGGCGTCTACGTGCCCGTGTGCTCCGACGGCGGCATCGTCTACGACTACCACATGACGCTCGCCCTTGCCATGGGTGCCGACTTTATGATGCTGGGCCGCTACTTCGCCCGCTTTGATGAGAGCCCGACTGAGCGCGTCAACGTGAACGGTCAGTACATGAAGGAGTACTGGGGCGAGGGTTCCGCGCGTGCCCGCAACTGGCAGCGCTACGACCTGGGCGGCGCCGCGAAGCTCAGCTTCGTCGAGGGCGTCGACTCCTACGTTCCCTACGCCGGCTCCCTCAAGGACGGCGTGGGCGGCACGCTTTACAAGGTCAAGTCCACGATGTGCAACTGCGGTGCCCTCTCGATCCCCGAGCTCCAGGAAAAGGCACGCCTGACCCTGGTGAGCTCGACCTCGATCGTCGAAGGCGGCGCCCACGACGTAGTCGTCAAGGACTCTCAGCAGTCCGTATCTTATCGATAAGCGGCTTTCCCAGGCACCGCACCTTGCCGTTCAAGCCGTCGCTTGCGTACCTAAGTACGCGGCGCTCCTCTTTCACGGCAATCTGCGGCACCTGGAAAACCCGTCCATGCTAGGACGAGTAACAAATAGCGGTTGATTCACAACCACGTTATTTAGATAAAGCGAGATGCCTGCAAGTCGCAGGCATCTCGCTTGTCGTATTTGCTATCATCAGTCAAGTTAACCTTAGGGTCGGGCGGCTTGGCTTTGTTCGCTACAAGTTCCGCACGCAAAGAAGAGCACTTAATGTGCTCTTCGTCTTGCGCAGGACTGTCCGCAGTAGCGAATAAAGCCAAGCCGCCCGACCCCAGCTAAGATTAAAGGAGCTGATATGTGCGATGGCACGGATCATCAGCACGAGCTCCCTGCTTACGACGCGCAGGCCATTGAGTCCAAGTGGATGAAGGCCTGGGAGGACTCCAACCTCTTTGCCGTCGACACCGACGACAGTAAGCCCAAGAAGTATGTGCTCGAGATGTTCCCGTATCCGTCGGGCGACCTGCACATGGGCCACGCGCGCAACTATACCATCGGCGACGCCATGGCCCGTCAGGCCCGCATGCGCGGCTTTGACGTGCTGCACCCCATTGGCTTTGACGCCTTTGGCCTGCCTGCCGAGAACGCTGCCATCAAGCACAACACGCAGGCTGCCGCCTGGACGTATAAGAATATGGACCAGGCGCTCGCCACGATGAAGCGTATGGGCTTCTCCTACGATCTGGATCGCATGGTCAAGACCTGCAGCCCCGACTACTACCGCTGGGGCCAGTGGATCTTTGAGAAACTGTGGGAAAAGGGCCTGGTCTACCGCAAGAAGAACCCGGTCAACTGGTGCCCTAACTGCAAGACCGTTCTGGCCAACGAGCAGGTCACCGAGGGCAAGTGCTGGCGCTGCGGCACCGAGCCCGAGAAGCGCGACCTTGAGCAGTGGTACTTCAAGATCACCGAGTACTCCCAGGAGCTGCTCGACGACCTGGAGAAGCTCCCCGGCTGGCCCGAGCGCGTCAAGCAGATGCAGGCCAACTGGATCGGCCGCTCAGAGGGCGCCGAGGTCGACTTTACCCTGTGCGACCAGGATGGCGAGCCCATCGAGGGCGACGAGGGCAAGATCACCGTCTTCACCACGCGTGCTGACACCCTGTTTGGCGTGTCCTTCTTTGTTCTGGCCCCCGAGTACGCTCGTCTGCACGAGCTCGTCGAGGGCACGGAGTACGAGGAGGCCGTCACCAAGATCGTCGAGGACTCCAAGCATATCTCTGCCGTCGAGCGTGCCCAGGGCACCCTCGAGAAGCACGGTGCCTTTACCGGCCGCTACGTGGTGAACCCCGTCAACGGTGAGAAGGTCCCCGTGTGGGTTGCCGATTATGTCGTTGCCGACTATGGCACCGGCGCCGTCATGGCCGTTCCCTGTGGCGACCAGCGCGACTTTGAGTTTGCCCGCAAGTACGACCTGCCGATCGTGCCTATTATCCTGGACGATGACGACCGCGCTGCCGTCGAGGCCAGCGGTGAGACCATCGATACCTTCCATGCCGAGACCGTCGACTGGGATTGCGCCCACGCTGCCGAGGGCACGCTCGTACAGTCCGGCAAGTACACCGGTATGCGCGGCGGCAAGCACTCCGAGGGCGAGGCTGCCATCGTGGCCGACCTCGAGGCCATGGGCTGCGGTCGTCGCAAGGTCGAGTTCCGCCTGCGCGACTGGCTCATCAGCCGTCAGCGCTATTGGGGCAACCCCATCCCGGCCATCCACTGCGAGCACTGCGGCATCGTGCCCGTGCCCGAGGATCAGCTCCCGGTGACGCTGCCCGAGAACCTGGACCTGGGCGCCGGCGAGACCCTCGCCGAGTGCAAGGACTTCTACGAGACCACCTGCCCGGTCTGCGGCCGCCCGGCCAAGCGCGAGACCGATACCATGGACACCTTCACCTGCTCCAGCTGGTATTACCTGCGCTACACCGACCCGCACAACATCGAGCTGCCCTTCTCCCGCGAGGCGGCCGACCGTTGGATGCCCGTCGATAACTACATCGGTGGCATCGAGCACGCCATTCTGCACCTGCTCTACAGCCGCTTCTTTACCAAGGCGCTGCGCGACCTGGGTCTGCTGAGTGTTGACGAGCCCTTCACCAACCTGCTGTGCCAGGGCATGGTCAAGGACGAGAACGGCGACACCATGTCCAAGTCCAAGGGCAACGTCGTGCCCCCGAGCTCGGTTATCGAGCCCTACGGCGCCGACACCATGCGTCTGGCGATTCTGTTTATCGCCCCGCCCGAGAAGGACTTCGACTGGGATCCCAAGGCCGTCGAGGGCGCCAACCGCTTCATCAAGCGCGCCTGGCGTATCGTGTGGCAGCTCGTCCAGTCCGGCGACGCCAACGTGGCCTTTAACAAGTCCGCGCTCGACGAGACCGCGATGAAGCTCTACCGCGAGCGTCACCGCACCATCGCCAAGTGCACCGAGGACTTCGATCGCGGCCAGTTCAACACCGCGATCTCTGCCGTCATGGAGCTCGTCAACGCGGCGAGCGCCTATCTCAACGCCACCGAGGGTGCTGACCGCGACAAGGCCCTGTGCTACGGCGTGGCCAAGGACATCGTGAGCGTCCTGGCGCCCATCTGCCCGTTCTGGGCCGACGAGCTGTGGCACGAGGCGCTCGGCTGCGAGGGCAACGCTTACACCGCCGCCTGGCCCGAGTTCGACCTGGCCGAGTCCATCGAGGACACGGTGCAGATCGTCGTCCAGGTACTCGGCAAGGTCCGTGGCCGCATCGACGTGGCCCGCGATGCCTCCAATGAGGAGATGCAGGCTGCCGCCGAGGCCGCCGTCGCCAAGTGGCTTGAGGGCAAGACGGTCGTCAAGGCTATCTGCGTGCCCGGCAAGCTGGTCAACCTGGTGGTCAAGTAAGCACTGCGAGCATAACTGACGCATAAAAGACGAGGGGCGATCCGGTTGGGTCGTCCCTCGTTTTGCATGTGCCCGCCTAGATGCCTGCCGTCAATTGTTCTATTCTTGTGGAGAAGCTGTGGGCGCGCTGACCTGCGAATTTCTTTGACGCTTGCACGT
>URMO01000038.1 GCA_900549085.1 uncultured Collinsella sp. | reverse complement strand
GACTGCATCGGCACCAATGGTGGGATGCTCGAGCTGCAGGAACGAGGGCATGGTGCTGCCTTGGTCGGCAACGGGGGTCTCGCCGGGCACGAAGGTCGAGGCGGCCTCGGCGGCCTCCTCTTCTTCGGCGTCGATATCAGCGTCGGACACGGCGTCTTTCATCGCTTTGACGGCATCCATCATGGAGTCCATGACGGCATCGAGCTCTTCTTCCGAAGACACCTCGATGGGGCCTTCTGCTTGCGGGGCGGCGTCCTTTTCGGGGGCGGCGTCCTGAGCGTCCGAATCGTCGTTTTGCTCGCCGGCATCTTCGGCCGCAGGGATTTCCGTCGCAGCGCCGTTATCCAGAGTGGCGTCGTCGACGTCGGTATCATTGCAGGTCGCAGAGTCGGTATCTGCGGCGACGTCTGCTGAATCATCAATATGCTGTTGAGTCTGGGGGTCCAGCTCGTCTGTCATAGGCATGTGCTCCTCATCGTTGTTTGTCACCCTATGATAAAGTCTCGCGCCGACATCCCGCGCGCCGCAGCAAAGTTTCAAAACGTGTTCGATGACTCGTTTGGCTGACAAAAATTCGGCCTTCTTATTCAGTTTGTGCTTGACATCCCCTTCGCCGAATGACGTTGTGCCGTTCGCCTGCTGCAGCCTTTATTTTTCACTTGAACCCGCTAAAGTTGCATTTCAGCTTTTGGCGCGTGAAGTTGGATGCGCGCAGTCGGCGGGCGTGCCCGTCGCGATTCGAAAGGACTTTGTATGGGACTTTTCACTGGTAAGACCGTAATCGTCACCGGCGGCGGCAAGGCCACGCTTAAGGACGGCTCCGCTGGCTCCATCGGCTACGGCATCGATATCGCTTTTGCCAAAGAGGGCGCAAACCTCGTCATTACCGGCCGCAACGTTGCCAAGCTCGAGGCTGCCAAGGAGTCCCTCGAGGCCGAGTACGGCATCAAGGTTCTGCCTGTTCAGGCCGATGTCTCGGCTGGTCAGGACAACGAGGCCGTCGTCCAGAACGTCATCGACAAGGCCATCGAGGAGTTCGGCCGCATCGACGCCGTCGTCAACAACGCTCAGGCCAGCGCCTCGGGCGTGACCATCGCCGACCACACCATGGATCAGTTTAACCTGGCCATTTACTCCGGCCTGTATGCCACCTATCTGTACATGCAGAAGGCCTATCCGCACCTGAAGGAGACCAAGGGCTCCGTTGTCAACTTTGCCTCGGGCGCCGGCCTGTTTGGCAACTACGGCCAGTGCAGCTATGCCGCTGCCAAGGAGGGCATCCGCGGCCTGACTCGCGTTGCCGCCAACGAGTGGGGCAAGGACGGCATCAACGTCAACATCGTGTGCCCGCTTGCTTGGACCGCTGCGCTCGAGAACTTCCAGGATGCCTATCCCGAGGCGTTCAAGGCCAACGTCCACATGCCGGTGGCAGGCCATTACGGCGATGTCGAGAAGGAGATTGGCCGCGTGGTCGTTCAGCTCTGCGGCCCCGACTTTAAGTACATGAACGGCGAGACTGTCACCCTCGAGGGCGGCATGGGCCAGCGGCCTTAAGGGTTCCGCCGTTCTACCGAACGGCGGACCGGCCGACGCTGCGCGGTCGCCAGAGCGACAACTTGTCATTCAAAGAGGGCGGCATGACCAGAAGGTCTATGCCGTCCTCTTTTCATGCCAATTTGTTCGCTCTGGCGACCGCTCGCTGACATTCCCAAAACATCGGCGTTGGCGTGGCTGGTAAATAGCTCCACTCATTGGGGACGTACTTAAATGAGTACCCGCCGAACGAGAGTGGATAATCTCCCATTTTTGGTCTGTGTTTCGGGCAAAAGTGGGAGATTATCCACTCTCATGAGATGGGCGTCCGAAAATCCACGCTCGTTTGCTGCCCCCTTTGCGTCAGTTTCTGTCGAGTCGGTGCTCCTTGCGGGTTGCCCGTATAATGGTTTGCGTATGAACCACAACCAAGGAGTTCCAGTTTATGGACCAGAACCTTTTTAAATTCGACCTGATCGCCGAGGACCCGACGACGCACGCGCGTGCCGGCGTACTGCACACCCCGCACGGTGACATCGAGACGCCAATCTTTATGCCCGTGGGCACCAAGGCAAACGTCAAGGGTATTCCTACCGAGACCGTCAAACAGCTCGGCGCCCAGATCGTGCTTGCCAACACCTATCACCTGTCCATGCGTCCCGGCGAGGACACCATTGCCGAGCTGGGCGGCCTGCACAAGTTTATGAACTGGCACGGTCCCATTCTTACCGATTCGGGTGGCTTCCAGGTGTTCAGCCACAACGACGCCGTCAAGCTCACCGACGAGGGCGTGCGCTTTATCGTCAACGACTACGATGGCCGCCACGTGTTCTGGACGCCCGAGGACAACATGGAAATCGCCATGAAGCTCGGCTCCGACATCTGCATGCAGCTCGACCAGTGCCCGGGCTATCCCGCCACGCGCGCCTACGTTGAGCGCGCCGTTGAGCTGTCGAGCATGTGGGCCGAGCGCTGCTATAAGGCTCATACCCGCGACGACCAGGCGCTCTTTGGCATCGTTCAGGGCGGCATGCACCTGGACCTGCGCCTGCGCTCGCTGCGCCATCTGGAGGAGTGCGGTGACTTCCCTGGTTACGGCATCGGCGGCTATTCGGTGGGCGAGGACCACGAGACCATGTTCGAGACGCTGGCGCCGCTCACGAGTGAGTACATGCCCAAGCACAAGCCGCGCTACTTGATGGGCGTCGGCAACCCCACCACCCTCGTGCGCGGTGTGGGTGTGGGCATCGACATGTTCGACTGCGTGCTGCCGACGCGCACCGGCCGCATGGGCACGGCGTTTTCGAGCGAGGGTCGCCTCAACTTCCGCAACGCGCGCTTTGCGCACGACGACGGCCCCATCGATCCCACCTGCACCTGCCCGGTGTGCACGGGCGGCTACAGCCGCGCGCTCATTCGCCACATGGTCACGCAGAAGGAGATGCTCGGCGGCATTCTGCTGTCGATGCACAACATCTACTACCTGCTCAACCTTATGCAGCGTGCCCGCCAGGCCATTATCGAGGGCCGTTACGGCGCGTTCGTGAGCGACTGGATGAACAGCCCCGCGGCGGTGGATTACTAAGAGCTGCGACCGCTGACTGATGCCTTGCAAGCACTTGATACATCGTGGGTACCATACCGAATAGTTGATGTTCGGGCGGGTGTTTGACGCATGGCGTCGACCCCGCCCGTTTCTATTTTCGATAGGAGTACCCCATGATTAAGAATGAGAACGTCGAGGGCGAGCCGGCCTACGACGAGACGTACCGACGCGGCCCCGTGGTCATGCGCGGCCCCATGATTCCCAAGGACAACACCTACGCCAACCTGCTGGCGCCCGAGGATTCGACCGACTGGCTGCATGCCGACCCGTGGCGCGTGCTGCGCATCCAGGCCGAGTTTGTCGATGGCTTTGGCGCGCTTGCCGAGCTCGGGCCCGCTGTGACCATCTTCGGCAGTGCCCGCACGCCCAAGACAGATCCGCTCTACAAGGCGGCTCGCACGGTCGGCCGCAAAATCGCCCAGCGCGGCGTGGCGGTTATCACCGGCGGTGGCCCTGGCGTCATGGAGGCGGCCAACAGGGGAGCGGCGAGCGTGAACGGCAAGTCGGTTGGTCTGGGTATCGAGCTTCCGCACGAGCACGGGCTCAACAAATACGTGAACCTCGGCATGGACTTCCGCTACTTCTTTGTGCGCAAGACCATGTTCGTCAAATACAGCTCGGGCGCCATCGTGTTTCCCGGTGGTTTTGGCACGCTCGACGAGATGTTCGAGGTGCTCACGCTGGTGCAGACGCACAAGGTTAAGCGCATGCCGCTCGTGCTGGTGGGTACCGAGTACTGGCAGGGCCTGTTCGACTGGCTCAACGGCCCGGTGATGGATGCCGGCATGATCAGTCCGCTCGATCCAGAGCTGGTGCACATCACCGACGACCTCAACGAGGCCGTCGACATCGCCCTGAGCGGGCTGATGTAGGGCGAGCGCACCTGTCGTTGTAGTGATGAGAAGGCAGACTGATGCTATTTAACATCAGTCTGCCTTCTAAACTGGGTATACTGATGCAAAAGACGAGAGCGAGGAGGTCGCGTATGTCTACTGCAACGGTTAAGCCTACGACGGTTCGCATCGAAGAGGGGCTCAAGGAACAGGCGACTGAGTTCTTGGATACAGTTGGCCTGAGTCTCAATTCGTATCTCAACCTTGCTGTTCGGCAGCTGGTAAATCAGCGAAAGATTCCTTTTGAGATCGTGGGTCGGCCCGAAGTTCCCAACGAGGCGACGAGGCGCGCCATGGTGATTGCCGAGGCTCATGAGTTGGGGATTTTGCCGGACGATAGCCCGTCATTCAATAACGCTGATGAGCTTATATCGTTCCTCGATGAGGGCTAGCGATGTTTGAGATTAAAGTCGAGACTCAGTTTAAGGCGGATTACAAACGGACGATGCGCATCCATCCGCAGCTAAAAACCGAGTTTAAGGCAGCAGTCGCAGAACTTGCAGCTCGCGGCTCGCTTCCCGCGGAATATGGCGCCCATGAGCTTTCAAACCCGGGCGGCAATTACAACGGCCACATCGATTTCCACCTATCCGATGGCTTGGTCGATGTGGTCGTTCTTTATCTTCCCCATAAGACTAACCCAATGATTAGGCTGGTGAGAATGGGCACTCATCAGGAGCTGTTTCAGGGTCCGCTGGGCTGATCGCCGATTTCCAAGTTGTGGTGGAATAGGGATTGATTTGCGGCTGATAAGCCAAAAACAGTCCCTATTCCACCGCAAGTGGTAAAGGTGCCCCTAGTGGATGGGCCGGTAGCGGGGGCAGTAGCTGATGGCGATGGCGTCGACGCCTACGTGGGTGGCGATGGTGCAGCCGATGGGGCCGGTGCCGGCGTCTACGTAATCTTGGCCTGCGAGTGCATGGCTGACGAGCTCCTGCTCCTCGGCGGCGCCGGTCGTGAGCACACGCACGCTGGAGCCCGGATGCTCGGTCAAAAATGCGAGGCAATCGGCCATGGTGTTGGCAACGATGCGCTTGGCGCCGCGGCCCTTTTTGATGGCCTTGATCTCGCCCGATTTCCACTCCGGCGAAACGGCCAGGCGAATGTTGAGCATCTGCGTGAGCTGGCCGGCGAGTTTGGGCGCGCGGCCGTTCTTAACGAGGTTCTCGAGCGTGCGGGGAATCAGCAGCAGGTGGGCGTCGGGCAGCGTCGCTCGGATCTGCGCCTCGGTCTCGTCCAGGCTGCGGCCGTCCTCGCGCATGGCCAGCGCGTACTCCACCAGCAGGCCCTCGGCAGCCGAGCCGGTGCGCGAGTCGATGCAGCGCACGTCGAGCTCGTGGGTATCGGCAACCTGGCACGCGTTGGCGTAGCAGGCAGACCACTCGCTGCACAGCGAGATAAAGATGGCGCTGTCGTGGCCGTCGGCGAGCACGCGATCAAAGAGCGCCTTGAACTCGCCGGCGCTTGGCTGCGAGGTGTGCGGCAGCTGCTCGGAGCCGGCCATGCGCGCGACGTACTCCTGGGCGGTAATTTGCACCTGGTCGAGCAGGTCCTCGCCCTCGATAATCACATGCAGCGGAATCACGTAAATGCCGAGCTCTTGGGCGCGGGCGGGGGAGATGTCCGACGTGGAGTCGGTTATGATGGCAAAAGACATAATTGCAC
The DNA here is from genome assembly GCA_900549085.1 of uncultured Collinsella sp. Classification (GTDB taxonomy): domain Bacteria; phylum Actinomycetota; class Coriobacteriia; order Coriobacteriales; family Coriobacteriaceae; genus Collinsella. The sequence goes on along the minus strand of URMO01000038.1, from coordinate 12,777 downwards.
CTTTCGTTGGGGCGCTTGCGCGCCGCCTTCTGAGAGCAAAGTGCGACAAGTATAGTTGAGTCGTTCCACATTACTAGGTTCAATTGTTGAATAGTCAACAGTTTGAAGTGTCGGTGTGGAAATCGTCAACTGGGGAAGAGGAATGCCGATGGAGGCGTTGGAGATAGGCAAACGGCCGGTCGTGCTGTTCGATTTTGACGGCACGGTGGCAGATACGGGCCGGGCGGTGATGACCTCGACGTGCAAGACGCTGGCTGCGCGCGGGTTTTCGGAGGCGCAGATGGGTGATCTGCGCCGCATGATCGGGCCGCCCCTGTGGAAGAGCTTTCACGACTTTTACGGCTTTTCCCGCGAGGAGTCGCTTGTGGTGGCCGACGAGTACCGTGCTTTTTTTGATGAGCTGGGACCGGAGGAGTATCCCGTGTTCGACGGGGTCCCCGAGTTTCTGGATGGGTTGGCCGCCCGGGGCAAGCGTATGGCCGTGGCGACGTCGCGCATGGAGGCAAAGTGCATCGATATGGTACGTGAGCTCGGACTTTCTCAGTTTGAGGCGGTGGTCGGCATGAATCCGTCGCAGGGGCGCGAGACCAAGGCCGATTCGGTTCGCGATGCCCTGGCGGCGCTCGGCGCGACGGCGGGCGATGCCGTGATGATCGGCGATCGCTTTAACGACGTGGAAGGCGCGCACGCGATGAGCGTGCCGTGCATCGGCATTTATTCGGGTGCGGCGGCGCCGGGGGAGCACGAGGCAGCGGGCGCCGATGCGGTGGTGCACTCGGTGGCCGAGCTTGCTAAACTTTTCGCTATCTAATGACGTAATGTGAGGGGCGGGCACGCTCGCCGCTCATTGCTAAGGAGGTCGTCCATGAATCAGGTGGAGCAGAGCGTCGCTGAGTATGTCGACGAGGTCTGGGAGGATGTCGTCGCCGATATCGAGCAGCTGGTGAGCTATCCGTCCGTGGCCGTTGCTGCCGATGCGGAGCCCGGTGCGCCGTTTGGCCGTCCGGTCCGTGATGCGCTCGATTGCGCGCTCGGCATTGCGCAAAAGCTCGGCTACCAGACGAGCGATGACGAGGGCTTTGTGGGAATCGCCGATATTCCCGGTCGCGGCGATAAGCAGCTCGCGACTATCTGCCATGTGGACGTGGTACCCGCCGGCCCCGGTTGGAACACCGACCCGTTTGCGATGAAGCGCCGCGAGGGCTGGCTGCTCGGCCGCGGCGTGATCGACGACAAGGGTCCGGCCGTACTGTCGCTCTACGCCGGCGCCTACCTGCTCAAGCACGGCATTGTGCCGCGCTATACCTTCCGCGCGCTGCTGGGCTGCGATGAGGAAGTGGGCATGTCCGACGTTCACCATTATCTTGAGAACCACGCGAACCCCGACTTTCTGTTTACGCCCGATGCCGAGTTCCCGGTCTGTAATGCCGAGAAGGGCCAGCTTGGGGCGACGTTTGTGAGCTCCAAGATCGACGGCGGGCGCATTGTGTCCTGGAGCGGTGCCGAGGCGAGCAACGCTATTCCGTCGCAGTCTATCTGCGAGCTTGCGATTGCCGCCGATGAGCTGCCGGCGCCCGTTGAGAACGCCGACCGCCTGGAGATCACGACGCTCGATAACGGGCATGCGCAGATTTTCGCCCACGGCATTGGCGGTCATGCCTCGATGCCCGAGGGAACGATCAATGCCGTCGGCCTGATCGTGGCGTATCTGCGCGAGGCCGAGGACGCGTTTGGTGCCCGTGACGAGCGTCTGCTGACGCCTGCCGAGCACGAGTTTGTCAAGTTCTTGGCCTTTGTACATGCGGACGCCTATGGCCGCGGCCTGGGTATCGACGCGACGAGCGTGGCGTTTGGCCCGCTCACCTGCAACCCCGGCGTCATCCGTGTGGCGGATGGCCATATCGAGCAGGTCATCGACGTGCGCTTCCCCGATAGCACCAGCGCCGATACCATCTGCGATCAGCTCGAGCCGCTCGTGGGCCGCTTTGGTGTGACGTATCGCGTGGGTCGTGCCAAGGTGCCGTTCTCGGTCTCTGCCGACGATCCGGCCGTGAAGGCGCTTATCGATACCTATAACGAGTTTACGGGCAAGCATGCCGAGCCCTTTGCCATGGGCGGCGGCACGTACGCGCGCAACTTTGCCCGCGCCGTCTCGTTTGGCCCCGAGGAGACCGGCCTGGAGCTGCCCGCATGGGGCGGCCAGATGCACGGCCCCAACGAGTGCGCCAACGAGGAGCAGCTCAAGCAAGCACTCAAGATTTACATCGTGGCAATCCTGCGCTTGAATGAACTGGAGCTGTAGGGCTCCCCTATATCTTGCTTGGATACAAACTTGCATAACGAGCCCGGTGCTTTTGCCCGGGCTTTTTCTGTTGCGGTGGGGAAGTCATTGGGGGACGTTCCTCTAGTGTAAAAGGCTGGTCATGTTTGGCGGCGGGTTTGTTATTCGTTTGTAAAGCCGAGCCGCGTTTGCGGTAAGGGTCTATCAGATGCCCGTAAGAAACCGCAGTTGGCGCGAGCGCTGCCCGGTCGGGGCCGTATCTTTCCAAACAGCAAAGCGGGCAGGGTGCCCGCGATTCGCATGTATGAAAGGAAGATCATGCTCGATCAGGCTTATTCTCGTCGTCAGTTCCTCGGCCTCGCTGGTGGTCTTGCCAGTATCGTCGGTCTCGGTCTCGTTGGTTGCGGTGGCGCAGGCGCATCCGACGCCGCCGACAAGGGTAGCGCCGCTGCTGCCGAGTCCGTCTCCGGCGAGGTGACCTATGACGGTGCCTCCTCGTTCCAGGCTCTCGTCGAGGCCGCTGCCGAGAAGTTCATGGACGCCAACCCGGACGTCTCCGTCTCCGGTTCGGGCAACGGTTCGGGCAAGGGCCTGACCGCTGTCGCCGCCGGTACCGTTACCATCGGTAACTCCGACGTCTTCGCCGAGACCAAGCTCGAGGCCGACCAGGTCAAGAACCTCGTCGACCACGAGGTCGCCGTTGTGGGCATGGGTCCCGTCGTCTCCAAGAACGTGACGGTCGACGACCTGTCCCTTGAGCAGCTCAAGGGCATCTTCTCCGGCCAGATCACCAACTGGAAGGAGGTCGGCGGTGACGACGCCACCATCGTCGTTCTCAACCGCAAGGCCGGCTCCGGCACCCGTGCCACCTTCGAGGCCGCCGTCTTTGGTGACGAGGCCGTCGACTTTAAGGGCGACGCCGAGCTCGACAAGTCCGGCGATGTCCAGACTCAGATGGCCAGCACCGACAACGCCATCTCCTACCTCGACTTCTCGCACTTCGACGACTCCAAGTTCAACGCCGTCAAGGTCGAGGGCGTGGAGCCCAAGAGTGCAAACGTCACCGACGACTCCTTTAAGATCTGGGCTACCGAGCACATGTACTGCGCAAAGGACGCCGACGACGCCACCAAGGCTTTCCTGGAGTTCATGCTTTCCGACGACGTCCAGGGCAAGCTCGTCGAGGAGCAGGGCTTTATCCCCGTCTCTGCCATGAAGGTCGTCAAGGACGCCAGCGGCAAGGTTTCTGCTAAATAAGTAATCGCCCCGGAAAGGTTTGCAATGGCAAAGCAACTGCCAAAGCGCGACCTTGAGAACGTGGGCCTGGGCGTCACGGGTGCGTGCGTAGCGCTCGTGACGCTTGTCGTTGCCGCGCTCATCTTTATGGTCGCCCAAAAGGGCCTCTCGGCTTTTCTCAAGGACGGCGTTTCGGTCGTCGAGTTCTTTACCGGCACCAAGTGGGACCTGGCCAACACGGCTAAAAACGGCCTGCCCTATACCGGCGCCCTGCCCCTGATCGTCACCTCATTTGCGGTCATGGTACTCTCCACGATCATTGCGCTGCCCATCGCCATCGGCTCTGCCATCTTTGCAGTCGAGATTAGCCCTAAGTTTGGTTCCAAGGTCTTTCAGCCGCTTATTGAGCTTTTGACCGGCATTCCCTCGGTCGTCTTTGGCCTGATCGGTTTTCACGTGGTCGTCGGTCTTATGAAGAGCGTTTTCCACGTGAGTACGGGCTTGGGCATCTTGCCCGGCGCCATCGTGCTGGCCGTCATGATCCTGCCGACGATGACCACGCTTTCGGTCGATGGCCTGCGCGCCGTGCCCGACAGCTACCGTCAGGGCTCGCTTGCGCTGGGCTACACTCGCTGGCAGACCATCTGGCACGTGGTGCTCAAGTCCGCCATGCCGTCGCTCATGACTGCGGTCATCCTGGGCATGACCCGCGCCTTTGGCGAGACGCTCGCCGTGCGCATGGTTATCGGCGGCATCGAGGCCATGCCGACGTCGCTGCTGTCGCCGGCGTCCACCATCACCACCACGCTCACCACGTCCATGGCGGTCTATGCCGAGGGCTCGGCCCAGGACGATGTTCTGTGGGCACTCGGCCTGCTGCTGATGGGCATGAGCCTCATCTTCATCCTGATCATCCATCTCATTGGCCGCAAGGGGGCGAAGGCTCGTGGCTAGCACGCGCATCCACGTCGACGAGGCGAGACTCGGGCGTGTCCAAAAACAGGATCGCATCGCCACGGGCGTGCTGACGGCGATCGTCGCCATCGTCATGCTCGTCGTTGTCTCCATGGTGGCCTATATTCTGTTCGAGGACATCTCGACGCTGTTTCAGCCAGGATTTCTCACGCAGCCCGCGCGCGCCAACGGAACCCAGGGCGGCGTGCTCTACCAACTGTTCGACTCGTTCTATCTGTTGCTGATCACCCTAGTCATCTCGGTGCCCATCAGCTTGGGTGGCGCGGTCTTCCTGGTCGAGTACTCACCCGACGGACCCATCCGCGACATCGCCTCCACCGCCATCGAGACGCTGTCCTCGCTGCCGTCCATCGTCGTCGGCATGTTCGGCTTTCTGGTGTTCTCGGTGCAGCTGGGCTGGAAGTACTCCATCATCTCCGGCGCCGTCGCGCTCACCATGTTCAATATCCCCATCCTGGTGCGCGTGATCCAGCAGGCGCTCGAGGACGTGCCGCAGGCCCAGCGCGATGCGTGCCTGGCCATGGGCCTTACCCGCTGGGAGGCTACGCTGCACATCTTGATTCCCGAGGCCATGCCCGCCATCGTGACCGGCATCGTGCTTTCGGCTGGCCGCGTGTTTGGCGAGGCCGCGGCACTGCTCTTTACCTCGGGCATGAGCTCGCCGGTGCGTCTGAACTTCTTGAGCTTTAACCTGTCGAGCCCCACCTGCGCCTGGAACGTGTTCCGCCCCGGTGAGTCGCTCGCCGTGCACATCTACAAGATCTATGGCGAGGGCAGCCCCGAGGCCCAGCAGATCGTCTGGGGCACCGCGGCGCTGCTGATGATCTGCGTGCTGCTGTTTAACGTAGTCGCCCGTATCGTGGGCAAGCAATTGGCAAGGAAGATGACGGCCGAATGAGCGAGATGAATGCAACGCCCGCAACCGAGGCGGCCACGTCCGAGACCCAGGACTTCCTGTCGAGCGTGGGGGAGAGCGAGAAACGCGTGCGCGTGAGCGGCAAGGCCGTGAGCGACGAGGTCGTGCTCTCTACCAAGGACGTCAACGTGTACTATGGCGACCACCGTGCCCTGCACGACACGTCGCTTGACTTTCACAAGGGTGAGATCACGGCGCTCATTGGGCCTTCGGGCTGCGGTAAGTCGACCTTCTTGCGCAGCCTCAACCTTATGAATCGTGAGATTCGCGGCTGCCGCGTGGAGGGCGAGATCAACTACCGCGGGCGCAACGTGAACACCAAGACCGAAAACACCTACGAGCTGCGTCGGTCCATTGGCATGGTGTTCCAACAGCCCAATCCTTTCCGCAAGTCCATTCGCGACAACATCACGTTTGCACCCAAACGCCACGGCATTACCGACCGCGACGAGCTCGACCATATGGTCGAGGAGAGCCTGCGCGGCGCGGCGCTGTGGGACGAGGTCAAGGACAAGCTCGACAAGAGTGCCTACGCGCTTTCGGGCGGCCAGCAGCAGCGTTTGTGCATTGCACGCACGCTGGCGCTCAACCCCGACGTGATTCTGTTCGACGAGCCCTGCTCGGCGCTCGACCCCATCTCGACGCTGGCGATCGAGGACCTCATGTCATCGATTGTTGCCGACCGCGCCATCGTCATCGTGACGCACAACATGGAGCAGGCGTCGCGCGTGTCCAACCGCACGGCGTTCTTCTACATGGGCGATATGGTCGAGTACGACGAGACCGACGAGATTTTCCAACGGCCCAAGGACAAGCGGCTGAATGATTACCTCACTGGCATGTTCTCCTAGTCCGGGACATGCTTGAGGCCCGCGGCGGCCACGGTTGCCGCGGGACTGATTGGAGAGGCGGGTCATCTCTTGCGTGAGATGGCCCGCCTTTTTGCTCCGCGACCGAAACGACCACCACAAAGGGGACAGGCACCTTCGTGGTGGTTTGGGGTGGGGCTCGCTGCTATCATGGACAACGTTGAATTTCTACGAAGGAGCAGGGCATATGGCGATTCTTTTGGGATGCGATTCCGTCAGCCTAGAGTTTCCCACCAAGCATATTTTCGATAGCGTAACGCTCGGCGTGGGCGAGGGCGACCGCATTGGTATTGTCGGTAAAAACGGCGACGGCAAGTCGACGCTGCTGAGTGTACTCGCGGGCACGCTGGAGCCCGACGATGGCCGCGTGACGCATCGCCGCGGCACCACGATCGGTCTGCTTGGCCAAAAGGACCAGCTTGTCGACACCGATACCGTGCATCATGCCGTTGTGGGCGACACGCCCGAGTACGAGTGGGCGTCGAGCCCTCGCACGCGCCAGATCCTCGCCGGCCTCATTAGCGATGTGCCTTGGGAGGGCACGGTGGGCGAGCTTTCGGGCGGTCAGCGCCGCCGTGTGGACCTCGCGCGCCTGCTGATTGGTGACTACGACGTGCTCATGCTCGACGAGCCCACCAACCACCTGGACATGCGCACCATCAACTGGCTCGCGCGTCACCTTAAGGCCCGCTGGCAGCGCGGTCAGGGCGCCATGCTCGTGGTCACGCACGACCGCTGGTTCTTGGACGAGGTCTGCACCAGCATGTGGGAGGTCCACGACGGCCAGGTCGATCCCTTCGAGGGCGGCTATTCGGCCTACATCCTGCAGCGCGTAGAGCGCGACCGCATGGCCGCGGTTACCGAGGAGCGCCGTCGCAACATGGCGCGCAAGGAGCTCGCGTGGCTGAGCCGCGGTGCCCAGGCTCGTTCCACCAAGCCCAAGTTTCGCGTGGATGCCGCTCGTGAGCTGATCGCCGACGTGCCGCCCGTGCGTGACGAGCTGGAGCTCAAGCGCTTGGCCGTGAGCCGCCTGGGCAAGCAGGTCATCGACGTGGTCGACGTGGACGCCGGCTATGCGGATACCGATGGCGCGCCCAAGCAGGTACTTTCCGACGTGACCTGGCTCATCGGAGCGGGCGACCGCTATGGACTTTTGGGCGAGAACGGCGCTGGCAAGTCGACGCTGCTCGACGTGATTCAGGGCAAGATTGAGCCCACGCGCGGCCGCGTGAAGATTGGCCAGACGGTGCGCTTTGGCGTGCTGTCGCAGCAGCTCGAGGAGCTCGAGCCCTACATGGGCGACACGATCCGCGAGGTTCTCGGCAACTATAAGAAGTACTACGTCATCGACGGCAAGGAGACTTCGCCCGAGAAGCTCTGCGAGCGCCTGGGCTTTACGACACAGCAGCTCTGGAGCCGCATCGGCGATCTTTCGGGCGGCCAGCGCCGTCGCCTGTCGCTGTTGCTGACGATTCTGGACGAGCCCAACGTGCTTATCCTGGACGAGCCCGGTAACGACCTGGATACCGACATGCTCGCGATTGTCGAGGACCTGCTCGACGGCTGGCCCGGCACGCTGATCCTGGTGACGCACGACCGCTTCTTGATGGAGCGCGTGACCGACCAGCAGTGGGCGCTGCTCGACGGCCACCTGACGCATATGCCCGGCGGCGTCGACCAGTACCTGCGCCTGTGCAACGCCACCGCCGAGGGCGAGCCCGTGGGCGCGCCGAGTGCCAAGACCGGCACGTTTGACACCGGTGCCGCGGCGGCTGCGGCCGAAAAGCCCAAATCGAGTGGCCAGCCCAATGGCCTTTCCAACGCCGAACGCCAGAAGCTCCGCCGCGAGGTGAGCTCGCTCGAGCGCAGAATGGAGACGCAGCGCGCTCGCGTGGAGGAGGCCGAGGCCGCGATGGCACAGGTCGACCCCACCAACTACACGGCGCTCGGCGAGCAGCAGGCAAAGATCAACGAGGCCCACGCCGCCATGGACGAGTTGGAGATGGCGTGGCTCGAGGCGAGCGAGAAGCTCGAGGGCGAGGAGTAGGCGAGGATGATTAAGGCCGCGTTTTTCGATATCGACGGCACGCTGCTGAGCTTTAAGACCCATCAGATTCCGGCGTCGGCGCAGCAGGTACTCGACAGCTTTCGCGAGCAGGGGATTGCGTGCGTGATCGCCACGGGCCGCCCGACCTACCAGATGCCGGATTGGTTGTTCGACTTGGGATGGGATGCGTACATTACGCTTTCGGGCCAGCACTGTTTTGATGCCAAGGGCGTTTATCGCAGCTGCCCGATCGATCCGGACGACGTTGCGGTGATTGTGGACCAGGTGGCGCAGGGGCGCTACGACTCGCTGTGCATGCAGGGCGAGAACTCGTTTGTGAACCGCCTGTCCGAGCGCGTGGTGACGGCTGGCAGCAACGCGGGAATCGTCTACCACGAGGAGCCGTTTGAGCACGCCTTTGACGCACCGGTCTACCAGTTTTGCGCCTTTGTGGACCCGGTCGACGAGCATATCGTGACCGACGCCGTGTCGCATTCGCTCACCACGCGCTGGTGCGACCTGTTCTGCGACATTATTCCCGCTAACGGCGGCAAGGACCTGGGCGTGGCGGCGACGCTCGAGCGGCTTGGTATCGACGCGAGCGAGGCGATTGCCTTTGGCGACGGCGAGAACGACCTGTCGATGTTTGCCGCCGTGGGCACGAGCGTGGCCATGGGCAACGCGCAGGACACGGTGAAGGCCGCGGCGACCTACGTTACGACCGCCGTGGACGATGACGGTATCTACAACGCCGCCAAGCACTTTGGGCTGCTATAGCTGAGGATTCGGCACTTAGGGACGTTCCTTTTCTGCCGGCAGCTGGGGACACTCCTTGCGGGGCGTGTCCCCATGTTGTGTTCGCCTGGCGCGTTTTGTGAAACACGGTTAACTTTTTAAACAACGTAGTAAGACATGGGCAACTTTTGCGGTAAAGTAAGCCAAGGAAAGTATCCAAAGGCTAACTAACAATCATCGCGAAAGGCGGCCCATGGCCCTACGCGAATCTGGAGAAGACTATCTCGAATCTATTTACGTGCTCTCGGAGCGCCAGGGCGTCGTTCGATCGATTGACGTTGCCGAATACCTGGGCGTAACCAAGGCGAGCGTCTCTAAAGCCATGGCGACGCTGGAGAACAGCGGCTATGTCGAAATGGGCAAGCGCGACGTTCATCTGACGGAGCGTGGTCTGGATGTCGCTCGCCAAATGTGGGAGCGCCACTGCTTTTTCGTGCGGTTGCTCGAGGAGGCCGGTGTTTCGGCGGATGTCGCGTCGCAAGAGGGTTGCCACATGGAGCACTGCCTGAGTGAGGAAAGCTTCGAGAAGCTACGGGCGATGTTGGGCCGGGAAGATGTAGCGGGTCCAACAACAGAAGCCTAATTGGACCCCCAGTAGCGCGGAGTTCACGCAAAGCGCGAACCAGCGACCGGGACGAAAGGTCCTGCCAACTATGTCCAACTCAGGCAAGGAACCCCGCCAGCAAGCGATGCCCAAGAACCACCAGCAACGTCGCCGCAGGCCGGGACCGGGCTTGGTTTTGAAAACATTCCGCAGCGCGAGGCCCGCCTTTCCGTTGCTCCGTAGGAGCAGGAAAGACGGGCCTCATGCGCGAGGACGTTTTCAAAACCAAGCCCGGTCCCGGCCGGACAGCCCACGAACGCTACAGGTTCTTGACCCCCATCGCGCGCATGGCGTTCAGGATGGCGATGATTGCCACGCCCACGTCGCCAAAGACGGCAAGCCACATGTTGGCGATGCCGAGCGCCGCGAGCACCAGGATCAGCAGCTTAATGCCCAGCGCAAAGATGATGTTTTGCCAAACAATCGCCATGGTCTTGCGCGCCACGCGGATAGCGCCGGAGATGTTGGAAGGCTTGTCGTCCATGAGCACGACGTCGGCAGCCTCAATTGCGGCGTCCGAGCCCATGGCGCCCATGGCGATTCCGACGTCGGCGCGCGTGAGCACGGGTGCGTCGTTGATTCCGTCGCCGACAAAGGCGAGCTTGCCCTTGCTCGATTCGACTGCCAGCAATGCCTCGACGCGCTCGACCTTATCGCCTGGCATGAGCTGCGCGTGGAACTCGTCGAGCCCCAGCTGTTTGGCCACAGACGCCGCAACCTCCTCACGGTCGCCCGTGAGCATGACGGTGCGTTTGACGCCGGCAGTGTGCAAGTCGTGAATCGCCTGCTTGGCATCGGCCTTTATGGTGTCGGCAATTACGATATGGCCGGCGTACGTATCATCGACCAGCACGTGGAGGATGGTGCCGACGATCTCGCAATTGGGCGCTTCGATACCGGCCGCAGCAAGCATCTTGGCATTGCCGACGACGACGCGCTTGCCGTCGATATTCGCCGTCACGCCATGGCCCGCGTCATTGGTGGAGTCGCTTACGCGTTTGGGATCGAGCTCGCCCTGGAAGGCGGTGCGTACCGACTGCGCGATGGGATGGTCGGAGAACGACTCGGCAAGGGCCGCGACTTCGAGCAGTGACTGCTCGGTATAGCCGGCTTCGGGGTGTACCGCCACGACCGAAAACGTGCCGTTGGTGAGCGTGCCGGTCTTGTCAAAGACGACGGTATCCACATCGGCGAGCGTCTCGAGGTAGTTGGAGCCCTTGATGAGGACGCCCAGCTTGGATGCGCCGCCGATGCCGCCAAAGAAGCTGAGCGGCACGCTAATCACGAGCGCGCACGGGCAGCTGACGACCAGGAAGGTCAGGCCGCGCAGGATCCAGTCGGACCAGGCGCCGGTGACCAGGCCGCCGCCGAGTGCGAGTACCGCAGCCGCGCCGGTGACAGCGGGCGTGTAGACGCGGGCGAAGCGCGTGATGAAGTTCTCGGTACGCGCCTTCTTTTCGCTGGCGTTTTCTACGAGCTCCAAGACGCGCGCGACGGTGGACTCGCCAAATGGCTTGGTGGTGCGCACGTGGATGAGACCCGTCATGTTGATGCAGCCGCTGATGATATCGTCTCCGGTTTTGGCCGGGCGGGGGACCGACTCGCCGGTAAGGGCGGCGGTATCGAGCTGCGTCTCGCCTTCGACGATGACGCCGTCGATGGGCACGCGCTCGCCGGGCTTGACGACGATGACGGTGCCGACGGCGATGTCATCGGGAAAGACCTGCTCGAGTGTGCCGTCGGGTTGCTCGACGTTGGCGTAATCGGGCGCGATGTCCATCATGGCGCTGATCGATTTGCGGCTCTTGCCCACGGCGTAGGCCTGGAACAGCTCGCCGACCTGATAGAACAGCATGACAGCGGCGCCTTCGGCCATGTGCGGATCGGTGTCGGGGAAGAGCACCATGGCAAACGCGCCGATGGTCGCGACGGCCATGAGGAAGCTCTCGTCGAAGGCCTTGCCGCGGCGGATGTTATTGAATGCCTTTTGCAGTACGTCGTAGCCGGCAATCAAAAACGGCACGAGGAACAGCACAAAGCTGGCGTAGATGTCGCCCGGGGTGCCGAATGCGGCGGTGAGGGTGCCGAGCTCGTCGAGGGCGTACACCACGGCAAAAATGCCCAGCGCTACCAGGATACGATTGCGTTTATGCTCAAGGGACTCTTTCTTCTTGCGCTTCTTCTTTTTCTTTTTGGGATCGGCGGTGGCCATGACTCGTATCCTCCCATTTGAATGAATGAACACTCGCTCATATAATTTCGCGAGCAAAGGCCGCGGCAAGCGCGACCTTGCAGGTTGGCGTAAACCTGGGCTAGAGAATGATCTCGCAGTCCGGCTCGGCATCGGCGGTGAACTCTACGACGCGGTCGAGGACCTCGTCGAACTCGGCGTCGTCGGCTTCGAGCGTCAGCTTCTGGGTCATAAAATTGACCGAAACGGACTTGACGCCCTCAAGCTTGGCAAGTTCGTCCTGAAGCTTGCGCGCGCAGTTGGCGCAGTCGATCTCGTCGAGCTTGAACTGCTTTTTCATGGTGGGTTCCTTTCCCTGTTTTTGCGGCTTGGGTGCAGGCCGCGCTGGTACCGTGGTTGGTCGCTATTCGCAGATGTGGCTCATGCCTTGGTTGAGCATGGTGTAGACATGGTCGTCGGCGAGCGAGTAGAGGATATTGCGCCCGTCGCGCCGGAATTTAACTAGGTGCGACTGCTTGAGCGTGCGCAGCTGGTGTGACACCGCAGACTGCGAGGTCGCGGTCGCTTCGGCGATGTCTGCCACGCAGTGTTCGCGGCCCATGAGGGCGTAAAGAATCTTGATGCGCGTGGTGTCGCTGAAAACCTTGAACAGGTCGGCAAGGTCGTACAGCAGCTCCTCGTCGGGAAGGTCCTCGGGCGAGCAGGTGGTGGGGACGTCGGGCACGATGGTGGCGTCGATGCTGGACTTTATTTCATCAGCGTGATCGCTCATTGCAATATCCTTTCATATGAACATGCGCTCATATAACTTACTTCCGAGTATATGAGCGCATGTTCCTATGTCAATATAATTCGTAAAATAT
>URMO01000037.1 GCA_900549085.1 uncultured Collinsella sp. | reverse complement strand
TACTCCTTCTCGTCGATCGTCACGATGAGTACGGAATCGTTGGGGTTGAGCAGCTGCTTGGCGAGCTTGAGGCGGCGCTCCATGAAGGCAAGCCACTTGGAGTGGCGATAGGCGTCGGAGCCGTCGATGTAATCGTTGTTGTATTTCCAGTCGCGGGCGCCAGTGTTATAGGGTGGGTCTATATATATGCAGTCCACTTTGCCTGCATAGGCAAAGGCCAAGGTTTCAAGAGCATGGTAGTTTTCGCCGTTAATGACTACTTGATAGGGCTTATCGCTAGCGCGCTCGACACGCCCAGTCTCTTTGAGGCCAGCATAAATCGGCTGGTCATATTCAGCAACAGGCACGACATCGTCGACAGCAACGGAGCGGGGCTCACATTCGTTTTCGTCATATGAGGGCGATTGATATGGCTTTAGATCAGCAACCCCCCCCGAACGGCATTTACCAACCATAGCAGTTGGGAGCTAGAGTCCTCTTTTTTACCGCGCTCGGGAAGCACCTGTACGACATCGCCCTCCATGATAGGTTTGCCATAAAGGCGAAGTCGCTCTGGACGGTTGTGTTCAAATACAAGCCCAAACTGGCGCTGCGCCGCAAAGGCGCGGATGTCGGCAGCGAGCTGACGATCGCCCAGCTTGACAGCGCGATCAACAAGGTTCTGAACGACTGCTTGCGCCGTCTGAGACATCACTTCTCCCCCTTGCACTTCTCGTCAATCCATTCGCGCAGGACTTTAGCCACCGTCTTATCCTGGCGCGCGGCATAGGACTTAAGAGCCCGCTTATCCTCGCGGGTTATCGAGAGCGTGAACTTATCTAGCTCCCTTTCGGCATGAACAGCCTGATCTTCCTCCATGGTCGCCCCTCCGAATTGACCTGTTCTACGTTCCTTAATTGGCCGAAATCATTTTACTTCAGAATACGTAATTACGTAATTAGGTAGGCTAATTTGAGCCATGCAGCACTCAATCACTAGTCAGTATTCGTTGACGAGTCGTTGGGGATAACGAATATATCGAGGTAGACAGCCGTTTTTACCGTCTGTGAGTACCAGCAAATCGATACTCAAAACGTCGTGAGTACATTTTGAGTACCAGTCCGAGCGGCCTCTTGCGGGCGGACGCAATCTGCCGGTCAGCATTAATTAGAAATAAATTGATGGCGTTGCTTCGGTAATTGAAAGCACTTTAAAGCATACCAGCAAACAATAATCCCAGCTAAACAGCTTGAGAGATTGCGTGGCTGGTTTGCATGTACCACATACACCACAATGCACAAGCACCCATGGCACGCAAATAAAAAACGAGGGGGGCAGCATCCGACCGCCCTCGCAAAGAGCTATTTACTATTCCCACTCGATGGTCGCGGGCGGCTTGGACGTGATGTCGTAGCACACGCGGTTGGCGCCGGGGACCTCGGCAACGATGCGGCCAGAGATCCTCGCCAGCACGTCGTAGGGTAGCTTGGCCCAGTCGGCGGTCATGGCGTCGCTGGACTCGACGGCACGCAGGATGATCGGGCGCTGATAGGTGCGCTCGTCGCCCATAACGCCGACGGACTTAATGTCGGGCAGGACCGCGAAATACTGCCAGCAGCTGTGCTCGGAGTTGCGCTCGCCGGTCTGCTCAAACAGACGCTGGTTGTAGGCGTCGAGCTCCTCGCGCACGATAGCGTCGGCGTTCTTGAGGATCTCGAGCTTCTCCTTGTCGACCGCACCGATGATGCGGATGGCCAGGCCCGGGCCCGGGAAGGGCTGGCGGAACACGATGTGACCCGGCAGGCCCAGCGCCAGACCAAGCGCACGGACCTCGTCCTTAAAGAAGTGGTCGAGCGGCTCAATGAGGTCGAAGTGCACGCCCTCGGGGAACGGGATCAGGTTGTGATGGCTCTTGATAGTGGCCGTCTTGCCGCCCGTCTTGCGAGCGCCGGACTCGATGATGTCGGGGTAGATGGTGCCCTGAGCCAGGTACTTGACCGGCTTGCCATCGGTCTCGAGCTGCTGCGCCACGGCGAAGAACTCTTTCCAGAACTGCGTACCGATGATGCGGCGCTTCTCCTCGGGCTCGGTCACACCAGCCAGAAGCTCGGCATAGCGGTCCTCGGCGTGGACGTGGATAAAGTCGACGTCAAACTGCTTGGTGAAGACCTCCTCCACCTGCTCGGGCTCGCCCTTGCGCAGCAGGCCGTGGTTGATGAACACACAGGTCATCTGCTTGCCTACGGCGCGGGCGCCCAGCGCAGCCACGACGGAGGAGTCGACGCCGCCGGACAGGGCCAGAATCACGCGGTCGTTGCCGACCTTCTCGCGGAACTCGGCCGTCATGGTCTCGACCAGGTTGTCCATGCTCCAGTTGGGCTCCAGACCGCAGATCTCAAACAGGAAGTTGCTCAGCAGCTGCTGACCGTACTCGGAGTGCTTGACCTCGGGGTGGAACTGCGTGGTGAAGATCTTGCGCTCGACGCACTCCATGGCGGCAACCGGGCACACGTCGGTGCTGGCGGTAACGGTAAAGCCCTCGGGCACCTCGGAGACGGCGTCGCGATGGCTCATCCACACGGTCTGCTCCATGGGCGTGGAGTTAAAAAGCTTGGCGCCAGCCGTGCGCGTGATGGTGGCGCGGCCGTACTCGCCCACCTCGGAGTGGCCAACCTTGCCGCCGAGCGTTACGGCCGTGATCTGATGGCCGTAGCAGAAGCCCAGGACGGGAAGGCCCAGGTCAAAGATGGCAGGATCGATGGACGGAGCGTCCTCGGCATACACAGAAGCCGGGCCGCCGGAAAGGATGAGCGCGGAAGCGTTCATCTCGCGAATCTCATCGGCCGAGATGTCGCAGGGGACGATCTCGGAATACACGTTGAGGTCGCGGACGCGACGGGCAATGAGCTGACCGTACTGCGCACCAAAGTCGAGTACGAGGACCTTTGCGGAAGCCTTTTGATCCATGGTTTCCCCCTCTTGCTGGCGGGGAGCCGGTGCCCACCCGCGTGAATGAACGAAAATATCTTTCATAGTGTACACGTTATATGGGGTTTCTCGTCGCTCACAGCCATCAGCGCACGGCAAACGCACGACCTGGGCCCCTATTTGACGGCAATTGAAGTGTTACCAAACGTTGCAGATGATGTAATACGTTTGAACATTGGACGCCCTGTGCCACAATACTGCCGAACGACTCCGCCTCTGTGGCGGCAAATACGATAGGAATACCAGCATGAAGCGCATCCTTCTCATCGCCACGGGCGGCACCATCGCATCGACCGAGGACGGTAACGGCCTCTCCCCCGCCCTGACCGGCGAGGAGCTCGCCCAGAGCGTCCCCGAGATTTCGGGCCTCTGCGAGCTCGACGTGGTGCAGCCCATGAACATCGACAGCACCAATATGCGCCCGAGCGACTGGATGCGCATCCGCGATGTCATCGTCGAAGGCTATGCCGATCACGACGGCTTCGTAGTCCTTCACGGCACCGACACCATGAGCTACACCGCGGCAGCGCTTTCCTATCTGATTCAGGACAGTCCCAAGCCCATCGTACTCACCGGCTCGCAAAAGCCCATGGGTAACCCCTTTACCGATGCCAAGCTCAACCTGTACCAGAGCCTGCTCTATGCACTCGATGAGCACTCGCACGACGTCTCGATCGTGTTTGGCGGCGTCGCCATTGCCGGCACGCGCGCCCGCAAGCAGCGCACCATGAGCTTTAACGCGTTCATTAGCGTCAACTATCCGCCCATCGCCTATATCCGCAACGGCCGCATCGTGCGCAACGGGCTTCACGGTACGCATCAGGGCGAAAACCCGGTGCATTTCTACGACAGCATCGACCCGCGCGTATTTGTACTCAAGCTTACGCCCGGCGTAAACCCGGGCATCCTCGACGCCCTAGCCGATAGCTACGACGCCGTGATTCTAGAGACCTTTGGCATTGGCGGTATCCCCGAGTTTGGTGAGTCGGGCGAGTCGTTCCAAGAGGCAATTTTCCGCTGGGTCGATTCGGGCCGCACCGTCGTTATGACCACGCAGGTCCCCGAAGAGGGCCTCGATCTGGGCGTTTATGAGGTTGGCCGTGCTTACGCCGATCATCCGGGCATTCTGCGCGGCGATGACATGACCACCGAGACGCTCGTGGCCAAAACCATGTGGGCGCTCGGCCAGTCACGCGATGCGGCTGAGATTCAGCGTCTGTTCTACAGCCAAGTCAACCACGACCGCATCCCGATGGCGTAGCTAAAACAAAATCCGCCTCTTTGGGCCTTGTAGGGCACGTGGTACCCCTCGGAACGTGCAAAAAGCGGAGTTTTCAGCATCCGCCCCTTCCGGGAACGTTAAAACCGCTGGCTGTAAATTGCCTTTCGACTCGAAAGACTCGTTCCGCGCGCTTGTTATTCCTCATATTATTGAATTTTGTGGATAGTCCAAAACATTACGCGTCGTATTTGTGGCCCCGGCTGCCGTCAAATTATTGAGGGATGCTGAATACTCGCGTTTTTGCACGTCGCCGTCGGGGGGACCCGTTCAACAAGCGGCAAATCTAGCAAAAAAGGCTACTCGATACCCTCAAGAAGCTCTGACACCGTCATACCGAGTGCGGGTGCGATCTTAAATAGAACCTTGAGCGTGAAATTTGCCGTCCCATCTTCGATTCGGTCGAGGTAGGGTCGGCTGATTCCTGTCGCCACACAAAAATCAACCTTGGAGATACCAAGGTCCCTGCGTGTCTCTTCGACCCGCCTGCCAAGAATCTGTTTCGCACGTTCGTCCATGCAGCCGAGTTTGAAATGGAGCCGAACATAAACGTAAACTATAGTTTACGTTTTGCCGAATACACAGGAGTTTTCTATGTTGGGTTCTTCGGTCCGCATGTACCGAGCCACGCTTCGCACAAACAGCGCACCGCCCAAGCTCGTCGTCGTTGAAGCAGAATGCCTTTCGCCCGATGAGCGCACAGCATTTGCATTGCTATCAAGTCGCGTCGCCGCCGTTCTGGTCCCTTGCCCGGCGCAAGGTGAACTTGCCATCCAATGCCAAGCGCACAGCTGCTCGCTCAATCAGGCTGCCGTAATCGCAACCAGTCAACGTGGCCTGCCCCTTCTCCTGGAAGCCGGTATCGCGCTCTGCCTTCGCGGTGCCGGATACGAAAACGAGGCCGCCGCCGATGTAGTCTTTCGACCACGATCGAGCGGCGGCCTCGCGGCAGCCATCGAATATGCGTGCAGGCTCGTTGCCTAAAGGCGCAAGCTAAAAGCCCAGGCCAAAGCCCATACCGGTAATCGCCGAATACATAAAGTAGACATTGATCACGTTGAGGAACACACCCGTGATGCAACCGTTACGCAGGTAGCGCTCGCACACGATGCGCGCCATGGCGGCGGAGTCATCATTGTTCTTTGCCTGGCGTCCCGCCGTAAAGTACGTCGCCACGCTCAGCAGCAGATTGAGCACCGGCAACGCCAGCAGCTCGTAGCTCTTGCCCCAGCGCGTCGCCTCGCCGGCGGCATTAAACTTCGTTGCCACCTCGGGACCAATGTTGGGGATAACACACGCTGCGACCACCAGCGGAATCACCGCAAGTACGAGCAGCGCAATACCCATGTAGCCAGCTTTTTTGCCATATTTAAACATATGCGTCGTCCTTACACGTTAAAGCGGAAGTGCACGACGTCGCCGTCGGCCATGACATAGTCCTTGCCCTCGATGCGCAGCTTGCCGGCAGCCTTGGCGCCCTGCTCGCCACCGAGCTCGATGTAGTCGTCGTAACCAATGACCTCGGCCTTAATAAAGCCACGCTCAAAGTCGGTGTGGATGACACCGGCGGCCTGCGGGGCGGTCGCGCCCTGACGCACCGTCCAGGCCTTGACCTCCATCTCGCCAGCCGTAAAGAACGACTGCAGGCCGAGCAGCTTGTAAGCGGCCTGCGCGAGCACGTCCAGACCGGGCTGCTCCAGGCCCAAGCTCTCCAGGTAGTCGGCCGCATCCTCGGGATCGAGCTCGGAAAGCTCGGCCTCGATCTTGGCGCAGATAGGCAGTGGCTTGACGCCATCGATGGGCGCCAGGTCCTCGTTGAGCATGTCCTCGTCTACGTTGGCCACATACAGGATGGGCTTCATGGTGAGCAGGAACAGGCCCTTGGCGGCGGCGCGCTCCTCGTCGGTCATCTCCATGGACGCGGCACGCTTGCCTTCGTTGAGCCAGGCAAGCAGGCGCTTGGCGACCTCAAACTTGGGCATGAGCTCCTTGTCGCGCTTGGCCTCCTTCTCGAGCTTGGGCAGCTGCTTCTCGAGCGTGCCCATGTCGGCCAGGATGAGCTCGGTCATGATGGTGTCGGCATCGCCGGCGGGATCGACGAACTCGCCCGTGCGGCCCACCTCACGCATGACGTTGGGGTCCTTAAAGTAGCGCACGACCTCGCAGATAGCGTCGGTCTCGCGGATGTTTGCCAAGAACTGGTTGCCCAGGCCCTCGCCCTCGTTAGCGCCCTTCACCAGACCTGCGATGTCGACAAACTCGACCGTAGCCGGCACAATGCGGCCGGGGTTGACGATGTCGGCGAGCTTTTGCAGGCGGCTATCGGGCACATCGACGATACCCACGTTGGGGTCGATCGTGGCAAACGGGTAGTTGGCGGCAAGGCCGGTCTTTTTGGTAAGCGCGGTGAACAGCGTCGACTTGCCCACGTTGGGCAGGCCCACGATACCGATGGAAAGGGACACGACAGCTCCTTTTGGTACAGGTACTTCAAACTGCATAAGTATAGCGCCGCCGCAGCATCTGGGCGAACCCGGACGCCACGGCGGCGCAAATGAAGCAGAGATGAGTGAGAGTTCGAGACTGCAGTCCTTACTTAAGCTCGGGCCAGAAATCCTTGTTGGCCTCGATGAGCTCGTCCAGGATCTGCTTGGCAACGCTCGCCGAAGGAATGGTCTTGGAGAGCGTGAGTGCCTGCCAGAGCTTCTGGTAGCTGCCCTCGACCCAAGCCTGGACAACGAGCTTCTCGACGGAAACCTGCTGCTCCATCAGGCCCTTCTGGAACTGCGGAATCGGGCCCTGGCAGATCTTCTCAAAGCCGTTGGAGCCGACGATGCAAGGCACCTCGACCATGGCCGTCGGGTCGAAGTTGGGCACAGCGCCATCGTTGGGGACGATCAGCAGGAAGCGCTCGAGCGTGTTCTCGGCCAGTGCGCAGGCAAGGTCGACGATGTAGTTGGCATGTACATCTGGCTCAAAGCCGCCGTCCTTGGCAGTACCCTTGGCGATGATGTCGCGGCAAGCGCCAAAGACCTTCTTCTCACGGCCGTCCATAACCTCATTGGCGCGAGTGTAGTTGGGGTCAGACGTCTCGACGACATAGTCCGGGTACAGGTAATACTTGAGGTAGGTATTGGGAATCGTCTCGGGATCGACAGCATAGACATCCTTGGCCTTGCCGAAGGTGTGAATCCAGCTCTCCTCGACATGCTGCTCCTTGCCGGCCTCGTGCTCGATGCCGTCCAGGTAGCCGTTCTTAGCCATGTGCTCCTTAATCTGCGGCATGAGGTCGTTGCCGTCCTTGTCGTAGATCTTGCTCCACCAACCAAAGTGGTTGAGGCCGTAGTAGCTATACTGCAGCTCGCGACGATCCTTGATGCCGCACATACGGCTCATCTTATCCATGAGGTCGATCGGCATGTCGCAGATGTTGATGATGCGGCTGTTGGGGCGCAGCACGCGGCAAGCCTCGGCGACGATGGCCGCAGGGTTGGAGTAGTTGAGCATCCAGGCGTTGGGGCTGTACTTCTCCATGTAGTCGAGGATCTCGATAACGCCGCCGATGGAGCGCATGCCGTAGGCGATACCGCCGGCTCCGCAGGTCTCTTGGCCAACGCAGCCGTACTTGAGAGGAATCTTCTCGTCGAGCTCACGCATGGCGTACAGGCCGACGCGGATGTGAGCAAGGACGAAGTCGGTCCCGGTGAATGCGGTCTCGGGGTCGGTGGTGTAGCTAAACTCAACCTCGGGGGCGTTCTCGTGGAAGTAGATCTCGCAGGCCTTGGCCACGGTCTCCTGGCGCTCGGCGTTGTTGTCGTAGAAGGTCACCTTGTTGACCGGGAAGCGGTCGCGCTCCTCAAGCAGCATCAGAGCGATGCCCGGGGTGAAGGTAGAGCCACCGCCGGCAATGGTCACGGCATAGTTTTTCTTGGACATGATGTCCTCCTCATTCTGGCCGCTTGCTCAATCCATCCCCGTACGCGGCCTGCACGGTTTGGAATTGTTACCTAGAAGTGGAGTTTTTATCTCTAGAATCGGCCTTGCGGTGCATACCGGCTCTGCAAGGCCGATTGTTTCGATGGACGATGGTTTACAGAAGACTCTCGAACTTCTCGCGAACCTGCGGGACGGTAAGGCCGATGATGACCTGGATTGACTGGCCTTGGACCACCAAGCCATGCGTACCGATTGCCTTGAAGGAAGCCTCGGGTGCAACGGCGCCTTTGTCCTTGACGTTAACGCGCAGACGGGTAGCGCAGTTAGTTACATCGATGACGTTGTCCGTGCCACCGAGTAGATCGAGGATGTTCTCGGCAAGCACCAAGCGCTCGTCATCCTTACTCTGGGCGACCGATTTGCTAGCAGCAGCACCGCTCTGCTTTTGCTTGTAGTCGGCCTTGGACTTGAGCTCGACCTCAACATCGTCATCCTCGCGACCGGGGGTCTTAAAGTCGAACTTGATGATCAAGAAACGGAAGACCACGACCCAAAGAGCGGTAAAGCACAGACCGACAAGGATGGAGATGGCGTACTGCAGACCGTGTGCGGCCCAAAGGGGCAGCCAGTCCCACGAGAGCATCGAGATGATGCCGCCGTCGAAGATGCCCACGACGCCAAGGAGGTTTTGAGCCATGCAGCCGAGCGCTCCGAGCACGCAGTGGACGACGAACAGGCCGGGCGCAATGAACAGGAAGGTGAAGTCAAGCGGCTCGGTAATACCGCAAAGCATAGCGGTAAGGGTGACCGGAATCAGCAGAGCCTTGACGCGCTGCTTGCGCTCGGGTTTGGCGGTCATATAAAACGCAATGGCGACGCCGAGCGAGCCGAAGACCTTAGTCCAACCAGGGCAGGTATAGGCAGCCCAGGGTGCGGCATCCTTAAGAGCAATGCTCGGATCGGCAGCCAGTTGGGGCAGGATGTTGGCCCAAGCAGCAAAGATGCCACCGTTGACCGCCGCGTTGTCGTAATAGAACGGCGTATAGATAAAGTGGTGCAGGCCTGTAGGGATCAGCACGCGCTCGAAGAAAGCAAAGACGCCCACGCCGAACGTACCGGCGGAAAGGATGAATCCCTGGAAGGCGGAGATAGCAGCCTGGACATGCGGCCACACCAGGCAGGCGATAAGAGCGACCGGAACCATAACGAAGAAACCGATCATATAGATGAACACGGAGCCCGAGAACACGCCCAACCACTCAGGAAGTTCGGTGTCGAAGTACTTGTTGTGAAGCATCGTGGCGATACCTGAAATGATAAGCGCGCCCATGATGCCCATATCAAGCGTTTTGATGCTTGCGATAGTGGCAAGACCAGTACCGCTGCCCGCCTCGACAGAGTAGTCGACCCCA
Source organism: uncultured Collinsella sp. (assembly GCA_900549085.1). Taxonomy (GTDB): domain Bacteria; phylum Actinomycetota; class Coriobacteriia; order Coriobacteriales; family Coriobacteriaceae; genus Collinsella. The sequence goes on along the minus strand of URMO01000037.1, from coordinate 9,718 downwards.
AAGACAGGGCCCCACTGCCCCAAGATTGTGCTTACAAAGTAGTTGAAGGTAAGGTAGATGGCCAAAGCCTCCATGCAGCAGCGAGCGTTCTGCTTGTTCGCGAGCGAGATTGGCAACGCTACGCAAAACAGCAACGGCATCTGGTTAAAGAGCGTCCAACCACCCTGGAGCAGCACATTCCAGCAATCAAACCAAAGATGGCCCGCAGTGGCCATCTCGCCAAAGATCGCCTCGGTGGTAAACAACGTACCCAGGCCGACGACGATTCCGGAAAATGCGAAAAGAATTGCAGGCGTGTACATTGCACCGCCGAAACGTTGTATCTTTTGCATCATGACGGGGAATCCCCCTCTCTTCATTCGGAGCGCTGCGGTTTTGGCTTCACTCGAGACCGCAGACGCGCCGTTTGCGTGTACCTCGTGCAATAGGACGGGTGGGCCCGTGTCCCTGACTTCTTGCACTTACGTTTTATCACATCACTTATCTAGACAAGTTAGCATAAAGACTACGGTCGGTAAACGGTTGATTATTGGCCGTAAACGGTATATGTCCAGTATTTCGCCTGCTAAATCTGACATAGCTGATGGCTGCATTTTAAATTTCTTTTCTACTTGTCTAGATGTGCTTGTCTATATCTATATACATGCCTATACTTCATTACAACATTCACCGCCACGTTAAGGAGTCACCATGAAAAGCGCGGTCTTCTATGGAAAGCACGACCTCAGAGTCGAGGAATCGGCAAAGCCGGCCGTGGGCAGGCGCGACGTTCTGATCAACGTCAAAGCTTGCGGCGTCTGCGGTACCGACGTTCATATCTATGAAGGCGACAAGGGTGCAGCCGACGTTACCCCGCCCACGATCCTTGGTCATGAGTTTGCCGGCGTTGTCGAGGCCGTGGGCAGCGACGTCGCCGGCTTTAAACCGGGCGATCGCGTGTGCATCGACCCAAACCATCCCTGCGGCTGCTGTGAACCCTGCCGCGACGGAATCAACCACTACTGCGAGCATATGACCGGTTACGGCACCACCGTTAACGGCGGCTTTGCCGAGTACTGCTCCGTCGATATGCAGCAAGTCTACAAGTTGGGCGATCACACCAGTTTTGAGCAGGGTGCTATGACCGAGCCCGTCGCCTGCTGTCTGCACGGCATCGATATGTGCAACATCAAGCCCGGCAGCACAGTTGTCGTTATCGGCGGTGGCATGATCGGTCTGCTCATGATGCAGCTCGCCAAAAACGCCGGCGCCACCAAGGTTGTCTTGCTCGAGCCTGTCGAAGGCAAGCGCGAGGTTGCGCTCAAACTCGGCGCCGACCTGGCAATTGATTCCATCCACGAGGACGTCCCGGCCCGCCTGAAGCAGGAGGGCGTCGGCAACGTCGACGTTGTAATCGAATGCGTCGGCAAGCCCGTCACCATCGAGCAGGCCATCCAGATCGCCGGCCACAAGGCTACGGTCATGATGTTCGGCCTCACCAAGCCCGATGAGACAATCACCGTCAAGCCCTTCGAGGTCTTCCAGAAGGAGCTTGTGCTCACCTCGTCCTACATCAACCCTTATACGCAGCGTCGCGCGCTCGAGCTCATCGACTCTGGCAGGCTCGACGTATCCTCGATGGTCGCCAAGGTGGCTTCCCTCGACGAACTCGGCGCCATCCTGTCAGACCCAGCTCTGCGTGCCATGGGTAAATATATAATCGACCCCAGCAAGTAAATCGATTGACACCTGCGCGGACGGCCCTCATCCGTCGTTCGCGCACCCAGCTCTAGGAGACCGTCATGGCGCGAGCCATCTTCCAAACTATTTATGACAACGTGAAGCAGTCGATTGACGACGGCACATACGCCTATCAGAGCTATCTGCCTTCGGAGACTGAGCTCACGCAGCTGTTTGACTGTTCGCGCATGACGGTCCGTCGCGCCATCTCGATGCTTGCGGCAGATGGTTACGTGCTCCCCCAGCAAGGCAAAGGAATGCGCGTCATTCGCAACATCAGTGACGAGAAGAGTCGTGGTGGCGGCGGACTCGAGACCTTTAAGGAAATCGCGGTCAACCGAGGCTTTGAGCTCAAAACGGTCACCACCGTCTTTGAGCTCCTCATCTGCAGCAAGGCGCTCTCCAAGATTACCGGGTTTCCCGAAGGCTGTGAGCTCACACGCGCCAAACGCATCCGTTATGCAGACGGACAAGCCGTGTGCTCCGACGACTCCTATTACCTAAGCTCACAGGTACCGGGGCTGACACCCGAGATTGTCAACGACTCGATCTATCGTTACCTCGAAGAAGACCTTGGCATTAAGATTGCCACGGGCAAACGCGATGTAACGATCGAGCATCCCACGCCCGAGGATACGCGCGTGCTCGATCTCGACGACTTTAACGCACTCGCCGTTATACGCGGACAGACCTACAACGCCGACGGTATCCTTATGGAATACACCGAGACCAAACAGGTTCCCGGGTTCTTTTTGCTCCATGAAACCGTGACGCGCAACGGTACCGGTCGAACCGGCCACCAAAGCAGCATGAACTAACCATTTATTAGTTGCGGTGGAATAGTTCCTTGAATGGCCAGCTTAAGGGCAAAACAGGAACTATTCCACCGCAACTTTTTTTGGCCGGCGGGGCAGCACCTGTCCCACCGGCCATCATTTACGCTCTTTTAGCTAGTCCGCGAGCTTTTCCACCTGGTCGAGCATCTTGTCCAGCTTGGCCTTTGCCTCGGCCTTGACCTTCTCGGCCTCCTCGTGGGCCTTGGCCTTCTGAGCAGCCTTTTCCTCGGCCTCGGGGTCGACGACGACCAAGTTGGATGCATCATGCTCAACCAACTTAAGCGCATGCTCGGGACAGACCTTGACGCAGGCCCCGCAACCTAGGCAATACGTGGACTCCAGTGCAAAGCGACCGCTTCCCACCAAATCGCAGGCAAACGTGGGGCACACGTTGACACACTCGCCACACGACGTGCACTTGTCAAAATCGCACTCCGGCGTGCTCACCTGCATGTTCTGGGCAAGCTCGGGATGGTTTTGCAGCGTCGAGAGTACCAGCTGGCGCCCGTGCGTAAGCGTACGGCGACGCTTGGTCGTCGTGGTGCCGCACATGGTGTTGAGCGTGCGCTCCAGCTGCGTAATCTGGTGACGGTGGGCCTTCAACTTCTGCGTCACCGAGGCCAGCGCCGCCGTCGCCGGATTGAGCTTGGTCACCGTCAGGCCCGTTGTACGGGCGATCTTTTCCATGTACTCTGTGCGCTCGTACTCGCGAAGCTTATGGCACTTGAGGCTCTTGGGGTCGACCTCCAGGCCCATGCCCGTACCGGCCCACTCCTCGGCAGTGGCGATGGCCTCGCCCAGAATATCCTCGCCACCGGTGTTGCGACACTTATCGCACACGCCCAGTGGCAGGTAGACGCTCACGTTGGGATAGTCGGCCAGCACCGAGAACCAGGTCTCGGCCGTAATATCGCCCACACAGGCAACGACGACCTCGTTTTCGCGCGGCATGCGCTTGAGGGCGCGCGTGCAGGTAACGTAGGCGGTCTCGTGGCTCGTAGCAGCAGAGACGATATCGTCATATAGGTTTTTAGGCGCCAGGCGCGGCGAGATGATCGCCTCGGTCGGACAGGCAGCGGCGCACAGGCCGCACTTGCGGCAGGAGTCGAGGATCTCGATGGCGTCTTCCTCGACCTCGATAGCGTTGACCGGGCACACGTCCATGCACGCGGTGCAGGCGCTCTTCTCGTTTTTGCAGGTCAGGCACGGAATGGTGTTGCCGCGCGGACGCTCCTTGTAGTCGGCAGGATTCCACTGCGGTGCCGACGGATCGAGTGCATCGGTCACACCGCCAAGCGGGTTTTTAAGAAAGTCGAAACCCTTGCTGATCTCGATAATGTCATCAAACAGATCGTGTTCCTGCGCCATGCGCGGCCCCTCCCTGAGCAGTGCAAACAAGCAAGAGATAATGATACGCTATCGGCCCACGCCTCGGGCAAATTACACGCGGCGCATCTTTGCGGCAAATAGCCTATGCCTATCGCCGCCTCGATTGCACAAGGTCAATCAAGCGCCAAGCTATGCCTCGCACATGAGCTGCACGAGCTTCTGTTTGGTCACCTTGGTCTGCTCGTTGGCCATATTACGCTCGTTTCTAAAGACCGCATTTGCAACACCCTGCAGGTCGGCATCGGAAATCTCGCCAAGGCCCAGCTCCGCGAGCGTTGTCGGCAGACCAACGCGCTGGCAAAACTCGAGCACCTGATCAAGCTCGGGCGCACGCTCCAGGCGCAGCTGCACCACCAGGCCAAATGCCACGGTCTCGCCATGCATGGCCTTGCACTCGGGCAGAATCGTCAGACCGTTGGCGATGGCATGCGCCAACGCCAAGCCACCGCTCTCAAAGCCGACGCCCGAGAGCAGAATATTGCACTCGATCAGGCGCTCAACTGCCGGCGATGTACGGCCCTTTTTGAGATCGCGCTTGGCAGCGACACCACACTCCATGAGCGTATCGTAGCAGGCACGTGCCGCGACCAGAGCCAAGTGTCCCGGCGTGCCACCGTGCTCGTTGGAGCCGTGCGCCGCAGCGCACGAACGCGCCTCGAAGTACGTTGCCAGCGCGTCGCCCATACCAGCGACTGTCATGCGCAGCGGGGCTGCCGCGACCACGTTGGTATCGACCACGACCAGGTCTGGATTCTTCTCGAGCATCAGGTAGCGGTCGAACGACCCATCCTCGTGATACAGCACCGAAATCGCGCTGCACGGACCGTCCATCGAAGCCGCCGTGGGGCATACGCACAACGGCAACTCGGCATAAAACGCAACGGCCTTGGCGATATCGAGCATCTTGCCGCCGCCAATGCCCACCACCATGTCGCAATACTCGGCCCGGGCTTCCTTGGCCATTTCGACAACGGCCTCTTCCGTACACGGACCGTTGTAAATCTTAAAGAACGGCTCGCTTAGATCTTCATCCAGAAATCCATCGACGATCTGCCTGCACAGCCGATCCTCGGTGCCCTGGTCAAACAAGACATAGGCAGCGCAGCCCAACCATGACAAATACCTGCCCTGACGCGAAAGTTCGCCCGGCCCCTGAACATACCGGCCGGGACCGCCATAAACCATGGGAAGCGCCATACGAGAATCCGCCCTTCATCAAACAACGATTGGTACAAAGTAACCTGCCCTCTGCACCAACTTGTGCATTGGAGACAGGCCACTTTGCACCATAGCAAAAAGGGGCAAAGCCATCTGCTTGCTTTGCCCCTTCCTTAGCTTGATTTACTCATCCATGAGATAGTAGTGGCCCAGCGCGTCGGCACCCAGGATGGCGTTTGCGACCATCTCGGGCGTCACCTCAAACGGCATGTTGCACATGGTGTCATCGGGCGCGCAGGCGGCCTCGGCAACAATCATGGCCTGCTCGCGCGTAAGCTCGGCAACGCCAAGTTCCTTCATCGTGACCGGCAGGCCCAGCTCAATGCAGAAGCCCAAGACTTCCTCGAGTTTCTCAGTCGGAGCATCCTCGAGTACCAGCTGGACGATAGTGCCAAAGGCGACCTTCTCGCCGTGATACATGCCGTGGCACTCGGGCAGCATCGTCAGACCATTGTGGATGGCATGAGCAGCAGCAAGGCCCGAGCTCTCAAAGCCAATGCCGGAGAGCAGCGTGTTGGCCTCAATGATGTGCTCGACGGCAGGCGTGAGCGCACCCTTCTCCAGCGCGACCTTGGCCTTGACGCCATCGGCCATAAGCGTCTCGTAGCAGAGCTTGGCGAGCGCCAGGCCGGCCATGCCGCCCTTGCCGCCAGCGCAGGTGCCGCCGTCGGCATCGTGCGTCGCCTGGGCCTCAAAGTAGGTTGCGAGCGCATCGCCCATGCCGGAAACCGTCAGGCGCACCGGGCTCGCCGCGATAACCGTCGTATCCATCAGGACAATATTGGGGTTTGCCTTAAGGAAGAGGTATTTATCGAACTGGCCGTCATCGGTATAGAGCACCGAAAGTGCCGAGCACGGTGCATCGGTCGAAGCGATGGTGGGGCAAATGATGACCGGGGACTCCAGGTAGTAGGCAACGGCCTTCGCGGTGTCGAGGATCTTGCCGCCACCGACACCGACGATGATGTCGCAACCGTTGTCGCGAGCGAGCGCAACCAGACGATCGACCTCGCCCTTGGAGCACTCGCCGTTAAAGTCCTCGAACAGCAGCTCGGCCTTGGCCTCGGCAAAACCGCCCTCGATCTTGGCACCGACGCGCTTCTTGCCCGAAGGCGTCACGATGACGAGGGCCTTAGCGCCGAGCGGCTCGACATAGGAGCCGAGCTTGGCGAGCTCGTCCGGACCCTGGATGTACTTGCTGGGGCTATTGAAAATTGCAGCCATAACTATCCCATTCTCTAATAAAAAAAGAAAGGGGCTCCGTACGGATACGTGCGGAGCCCCTCGTTACGATAACAAGAGTCGATTAGAAATCGATGTCGGTGTCGTAGTAGCAGGCCTTGAGGATCTTCTCGAAGTCGGCAGCCTTGGTCTCACGCGGGTTCTCGGGCGTGCAGGCGTCGGTCTCGGCGTTCGCGGCGATCTCGGGAAGCTTGGCGAGGAACTCCTCCTCGGAGACCATCTGCGGGTTCTCGGCGTCGACCTTCACGCCACCATTCGCGTAATCCTTGATGGACTGCGGAATGTTGAGCTGGTCGTTGAGGTCGCGAATCTTCTGGACGAGCGCAGCGATGAGCTCCTCGTTGGTCTCGCCGGGAAGGTGCAGGATCTCCTTGGCCACGTAAGCGTAACGCTCGGCAGCACGCGGGTCCTTGGAGTTCCACTGGATGACCTTGCCCAGGTACATGGCGTTAGCGGCACCGTGGATGATGTGACCGTTCTCAAAGGCTGCACCGGTCTTGTGAGCCATGGAGTGAACGATGCCGAGCAGGCCCGAGGAGAAGGCGATACCGGCGATGCACTGAGCCTCGTGCATGTGCTGACGGGCCTCATGGTCGCCAGCATAGGACTTGGGCAGCCACTCGACGATCTCGCGGATGCCGTGCAGAGCGTTGGCGTCGGTGAACATAGAGGCGCAGGTGGAAACGTAGGCCTCCATGCAGTGGGTCAGAGCGTCCATGCCGGTATGAGCGCACAGCTTGGCGGGCATGGTGTAGGTGAGCTCGGGGTCGACGATGGCGACATCAGGGGTGATGTTGAAGTCGGCCAGCGGGTACTTGATGCCCTTGGCGTAGTCGGTGATGACGGAGAAGGCAGTGACCTCGGTAGCGGTACCGGAGGTAGAGGAGATGGCGCAGAAGTGAGCCTTCTGACGCAGCTCGGGGAAGCTGAACGGCTGGATAATGTTGTCGAAGGACTCCTCGGGATACTCGTAGAAGACCCACATGGCCTTAGCAGCATCGATGGGCGAACCGCCACCGATAGCAACGATCCAGTCGGGCTCGAAGTCGCGCATAGCGGCTGCGCCCTTCATGACGGTCTCGATGGAGGGATCGGACTCGACGCCCTCGAACAGCTTGACCTCGAAGCCGCCCTCTTTGAGGTCGGCCTCAACGTCCTGCAGGAACCCGCCGCGGCGCATAGAGCTGCCGCCAGAAACGATGATGGCCTTCTTGCCCTTGAGGTTCTTCACCTCGTGGCGAGCGCCCTCACCAAAGTACAGATCGCGAGGATTGGTAAAACGTCCCATACTGTGCCTCCTAAACAAGCCCCTCTTAGACTTGCGTATATAACGGAGCACCCGATTGGCTCCGTTAGGACCGTTTTGCGCGTTGTCGGCGATGACAATGCGCGATGTCTAAACGTCTCAACGCTCAGACAAACACTATTCTACCGTTCTGGTTGGTCAGTTATTCACCTAAAGCCGACAATGATGAAACGTTTTTTCTATCACTGAAGACCCTTGTGGGGCATTCATACTCCCAAGCTGGGCAAACGTTTTATCAAGGTTGACCACATATCCCGGGCAGGACTGTGCCCCTCCAAAATGCGCCCCGTTCGCCGCCAAAAATCGACCGTTTGCGGCGCCGTGATACCGCTCAGTCGTCCAAGGTGCCGACATTTGTGCGACATCCGTCTTCGTGGTGCAAAGGTGCATGTCCAAGTGCGGCACCCCCGGTGTGCCACATGCGGGTAAACTAGAACCTTATATAGAGACATTTGAACCCTAACCGCAGCAAAGGAGGCCCCATGGCATTCGATCCCATTCAAGAGGATTGCCATCGCCTCGTTCTTGAGGCCTTGCGCCGCGACAATATCCCGCTCACCGACGGTGCCGCCGTAGAGCGTCTGATGGAACAATTCACCCGCAACCCCGCACCTCTCATCGTGCACGACCGCGACCGCGCCGGGCACCTCATTGCCAAGGTGGTCGAGGCTGTCGACTACCGCATTCCCTTTATCCCTGACGATACCCAGGCAGAGCAAGAAGAGGCCGCTGCCGAGAACATGCTTCGCGAGGCAGCCGCGCTCGACCCCACCAACTGGGATGCCCAGCGCATGCTGACCGCTCTCACCGCCAACTCCAACGAGGAGTACGTACAGTACTTGGTATCCAAGCGCGATGAAGTCGAGCACGACCTGGCACTCAAGATCGCCTCGGCGCAGGACCCCTACGAGCGTGAGGCCGCAGGCGACCTTATGCGCCGTCCCTACCTGCGCTGGCTTGCCGCCCTTGCGTCACGCGCCCTCATTAGCGGCCGCTATCGCATGTCGCTCGAAGCCGCAAACCGCAGCCTCGACTTTGCCCCCAACGATCCGGCCGGCGTCCGTCACACCGCGATGCTCGCCATGGCGAAGCTCGAATACCCCGCCGAGGAGCTCAAGCGCTTTCGCTCTGCCCACTCCGTCCCCTATCTCACCAACACGCCGCTACGCCGTCGCCCCAAGGACGCGGAGCGCGACTTGGACCCATGGACGCTCATCGCGCTGATGAGCGCTGCCTGGCGCGAGCTGGACTACGAGGGTGCCGAGCACTACTTGCGCATCCTTGCACGCTCGTGCCCACACGCAGCCGAGGCGCTCTATTTCCAAACCGAGTTTCCCGATGGCGTCTATGCCCGCGTCAACGTGGGCGTGGGCTCCACCGACGAGCTTGTCCTTGCGCTGTCCGAGGCGACGCCGGTACTGCAAGAGGGCTTGGGCGCCCCCGACAACGCCAGCTTTGCCGCCTGGGTCGCCACCAACGATATCGTGCGTTCCCAGATTGACGAGCGCATCCTGCGGGCGGCCGAGCAGGGCCTGCCGTTTAAGGGAGGAGACCTCTAATGGATCCGAGCGTCTACATCCCCGCCTACCTGGAGCGCGCCTACCTTGCGTCGCACCCCGAACTCACCGATGCAGCACGCGAGCTTGTCCATAACGACGTGAGCGTCAACCCTCATAAGTATGCGCAGACCGAGCATGCCCAGGCACTGCTGTCCTATGCAGGCGTCCACCGCCACCTGCTCGACGAGCTCCATCGCATCGAGGACATGGGCAGCGACGAGGAGTTTGAACAGACGCGCAACCACCTGTTCGACGATACGCGCGATGAGCTGCTCAAGATCGTCCGCGTCGACGCGCTGGCCGTCGATGCCCAGCTGCTCGCCATCATTTTGGCGGACACGCCCGTCGACGCCTGTCTGGGCGACCTGATGAAACTCGAGGCGACCACGACCGATTACCTGCAGCAAAGCGTGCCCGGGTTCGACATGGAGGCCCCGCACTACTGGGCC
>URMO01000036.1 GCA_900549085.1 uncultured Collinsella sp. | reverse complement strand
AGCCGAGCGTCTGAAGTCATGGGGCGTGCACCCGTATCTTGATGCCGTCTCCAAGCAAATGGAGGTCAAGGCAGAGGGCTACGAAGAGTCAGTCAATGCGCTTAAGGCCAAAGCGGCCGAGTGTTACGGAATGTAAGCGGGTTTTGATGCCCGTTGGCATGGGGGATGTGGAAACAACCCCAGAAAGGAGAGACAAATGAAGGAAACCGAGAAGATCGAGATCATGCATTTCGACCAGGAGGGCTATCTCGAGGACGGCAAGGCGCTCTACGAGACCGGCAAGAAGATGACCGCGCTCGCCGACAAGGTCGCCGACGAGGGCTACGACGCCGTGTTCCTGATGGGCGTCGGCGGCACCTGGGACGAGCTCATGCAGCTCGAGTACCTCATGAACAAGTTCGGCGACCGCGACCTCGAGGTCTACCTGATCCACGCCGCCGAGTGGAACGCCATGGGCCACAAGCGCATGACCGAGAAGTCCGTCGTGCTCACCGCCTCCGAGTCCGGCACCACCCCCGAGGTCCTCGAGGCCGTCAAGAAGATGAAGGGCATGGGCGTGCGCGTCTACGCCATGACCAAGCCCGAGGGCCCCATCGGCCAGGCTGTGGGTGCCGAGAATTGCGTCGCCATGGCTTCTGACCATGGTTCGGGCGGCTGCGAGAAGGGCTACTACCTCGCCGACTGCTTCGGCCTGCGCCTGCTCAACCGCCGCGGCTGCTTCCCCAAGTTTGACCTGTTTATCGAGCAGACCAAGGACATCTGGAAGGACATGCTCGACATCCGCAAGCGCTTCGAGCCGCGCGCCGAGGAGCTCGCCAAGAAGTACGCCCTGGCCCCCTACACCATGTTCATCGGCTCGGGCGCCCTGTGGGGCGAGACGATCCTGTTCTCGATGTGCATCCTCGAGGAGATGCAGTGGAAGCGCACCCGCTACATCACCTCGGCCGACTTCTTCCACGGCACCCTCGAGCTCGTGGAGCCCGGCGTCCCCGTGTTCCTGTTCATGGGCGAGGACGAGAACCGCAAGCTCGACGAGCGCGTCCGCGCGTTCCTGACCCGCGGCGTGACCGGCGACACCGACATCAACATCATCGACACCGCCGAGTTCGCGATCCCCGGCCTTGACGACGAGTTCCGCGTCATCGTGTCTCCGTGGATTCTCTCCTCGCTGATCACCGATCGCCTTGCCGCTTACTACGAGACGGTCACCAAGCACAACCTCAACTACCGTCGTTACTATCACCAGTTCGACTACTAAGAGCAAATAACGTTTGTGTAATTGGGCCTCGCTCCTATATGGAACGGGGCCTCGCTTGGGTTGGAGAGTAATTATGAGCTATCCCCAGCTTGCCGTCATGAATATCAGCCATCGTTATTTTGACCTTGAGGAGTTCTTTTCTTCGGCGTCGGCTTCGGGCTACACGTGTTGCGAGCTTTGGACCGGGGCGATGCATCTGTATGTCGATTGCCATGGATACGATTCGCTCGAGCAGGTGCGGGAGCTATCACAGCGGTATGGGGTTCGGATTGTGGGGCTTTGTCCCGAACAGAACAACCCCAAGCCGTGGAATATCGCGGCGCGCGGGAATGAGGCGCGTGCCCGCACACTCGCGTACTTTAAGAACGTTGTAGATATCGCGGAGGAACTTGGAGCCGAGCAGGTCATGGTCTCGAGCGGCTGGGCATTTTTGAACGAGCCGATCGAGGACGCGTGGGGTCGCAGCGCCTCGATGCTGCGTGCGATTGCCGAGCATGCGGGAGAGCGCGGCGTGCGACTGGTGCTCGAGGCCCTACAGCCGGTTGAGTCGATGATCGTGAACTCGGCGGCCGACACGAAGCGCATGATCGAGGCAGTTGATCATCCGGCACTTAAGGCGTGTCTGGATTTGGGCGCTATGGCGGTGACAGGGGATACCATCGACGATTATTTCGATCTGCTTGGCGATGATGTCGCCCACGTGCATTTTGTCGATGTTGCGGCAGATGGCACGACGCATCTTGCCTGGGGTGACGGCGACCGCGATATGCGCGCCGACCTGGATAGGCTGGTGGCGCGCGGCTATCGCGGAGTTGTTTCGGCTGAGACCTATGATTGGCGCTATTTCGCCAATCCCGCGGCAGCCGACGCTCGGGTTATGGCGGAGTACCGACGCGCGATTGGCGCCTAAGTGGGACAGGGCGCCGAGTTGGCGTTTGACGCTTTTTGAGAAACGGGACGTGCTTTCCGCTTGAGGCTTCTGGCGGAAAGCACGTCCCAGAACAGGCGCTCAGAATGGGACACACTTTCCGCTGAGGACCTCAACCGGAAACCGCATCCCAGTTTTTGGCTGGCGGGCGGGACGCGCTTTCCCCTATGTTTCCAAATGAATACGCTATGAGCCGCGGAGGACGATTCTCCCCGCAAACACTCTAGTATGCTAAAGTACTCAGAAGACCGGCGGAGCTATGCCGGTCTTCTGCTCTATATGAAACACAGCATGAGGAGGCTCACCAGATGACGGCCACACCGTGGGGATTCCGGGACATATTGCCCGAGGAGGCTCAGGCGCGCGAGGAGATCGCGCTGACGGTGAAGGGCTGCTTTAGGGAGCATCATTACCTGCCGGTCGAGACGCCGCTACTCGAGGACAAGGGTTCGCTCGAGGAAGGCGGCCGCATTGCGGATACGCCGTTTAAGCTCTTTGATGACGACGGTCGCCTGCTGGTGGTCCGTCCCGACAACACGCTGCCGATCGTTCGCCTGGTTTCGACTCGCATGCGCGCGGCCGACCTGCCCCTGCGCCTTCGCTACGAGGCGCCGGTGGTTCGCGAGTGCCAGCGCAATGCCGGCGGCTCGCGCCAGTTTACACAGCTGGGCTTTGAGCTTATCGGTGCGGGCGATACCGCGGGCGATGTCGAGATTGTCTCGCTCGTGGCCGAGGCGGTGCGCAAGCTGGCGCTGCCCGATGCACGCATTATCGCAGGTAGCGTGCGTCCGTTTAAGGAACTGCTCGCGGCGTGCGAGGATCGCGAGCTGGCCGCCGAGGCCCTGCGCTGCGTGCACGCCAACGACTTTGTGGGCCTCGATGCCCGCGTGGCGGCAAGCACCGAGTCCGATGCCGTCAAGGCCGCCATTAGCGAGCTGCCGCGTCTGCACGGCGGTGCCGAGGTACTCGACCGCGTGGACGCGCTGCTGGAGGCCGCCGGTATCGTCGCGCCGCTGACGCGCGAGCTGCGTGCCCTGGTTGAGGGCCTGGCACCCGAGGACGCCCAGGTGCTGTCGTTCGACTTCTCTATCATGAACTCGTTTGATTACTACACGGGCCTGGTCTTTAAGGCCTATGCCGGCGGCTTGCCCGATCCGGTCGGTTCGGGCGGACGCTATGACTCCATCTTTACCGGCGCGTTCGGCGACGGCATCGAGGTGCCGGCGGCGGGCTTCGCCTTTTCGCTCGAGCGCCTGGAGGCCGCGCGCACTTCGGCCGAGGACGCCGCCCCCGATGGCGACCACGCCGTGGGCCGTGGCGCCGAGGGTCCGCTGCGTATCGCCGTGCCCAAGGGCTCGCTTAAGGCCGACACGCTCGACGTGCTCGAGGCCGCGGGCTTGGACGTCTCTGAGCTGCGCGACCCCGGCCGTCACCTGATCGTGCGCGGTCGCGACACGCGTGCCGGCGAGGGCACGGTCGGCGATATCGAGTTTGTCATCGTGCGCCCCAGCGATGCGCCCGCCTTTGTGGGCTGCGGCGGCGCCGACTGCGGCATCTGCGGTTGGGACTCGCTCATCGAGGCAGACCTCAACCTGCTGCAGTTGGTCGACCTGGGCTATGGTCTGTGCACCTTTATCGAGGCGGAGCCCGCGTGGCGCGCCGGCCAGGCCGAGCGCAACTATGCCCGTCGCGGGTCGCTTCGCGTGGCCACCAAGTACCCGCGCATCGCGAGTGCTTGGTATGCCGAGCGCGGCGTGAACGCCGATATCGTTTCGCTGCACGGTAATATCGAGTTGGGACCCATCGTCGGCATGACCGACCGCATCGTGGACATTACCGCCACGGGTGCCACCCTGCGCGACAACGACCTGGTCATCACCGGTCGCATCATGGACTGCACGGCCCGCTTCTTTGTCAACCCGGGCGCCGCGCGCCTGGATCCGCGCGTACGCAATCTGGCAGATCGCCTGGCAGCGGCCGTTAAGGACAAGCATTTTGAGCCCGTCGCGGGCTCGGCACAATAGCGCGAGCACGCACGGGCGCCCCAACGTCCGGGCTGCGGGCCGACTGGCGCTGCCGTCCGGGTTCTCGTTTTTCGAACAAAACCTCGACCGATAGGGGATACCGATATGAAGACCATCAAGCTTGCTCCCGGTGAGCGCCTCGTTACCAACCAGCTCAACCGAAAGGGCGTGCTGCCGCAAAACATCGTCGACGCCGCGCGCGATATCGTGGCCAACGTGCGTGCCAACGGCGATGCCGCGGTGCGCGACTATTGCCAGCGCTTTGACGGCGTTGAGCTGCAGAGCTTCCGTCTGCCGCAAGAGCAGATCGATGCCGCGCTCGAGGGCCTCGATCCCGCTTTTGTCGCGGCGCTCGAAAAGGCTGCACGCCAGATTCGCGAGTTCCACCAGCGCGAGGTCGAGCAGAGCTGGTTTACCACGCGCCCGGACGGCACGATGCTCGGCGTTAAGGTGACCCCGCTTGCCGCGGCTGGCATCTACGTGCCGGGCGGCCGTGCGCAGTATCCCTCCACCGTGCTTATGAACGCCATTCCCGCCAAGGTCGCCGGCGTTGAGCGCGTGGTCATGGTGACCCCGCCGCAAAAGGACGGCCTGATCAGCCCCTACACACTCGCCGCGGCAAAGCTCGGCGGCGTGGACGAGATCTATATGGTGGGCGGCGCCCAGGCCGTGGCCGCACTGGCGTACGGTACCGAGACCATTCCGCGCGTCGACAAAATCACCGGCCCGGGCAACGCCTTTGTCGCCGCTGCCAAACAGATTGTCTCGGGTGACGTGGGTATCGATATGGTCGCCGGTCCCTCCGAGGTCTGCGTGCTGGCCGATGCTACGGCCAAGCCCATGGTGGTCGCGGCCGACCTGATGGCCCAGGCCGAGCACGATCCGCTGGCAGCCTGCTATCTGGTGACCTGCGACGAGCGGTTTGCGCGTGAGGTCGAGGCGGGTATCGATATTCTGGTAGCGCAGTCGCCACGCGCCGAAATCACGCGTGCTTCGCTCGACAATGAGGGCACCATCGTGGTGGCCGCCGACATGGCTGCCGCCGTCGAGGCGGTGAACACCGTGGCGCCCGAGCACCTGGAGCTGCACTGCAAGGACGCGATGGGCCTGCTCGGCGGCATTCGCAACGCCGGCGCCATCTTCGTGGGCGCTTGGAGCTCCGAGCCGCTCGGCGATTACGTTGCCGGCCCCAATCACACGCTGCCGACCGGCGGCACGGCCATGTTCTCCAACCCGCTTTCGGTGGAGGAGTTCGTCAAGCGCTCGAGCGTCATTTGCTATACGCCCGAGGGCCTGCTCTCCGATGCTCCCGCTACGCAACGTTTGGCCGAGGCCGAGGGCCTGTGGGCACACGCGCTTTCCGCCGCACTGCGTCGCCGTGTGCTGGAGCAGGGCGAGGATGCCGTGAGCGCCGAGTCTCTGGCCGCGGCCGACCTGACCAAGGTCGCCTGGCCGGGCGACGCCGTGGCGACGGTTGCCGAGGGCGTGGACCTGGCGGCTGCAAGCGCGAATGGTGCTGACGCGGTCGTCGAGGAGGCCTAATATGGCCGAGCTGACGTCCCGCATGAAGGAGCTCGTCCAGCCTTACCTGGCCGGTATTGAGCCCTACGATCCCAACTTTACGCCCACGCGCATCAATCTTTCGGCCAACGAGAACACCTATCCCGTGCCGGCTGGCGTGCGCGAGGCGGTCGACGCCGCCCTGGCTGCCACACCGCTCAACCGCTATCCCGATCCCATGTCCAACGATCTGCGCGACGAGCTTGCCGCTTGGCATGGTGTGGCGCGCGAGAACATCTGCGTGGGCAACGGCGGCGATGAGCTGCTCTATAACTACCTGCTGGCGTTTGGCGGTGCGGGGCGGACCCTGCTCAACTGCCCGCCGTGCTTTAGCGAGTACGCGTTCTTTGCGTCGCTCTGCCAGACCGAGGTGCGCGACGTGTGGCGCGACCCTGCGACCTTTGAGCTCGACCAGGCAGCCGTGCTTGCGGCGGCGCCCGAGTGCAACCTGGCAATCGTGACCTCGCCCAATAACCCCACGGGTGATGTGACGCCGCTCGACTTTGTCGCGGCGCTGTGCGATGCGTGCCCCGGCATGGTAATGGTCGACGAGGCCTACGTTGAGTTTGCCGACGATTCGTTTGGCGCGGCCACCACGGCGCAGGGGCTTATCGCCGAGCATCCCAACCTGGTGATTTTACATACGCTGTCCAAGGCGTTTGGCGCTGCCGGTACGCGTCTGGGTTACGTGATCGCGGTGCCGGAAGTCATCGACGTGTTCGCGGCGATTCGCCAGATCTATTCGGTTAATGTGCTGAGCCAGGCCGCCGCACTTGCCTGCGTGCGTGCCCGCGATGCGTACGCGCCCGTGGTGGCACAGGTCGCATCCGAGCGCGAGCGCGAGCTGTGCGCCCTGCGCGCGATGGCTACCGAGGGCCTGCCCGTGGAGGCATGGCCGAGCGCGGCGAACTTTGTGCTCGTGCGTACGCCGCATGCCACGCGCGTGCGCGAGCGCCTACGCGACGAGTATTCGATTTTGGTGCGCGACTTTAGCTATGCGCCGGGGCTTGCGGACTGTCTGCGCATTACCGTGGGCACGCCGCAGGAAAACGATGAGGTACTGGCTGCGTTTGCCGTGCTGGTGAAGGAGGAGATCTAGATGGGCCGTTATGCCGAGGTGACCCGCAAGACGGGGGAGACCGACATTGTCGTCAAACTCGACCTGGATGGAACCGGTATGTGCGATATCTCGACCGGCGTACCGTTTTTCGACCATATGCTCAACGCCTTTGGCCGCCATGGCCTGTTTGATTTGACGGTGCATGCGGTAGGCGACGTTGAGGTCGACGCGCACCATACCGTCGAGGACACGGGCATTGTGTTGGGCGAGGCGTTTTGCCGGGCGCTGGGCGACAAAGCGGGTATTACGCGCTTTGCCGATGCGGCGATCGCCATGGACGAGACGCTCGTGATGGCCGCAGTGGACATTTCGGGTCGTGGCCAGGCCTATTGCGAGCTGCCCGTGCCGACCGAGCGCGTGGGTAGCTTCGATACTGAGCTAGCCGTCGAGTTCTTCTATGCCTTCGCGCGTGACGCCAAGCTCACGCTGCACGTGCGCGAGCTGGCGGGCGGCAACTCGCACCACATTATCGAAGCCGCCTTTAAGGCCGTGGGCCGCACGATGCGCCGCGCCTGCGAGCTCGATCCCCGCGTGCAGGGCATCCCCAGCACCAAGGGTTCACTGTAGCTGACGGATCGCGCAATCCACCACAAAGGTGCCTGTCCCCTTTGTGGCGGTTTTGGACGATGAGAAAAGGGAGGGTCGCGTGGGTGAACCGAAGATCGTGGTGGTCGACTACCACAAGGGCAACTTGTCGAGCGTCGTGCGCGGGCTTGCGCGCGCCGGTGCCGCCGCCTGCACGTCGGACGATCCGGAGCAGATCCGCAGCGCCGACGGCCTGGTCATCCCGGGCGTGGGCGCGTTCTATGATGCGATCGCCTTTATGCGCCAGAGCGGCGAGGAGGCGGCCGTGCTCGATGCCGTCGCCGCTGGAACTCCGTTGCTCGGCATCTGCCTGGGCCTTCAGCTGTTTTTTGAGCGCGGTAATGAGGGCGTTCCTACGGGTGAGGCCGCGGATGGCAGCGCCCCCGAGCAGGATGGCGGCCCCTGGGTCGATGGCCTGGGCATTATGCGTGGTTCGTGCACGCGCTTGGAGTCGAGTCGCCTGAAGGTGCCGCACGTGGGCTGGGACCAGGTGCACATGACGCCCGCCGGTGCGGCCGATCCGCTGCTTACTGGTTTTGCCGAGGGTGCCAACATGTACTTCACCCACAGCTACGCGGTGGCCGACGATGCCGATGCCGCCGATGTGCTGGCGCGCACGCACTATACGCGGAGCTTCCCGTGCATCGTGCGCCACGGCAACGTGTGGGGCTGCCAGTTCCATCCCGAGAAATCCTCCGCGCTGGGTCAGCGCATCCTTAAGAACTTCGTGAGCATCGTCGAGGGGGCCGGCCGATGATTCTGTTTCCCGCAATCGATTTGATCGGCGGCAAGGTTGTGCGCCTGGAGCGCGGCGACCGGAGCCGCTGCAAGGTATATTCCGACGACCCCGTGGCCGTGGCCCGCTCCTTTGCCGAGCAGGGCGCGAGCTGGGTGCACGTCGTCGACCTGTCCGCCGCCTTTGGCGAGGACGAGGACGCGCGCGCTGCTAACTCGGCGGCGATTAAGGCCACCTGCGGCGTCGACGGTCTGTTCGTGGACGTGGGCGGCGGCGTTCGCTCGCTTGCGCGCATCGACGAGCTGGCCGGTTACGGTGCTCGCCGCATCGCACTGGGTACCGTGCTGGTGACCGAGCCGGGTTTTGCCGAGGTGGCGGCCCAAGGCTTTGGCGAGCTGCTCGTGGCCGACATCGCCGCTCGCGACGGCCAGGTCAAGGTGAACGGCTGGCGCGACGGCGCGGGCGTGGCACTCGACGATGCCGTGGCACAGCTTTCCGAGCTGGGTTTTAAGCATCTGGTGTATACCGACATTGCGCGCGATGGCATGCAGGCGGGCATCGATGTGGCGGCGTATCGCCATGTTGCCAAGGTCGCGGGCTTTCCTGTCGTGGCTTCGGGCGGCATCTCTACGCTCGACGACATTCGCGCGCTGGCTGCGGTGGGTGAGGATGCTATTGAGGGCGCCATTACCGGCCGTGCGCTCTACGAAGGCAACTTTACGCTGGTCCAGGCGCTGGCCGCCGCCCGAGGGGAGGAGTAGCCCATGCTTACCAAACGTGTGATTCCCTGCCTGGACGTCAAGGACGGCCGTGTGGTCAAGGGCGTCAACTTTGTGAGCCTGCGCGATGCGGGCGATCCGGTGGAGCTGGCGCGCGCCTACGACCGCGAGGGTGCGGACGAGGTCGTCTTCCTGGACATTACCGCCACGAGCGATAACCGTGCGACGACTATCGAGATGGCGGCGCATGCAGCCGAGGAGCTCGCTATTCCCTATACCGTGGGCGGCGGTTTCCGCGACTTGGCGGGCATGCGGACCATGGTTGCCGCCGGCGCCGACAAGGTGTCGCTTAACTCTGCCGCCGTGCGCTATCCGTCGTTGATCAGCCAAGCCGCCGCGGCGTTTGGCAGCCAGGCCGTGGTCGTGGCGATCGATGCCAAGCGCGTGGGCCTGCCCGGTGAGCCGGGGGCCGACAAGTGGGAGGTCTTTACCGCGGGAGGTCGCAACGCCACGGGCATCGACGCGGTGGCGTGGGCCGAGGAGGCGGCTCGTCGCGGCGCCGGCGAGATTTTGCTCACCAGTATGGACCGCGACGGCACCAAGGCCGGCTTTGACCTGGCGCTCACCCGCGCCGTGGCGCGCGCGGTGCCGATTCCCGTCATCGCGAGCGGCGGCGTGGGCACGCTCGAGCATTTTGCCGAGGGCGTGATCGAGGGCGAGGCAGACGCCGTGCTGGCAGCCAGCGTCTTTCACTTTGGAACCTTCAGCATTCGCCAGGTGAAGGAGTATATGGCGTCGCAGGGCATTCCTGTGAGGTTGGACTTCTAGTGCTGCGGCTTGCCCAGGCACCCGACCTTCCGGCTCCAACCCTCCTCGTGTACTTAAGTACGCGTCGTCGGGCTTGTCGCTCGGAATCTCGGGTACCTGGACAACCCTCGCCGACCGGCGATGTTTAAATTGGGGAATTGAAATGAAAGAAATTACTACTCCAGCGGATCTTAAATATGACGCCAAGGGGCTGATTCCTTGTGTGGTTCAGCAGTATGACACCGGCGAGGTGCTTATGGTTGCTTGGATGAACGAGGAGTCGGTGGGGCTGACGCTCAAGACCGGTACCACGTGGTTTTGGAGCCGCAGTCGCCAGGAGCTCTGGAACAAGGGCGCGACGAGCGGCAATATGCAAGCGGTCAAGGAGCTCTGGGCCGACTGCGATAGCGATACGCTGCTGGTCAAGGTCGATTCTCCTGGTCCGGCCTGCCACACCGGCAACCGTACCTGCTTCTTTAAGAAACTCGCGTAGGACGGGCGCTCGACTAGGCGCTTGGCCAACCAGAAAGGATTGAACTATGGGTGTGCGCACCGCAAACGTTCAGGATGGAAATATCGGTGAGACGCTGACGGGGCTCGCCGAGGTGATTCACGGCCGTCGCGACGCATCGCCGCAGGAGAGCTACACCGCTCGTCTGTTGACCGACGTCGAGGACGAGCTGCTCAAGAAGCTTGCCGAGGAGGCGAGCGAGGTGATCATGGCCTGCAAGGATAACGATCACGATCACATCCGCTACGAGGCCGGCGACCTGCTCTACCACCTGCTCGTGACGCTCGAGCGCTACGGCATCACCCTCGACGAACTGGCCGGCGAGCTCAACGCCCGCCGCCACTAGTCGTTTGGGACAGTCTTTGTTGGTGTAACGGGGTCATGGAAGTTGCGGTGAAATAGGGACTGTTTAAGCGCTTCATCAAGCAAAACAATCCCTATTTCACCGCAACTTATGAAGGGATGGCTAGGCGAGGGGCGTGGATTCCCATTCGCCGGTGGGGTGGGGGATGTCGAAGGTTCGGTAGCCACGGTCGTAGGCGTGTGCCTGGGCCTCACGGATGTTCCAGCAGATGTCGCAGGCGCGGTGTGCGTCCGAGCCAAAAGTGATCGGCACCTCGGCGTGGGCAAAGCAACGCAGCAATCCGGTCGTGGGATAGTAGTCGTCGAGGCCCTTGCGCGGTGCGGCGGTCGAGACCTCAATGCGGCGGCCCGTATCGTGGGCGCATTCGGCCATCTGCTGCCAAAACGGTGCGGGGTCAAAGTCGGGCGTAAAGCCTTCCTTCGAAAAGCGCATGACCAGGTCAGGGTGAGCCATCACATCAAAGCTGAGCGAGCTTTCGCAGGCGCGGCACCAGTCGTCGACATAGCGCTCCCACACGCCGCGCACGCCCAGGTTTTCCCAAACGTGCAGGTCGGTGTCGTCGTCGATCCAACCGCAAAGGGAATCGGGCGTATCGGGGCGAGCGACGTTTTCCGTTCCCGCCGTACCCGCGGCACCGGCCATGATATCGCCCGGGTTGCCAATCCAATGCACGCTGCCCAAGCGCACTATGGCACCCGCGGACCAGCGCTCAACCAAAGGCTCGCAACCTTCGTACCAGTCGCATTCAAAGCCATAGATAAGCTCGAGCTCCGGCGTGATCTGCGCGGCGAGCTTGCGGGCGTCCTCAAAAGCCAGACGATGCGCCGGCAGGTCGCCCTCAGTAACCTGCACTTCGCAGTTGGCGTCCATGCTGGCGGGCAGGGCGAGATGATCGGTTGAGACCATGACGCGGCAGCTGGCCGCAGCAGCGGCGCGAACGTTGTCCTCAAACGAGGCATGACCGTCCGAGAACGAGGTGTGGGTATGGCAATCGATCAGCGGGCAAGCAGACATGGCGGCTCCTTTGCGTCAAGCGAATCCGCTCCATTGTAATGGCGCAGCTCTCAACACGCCGGGCACGCCGGGGGTCGAAATCGATTGGAAAGGCTGCGCGGCGCGCGGTGCGGCCTCGCTTGCGCTCTCAAAACATGTGCATCAGCCTCCAAAAGCTGCAAAAAATGACATGTTTGGAGGCTGACGTACACGTTTGAATGGAGCGGGCCGGCGTTGGAGCGCGCCAGCACTTGCGCCCAGCAAAAGTCGCACCTATCCCATGACGCCGCCCCTGCGCCGCCCGCGATGTGCTAGCGTTTGGATGAACAAAACGAGCCCGCGCGGAAAGGATCCGGACCGTATGCAATGCGATAGCACATCCCCACTGTCCCGCGAGACCGATGCACCCGAAACCATCGTCAAGCTGGAATGCGACATCGACGACGCGTCGCCCGAGGTGCTCGCCTACGCTGCCGACCGCCTGCGCGAGGCGGGTGCGCGCGAGGTGCATTGGCTGCCCCTCTATTGCAAGAAAGGCCGCTCCAGCTGGCAGCTACAGGTAATCTGTGCTCACGAGGATATCGAGCGTCTGCAGACGATCATCTTTTTGGAAACCACGACCAATGGTATCCGTCGCCAGGTTATGGAGCGCGTTTGCCTGCCACGCCGCTTTGAGCGCGTAACGACGCCATGGGGCGAGGTGTCCGTCAAGGTGGCCACCCTGCCCGACGGCAGTGAGCGTGCGGCACCCGAGTACGAGGACTGCGCCCGCCTTGCCCGTGAGCACAACGTGCCGCTCCAGCGCGTGATGCAGGCGGCGCAAGCCGTGGCACTGCGATTTGAATAACGCGGCTGGTGGCGACATCCTGCGCCCAGCCATATCAACCCCATTCGAAAGGATCTCCCCATGAAATACCTCATCGCCTCCGACATCCACGGCTCGGCATACTGGGCCGAGCGCCTGGTCGCCGACATCGAATCCGAGCAGCCCGACCGCATCGTGCTGCTGGGCGACCTGCTCTACCACGGTCCGCGCAACGACTTGCCGCGCGATTACGCCCCCAAGCGCGTAATCCCGCTGCTCAACGCCCTGGCCGACCGCATCATCGCGGTGCGCGGCAACTGCGATGCCGAGGTCGACCAGATGGTGCTCGACTTCCCCGTCATGGCCGACTACGCCACGCTGTTCGACGAGACCGGCCGCGAGCTGTTCCTGACGCACGGCCATGTCTTTGGCGCCGGCATGCACAACAGCGTCGACCACGCGCCCGCGTTGCCCGAGGGCTCCGCGCTCGTCTACGGTCATACGCACATCAAGGTCAACGAGGAAAGCGCCGCGCACCCGGGCCTGTGGCTCTTCAACCCCGGTAGCGTGAGCATCCCCAAGGACGGCTCGCACAGCTACGGCATCTACGAGGGCGGCGCGTTCCGCCACGTGATCCTGGAGGAGGAATAGCCATGGCGCAGCACATGGCTCAGCAAAATGCCGAGGGCTCGCGCAATCTGTCCACGCTGGTCGACGCGTCGGCCGAGCTGCAGCATCTGGTGCAGACCGTCTGGCGCTTGCGTCAGCCCGACGGCTGCCCGTGGGACCGCGAGCAGACGCACCGCAGCATTGGCAAGAACATGATCGAGGAGGCCTACGAGGCGCTCGACTGCATCGAGGCGGACGACGCGGTTCACCTGCGCGAGGAGCTGGGTGACGTGCTCATGCAGGTCGTGCTGCATGCGCAGATTGCTGCTGACGCCGGCGAGTTTACGCTGGCCGACGTGGCGCACGATATCGACGCCAAGCTCATCCGCCGTCATCCGCACGTGTTTGGCGATGTAGATGCCGACAGTTCCGACGAGGTACTCAAGATTTGGGACGAGGTTAAGCTTGCCGAGAAAGCCGCCAAGGACAAGGCCGTGGCGGCAGGCGAGGCTGCGCCCGAGGGCCTGCTCGACGGCGTGCCCACGCATCTACCGGCGCTGATGCAGGCCCAGAAGGTGTCGCGCAAGGCAGCGGCCGTGGGCTTTGAGTGGGAGACGGTCCAGGACGTGTGGGACGAGGTCGCCGAGGAGCGTGCCGAGTTTGAGGCCGAGGCCCCCGGAACGCCCGAGCGCGAAATGGAGTTTGGCGACCTGCTCTTTGCCCTGGTCAACGTTGCGCGCAAAGAGGGAATCGACGCCGAGAGCGCCCTGCGCGCGAGCACGGCCAAGTTCCGCCGCCGCTGGGCCGCAATGGAGCAGATGGCGGCCAACGCTCATGTGGATCTGGCTGAGCTTTCGACCCATGGCCTCAACGACCTGTGGGATGCCGCAAAGGCGGAGGAGTAAGACTGCGGGAACGACGGGCTGACACGCCTCATCGTTCCCGCTAAATTTTTCGAAAAACAAGTGTATCCATCGACTAACTTAGGGCATAATGCAAAAAGTGCGACAAGGCTAACTTGCAAACCAAAGCGCCACATTGGCGCAATGCCGCGTCGCCAAGCATTCAACCCGTTTCCAAGTGAGAGGGAGACAACATGAGTGACATTTTGGACGTCTATGGTCGTGAGGTGCTCGACAGCCGCGGCAACCCCACCGTCGAGGTCGAGGTCGTGCTCGAGGACGGCAGCTTCGGTCGCGCGATGGTGCCTTCGGGCGCTTCGACCGGCGCCTTTGAGGCATGTGAGCTGCGCGACGGCGACAAGGGTCGCTACCTGGGCAAGGGCGTTTCGCAGGCCGTCGAGCATGTCAACAACGAGTGCGCCAATGCCGTCGTGGGCCTCGACGCCTTCGATCAGCGTGCCATTGACGCCGCGCTAATCGCCGCCGACGGTACGCCCAACAAGACCAAGCTCGGCGCCAACGCCATTCTGGGCGTGTCGCTGGCCGTCGCCCGCGCCGCTGCCGAGTCGGCGGGTCTTTCGCTGTACCAGTACCTGGGCGGCGTCAACGCCCACCTGCTGCCCACGCCCATGATGAACATCCTCAACGGCGGCGTGCATGCCGACAATAACGTCGACTTCCAGGAGTTCATGATCATGCCGGTGGGCGCCCCGAGCTTTGCCGAGGGCCTGCGTTGGTGCGCCGAGGTCTACCACACCCTCAAGGGCGTGCTGCACGAGGCCGGCCTGGGCGGCGGCGTGGGCGACGAGGGCGGCTTTGCGCCTAACCTCAAGACCAATGCCGAGCCGTTTGAGTACATCACCAAGGCCGTGGAGAAGGCCGGCTTTAAGCCCGGCGTCGACTTCATGTACGCCATGGATCCGGCCTCGACCGAGTTCTACAACGCCGAGACCGGCATGTACGAGCTCAAGGGCGAGGGCGTGGAGTACACGAGCGCCCAGATGGTCGATTACTGGGAGAAGCTCGTCGACACCTATCCCATCATCTCCATCGAGGACGGCATGGCCGAGGAGGACTGGGACGGCTGGGTTGAGCTCACCCGTCGCATTGGCAACAAGGTGCAGCTGGTGGGCGACGACCTGTTCGTCACCAACACCGAGCGCCTCAAGAAGGGTATCGAGCTGGGCGCCGCCAACGCGATCCTGGTCAAGGTCAACCAGATCGGCACGCTCACCGAGTCGCTCGAGGCCATCGAAACCGCCAAGGAGGCCGGCTACGCTTGCATCGTGAGCCACCGCTCCGGCGAGACCGAGGATTCCACGATTGCCGACCTGGTCGTGGGCGTCAACGCCGGCCAGATCAAGTCGGGCGCCCCGTGCCGTAGCGACCGTATTGCCAAATACAACCAGCTCATCCGCATCGAGGACGAGCTCGAGGGTAGCGCGCGCTACGCCGGCAAGGCCGCGTTCTACAACATCCGCTAGGCGAGCGGCGTGTGCGGGGGCGGGGCTGACTCGGCTCCGCTCCACTTCTGATGGCCGCCATTGGGCGCTGGGCCGTATGGCTCAGCGCCTTTTTTATGTCGAGCAAAGGCTGGCGAAGGCGGTGCGCGCGCTCGTGCTATAACTAGAATACTTAGCGCAAACAAACCTCAACCGCACAAGGCGCACATGGATCAGATTTACGACAACAGGTACTATTCCGCCGGTTCGCGTGAGCCGTCGCCTCGCCGTGCGCGCACGGTGCAGCTCGGTGGGTCCGCCTACGCCGGCGCCGACCGCTCCACGCAGCGCCCGACAAGTACCTCGCGCCCCAATGCTCAAGTGAATACTTCGACAGATGGACCAGTGCGCCCAGCACGTTCGTTGCATGCTCAGCGCTCGTCGGCTCAAACGCACGATAGGTCGAGCAGGCCCTCGAACCGTCTTTCGGGCTCGGACTTTATGCACTACGCCAACGACAACGCGGTGGTCAAGGCGATCTACGACTTTACCCACGGTCCTCAGCGAGGGCTATTCATCGGCATCGTCGTTGCCCTGGTGCTCGTGAGCCTGTATTTCCCCGTGCGCGACCTGTATGTGGCAAAGCGCTCGAGCGATATCTTGGCCAAGCAGGTCGAGATTCGCCAGCAATACAATGATGAGCTGCAAAAAAGCGTCGACACGTTGCTCTCGGAGGAGGGCATCAAGGATGCGGCATCCGAGGACCTGGGCCTGGTGATGCCCGGCGAGAAGAGGATTGAAGTGCAGGGCCTAGACGGCGATTCGGATGCCTCGTCGAGCCAGAAGTCGTCGAACGCCAAGAAAGCCAGCGAGGTGGCCAAGGAGATCGAAGAAGTCGGCAAGGACTCGCCGTGGTACATTCAGACGCTCGACATGCTGTTTGGATTTAACGGCGTCGAGGGTCAGACGGTCGCGTCCAGCGGCGAGTAGGCGAGTAGCGCCCGGAGGGGAGCCCGCAATGACAAATTGCAAACGATATAAGGTGGCCGCGATTGACCTGGGGACGGTTTCGTCGCGGCTGGTGCTGGCCCAGGTCGAGGGCGGGGCGATCGTGGAATCGTCCAAGCATACCGAGATTACCGACTTGGGCGAGGGCGTGGACGCGACGGGGCGCTTTTGCGAGGCGGCCGTTGAGCGCGTGCTCGCTGCGTGTCGGATGTTTGTGGACGAGGCCCGTGCCTTTGGGGCTGCGTGCGTCTGCACCACGTGCACGAGCGCCGCGCGCGATGCGTCCAACGCCGCCCTGCTACTGGGCGGACTGCGCGATCTGGGGCTTGAGCCACAGGTGATTCCGGGAGAGGTTGAGGCGCGCCTGACATTTTTTGGCGTGGCGCACGACTTTGCTGGCGAGCGCATTATCGTCGCCGATTCGGGCGGTGGCTCCACGGAGCTCGCGACGGGCGTGTACGCGCCGGAGCGCGGAGTCTTTGCGCTGGAGGGAACGCGCTCGCTGGACATCGGCTGCCGCCGCGTGACCGAGCGGTTTTTCTCGGCACTGCCGCCGTCGACGAACAAGCTTGCGGCTGCCGCCGCGTGGGCGGGCGAGCAGTTCTCCGCCTATTTTGAGGGCCTGCCCAGCGACTTTGAGCGCGCCGAGCGCCTCGTTGCGGTGGGCGGTACCGTCACCACGCTCGTGGCGCTGGTCCACGAACTGGAGCCGTACGACTCGAGCTTTGTGCATCTGCGCGAGCTTTCGCTGGACCAGGTTTCGGCCGCTATCGAGCGCATGTCCACGTTGGACGTGGAGGGCATCGCCGCGCTGCCGGGCGTGCAGCCCAAGCGCGCGGGCGTGATTCTCGCTGGCGCCGTGGTGATTCGCGAGCTCATGCGAGCCGGCGGCTACGACACGCTCACCGTAAGCGAGAACAGCCTACTCGCTGGCATGGTCGCCACCATCAACGAGGTTCTCGACGGCGCGACTCCCACCATCGCCTGGACCCCCAGCCTCAGCGCCCTCTAAATAAGTTGCGGTGAAATACGGACTACAATCGCCCTTTCGGGCACCAAACAGTCCCTATTCCACCGCAACTCAACAGCCGGCACCTGGGGACAGTCCTTGCGGGGCGTCCCCACAGCGCCTATGCCAGCTTGTCGATCTGCCCAATCTCCCAAAGCGGAATATTGACGAGCATGCCCTCGTCTCTATATGCCGCCAGGGAGCTCCTCACGCAACGCTCGAGTTTGAATTTTTCGCAGGCTATTTTCAGACTCTTCGCTTTAAGGTTCTCTGCTGCCTTGACCTCAAGCGGAAGCACGGTTCCCGCATGGTCGATGGCAAAGTCGGTTTCGGCATTGCCGGAGGTAGAGGACCAATACGCGGGAGTTTTGTCCTGGAGCAAGAGCTCTTGCGCGACGTATTGTTCGGTCAGCGAACCTTTGAACTCGGTAAAAACAGCGGATCCGTTAAGAACGACGGCCGGAGAGAGACCGGAGAGCGCTCCGAGGATGCCGGTGTCGATGCAGAACAGTTTGAAGCCCGAGAGGTCTTCGTAGCTCGAGAGCGGCGCCTTTAGAGCGGAAACACGTGGCACCTTATGAACGATTCCGTAGTCCGTGAGCCACTGGAGGCTTTCCTCGAAATCGCGTGCGCGCGCTCCGGGACGAAGGGCGCCATAGACAAACTTCTTGTTCTCCTTTGCAAGCTGGCCGGGAAGGGATTTCCAAACCAACCTCATGCGCTCGACGATGCGGGCGGGTGCATGTTTGCCAAAATCGGATTCGTAAGCCTCGATGATTTGCTGTTGAAGCCTTCGGGCTTCGATGAAGTCGCGTGTCTCGGCGAAAGTGGAGACAACTTCGGGCATACCGCCGACAACAAGGTATTCCTTGAGCAAGTGCTCGAGCTTTTCGGTAACGTTTGTTAGAAGGTTCATGTCTGCGGCAAGGATGGCGTCGGCGAGTGGGTTGCCGTCGACGGCACGAACGAACTCAGCAAACCCCATGGGACGCATGGTGAGCTGGTCGATTTTGCCGACGGGAAATGACTCGTTTTCGCGTCGGAGCGCGAGGCCCATATAGGAACTGGCTGCTACGATGCGGTATTCGGGTGCAAGCTCGTTGAAGTACTTGAGCGAGGTGATCCCGCGTGGCGCCTCTTGGATCTCGTCGAAGATGATGAGCGTGTCTTCCGGCGTTACGGTTTGGCCACGTAGGAGTTCTATCTGGGAGATGATGCGCTTGGGGTCGAGGTTCCCATCGAACAGCGAGCGTGTGCTCGGCTCGAGCATAAAGTCAAAACGAATGACGTTTCGATACTGCTGGCTTGCGAATTCGTTAAGAAGCCAAGTCTTTCCTGTCTGGCGGGCTCCCTTAAGCAAGAGAGGTTTGCGATTCGCCCTTGATTTCCAAGCGATAAGTTCACTCATAAGCTGTCGCTGCATATTGCCTCCCAACCCTCTCGGCTAGTATAAGGCCATTTGGGAGTTTCCATCGGAAAATGTGCGAGACAGCCACGTTTTTCCATCGGAAAATGTGGGAACACCAACCTAAGTTGCGGTGGAATAGTTCCTAAATGGGCTGGTAAACTACCAAAACAGGAACTATTCCACCGCAACTTAGAGCCCCGCCGGCGTGTAAAAGAAACGAGCCCGCATCCCTGGGGGACACGGGCTCGAAAGCTCCATATGGTAGGGGCGGTGGGACTCGAACCCACAATCCTTGCGGCGAGAGATTTTAAGTCTCCTGCGTATGCCAATTCCGCCACGCCCCCGTGAGACTAGAAGTCTAGCACAAGCCGTCCGTTACGCGTTGACGGCCATCGAGTGCTGGCCCGACTTCTCCAGGAACTCCTGGAACTTGGCTTCGTCGCCCTTGTTCTTGTACTGCAGGGCCAGCAGGTACTCCAAGCGGCAGCTCTTGACCTTGTCGTCACCGGCCTCCTTGAGCATGCGCTCCAGCTCGGGAATGTCGTTGTGGCGCTTCAAGATCATCGTGTCGTACATCAGCTGGCATTC
Source organism: uncultured Collinsella sp. (assembly GCA_900549085.1). Taxonomy (GTDB): domain Bacteria; phylum Actinomycetota; class Coriobacteriia; order Coriobacteriales; family Coriobacteriaceae; genus Collinsella. Next base: position 36 of record URMO01000036.1, on the reverse strand, counting down.
GTGTGCGACTGCCTCGGCCTGACCGCCCTCAAAGCC
>URMO01000035.1 GCA_900549085.1 uncultured Collinsella sp. | reverse complement strand
ATGCGCATGGTTCTGCCGACAAACCGCACGTTTTTCTCATCGGATATCGCGTTTTGCAGCTTCAGCATTCTCTCGAATCTCGCGGTGGATACCTCATGCGGAACCTGCTCCATTTTCGCCGCCGGAGTTCCCTCTCTCGGGGAGTAGATGAACGAGAAAATCATGTCGTATCTGACCTTCTCGAGCATATCAAGCGTGCCTTCAAAGTCCTCATCCGTCTCTCCGGGGAAGCCTACGATTATATCGGTCATGACAAAACTATTGAGCTTCTTGATAATCTCAAGAATCTCGGATACGAATATGCCACGGTTGCCGGTTTCTCCATTTCCGTTGCGGACATGCTGATTCCGAAGAGAAAACCGGAACTCATCAGAGAGACGCGCAAGAAAATTGATGAGATCAAAGAGAAGTATGACAAAGGCTTCCTGACAGTCGGTGAGCGCCACAACCAGGTTGTCGACGCATGGACCAAGACGGCGAATACCGTTGCGGACGAGCTGACGAAAGAGGTGGAAGAGGCCAGTAGAAAGGAAATCAATCCTGTTTATGCCATGCTTGACTCGGGAGCCCGAGGCAGTAAGGACCAGATCAAACAGCTTGCCGGTATGCGCGGTCGTATGACGAAACCGTCCGGCGAGATTATTGAGCGTCCGATTTTGTCCAGCTTCCGCGAAGGTCTGACGGTGTTGGAGTACTTCATCAGTACCCACGGCGCCCGCAAGGGACTGGCTGATACGGCTTTGAAGACAGCCGACTCCGGTTACATGACCCGTAAGCTTGTTGACGTTGCGCAGGATATCATCTGCCGTACGGATGACTGCGGAACTCTCAAAGGCATTTATGTGGAGGCCATCATAGAAGGTGATGAGATCATGCTTCCGCTCAAGGCGAGACTTCTCGGCCGCTACAGCGCACAGGATATCCGTGACCCTGCCAAGAGCGATGGCAGCTACATCATCCATGCCGGTGAAGAGTTCACTCCTGAAAAAGCGGATCTCATTGAAAAACGCGGCATTACCAAGGTTCTGATCCGCTCAGTCCTGACCTGTGACGTTGAACACGGAGTCTGCGTCAAATGCTACGGCAAGAATCTTGCCACGGACAAGGATGCGGAACTTGGCGACGCTCTCGGTATCATCGCGGCACAGTCGATCGGTGAGCCCGGAACGCAGTTGACCATGAGAACGTTCCACATCGGCGGAATTTCTTCCGGCGGTGGCAAGGAACCGGTGATTACGGCACGTCAGGCCGGAACGGTCCGCTTTGAGAATCTTCGTCTTGTCACTGACAAGAACGGCAATACGCTGGTCGTGAACAAGAATGGCTACATCATCATCTATGATGAGGAAAAGGCGAAGGAGGCCGAAGCGAAGGCACGTGAAAGAGTCAGGCTCGAAGCTCAGGTGATGGGTTCCTCCTATGCCCATGACTATGACTTCTGGTCAGATGCCGTCAAGGATGCGGAAATTGACAGATATCCGGCGGAAGTCGGCGCCGTACTTTATAAGAAAGACGGCGACAGAGTCAAGCCGAAAGAGAAGATTGCATCCTGGGATGCCTATCAGATGCCGATCATTGCGGAAGAGAACGGTGTTGTGGAACTCCATGATATCGTCGAAGGTGTCACCCTGAACCGCAGTGAGCGCGGCGGTATTGAAGAATTGACCGTCATGGAGCACCGCGAGGACCTGTTGCCGCAGGTTGTCGTCAACGATGCGAAAGGCGAGCTGATTTCCAACTACCCGTTGCCGACAGGCGCCCTGTTGATGGTGAAGAGAGGCGAAAAAGTCGTTCCCGGTATGACGCTCGCCCGCGTTCCCCGTCAGCAGCAGAAGAACAGAGACATCACCGGAGGTCTTCCGCGTGTTGCCGAATTGTTCGAAGCCCGTATGCCGAAAGAAGTGGCGGAGATCGCCCGTATCGACGGTATTGTGGACAGAGGCAAGAATGTAAGAGGTCGTCAGACCATCATCATACGCGATCCGGATAACAAGGATGTTTTTGAAGAGCACAATATTCCGACGTCAAAGCACCTTATCGTTGGTAAAGGCGACTATGTGCGCAAGGGACAGAAGCTCACGGTTGGATCCATCATTCCTCAGAAACTCCTTGAAATCTGCGGACCCCACGAGTTGCAGCGCTATATCGTAAACGAGATTCAGAAAGTTTACAGGGCGCAGGGTGTGGAAATCAATGACAAGCACATTGAAATCATCATTCGCCAGATGATGCAGAAGATCCGCATTGTCGATCAGGGAGATACACAGTTCCTGACCGGTGAGCAGGTCGATCGCTACGACTTCATTCATGCCAACGAGGAAGCCCGTAAAAACGGCAGGAAGCCTGCCGAAGGCGAACCGGTTCTTCTCGGTATCGCGAAAGCCTCTCTGGAAACGGAAAGCTTTATTTCTTCGGCATCGTTCCAGGATACCACGAGAATTCTGACCGATGCCGCAACCCTCGGCAAGATCGATGTTCTCCGTGGATTCAAGGAAAACGTCATTACCGGACATCTGATTCCTGCGGGAACCGGATCGGAGAAATTCCAGCATCTGCACCTGGTCAAGCTCGGCGAAGAGATTCCGATCGAGAAACCTGTGGTGGAATTGCCCGAGCAGAAGAAAGAGGAAACGATCGAGAATATCGACTTCGGCGACGATGACGATATCGACGATATCTTCGCAGACAAGGAAGTGGATGACGATTTCGCCGACCAGAACGGAGACGAGGCTTTTGTCGATGACGAGTATGAAGATGACAAGGATGAATTCGATGATGAGATTGATGACAGCGAGTTTGATCCGAGTATCGATTACGAGAAGGAATGACGGGAAAGTCAATAAAAACTGAAAAAAATTAAAATATACAGTTGAAAAAGACAAACGGGAGGATACATTATCTACCCGTTTGTCGTACATAACTGTAACAACGCGAATATGTGAAGAGGAGATCATGCCGACAATCAATCAGTTGGTGAAATCGGGCCGCAGGACAAAAGTGGCGAAGAGCAAGTCAAAAGCACTCTCGAAGTGTCCCCAGAGACGCGGTGTCTGCCTGCAGGTTACAACAAGAACGCCCAAGAAGCCGAACTCGGCTCTTCGTAAGGTTGCCCGTGTTCGCCTCGTCAACGGCATCGAAGTTACTGCTTACATCCCGGGTGAGGGCCACAACCTGCAGGAGCACTCCATCGTGCTCGTCCGCGGTGGTCGTGTCCGTGACCTCCCTGGTGTCCGTTATCACGTCATCCGTGGCGCCTACGACGCTGCTCCGGTCCAGAACCGTATGCAGGCCCGTTCCAAGTACGGTGCTAAGCGCCCCAAGGCTAAATAAGCCAGATAACGTTTTGATACTTTCGCCGTGTGCCGCCTAAGCGCCGCACGGTAGACACTTAAGGAGATTTCACATGCCGCGTCGTGCAGCAGCTAATCGTCGTGAGGTTCAGCCTGACGCCGTTTACAACAACCGCCTGGTGACTCAGCTCATCAACAAGGTCCTTCTTGACGGCAAGAAGGCCACCGCTGAGCGCATCGTTTACACCGCTTTCGAGATCGTTGCCGAGAAGTCCGAGGGTGGCGACGCTCTCGCTACCTTCAAGAAGGCTATGGACAACGTCAAGCCCACGCTCGAGGTTAAGCCCAAGCGTGTCGGTGGCGCTACCTATCAGGTCCCGATGGAGGTCAACTCCCGTCGTTCCACCGCTCTGGGTATCCGCTGGATCGTCAACTTCTCCCGCGCTCGCAAGGAGAAGACCATGGCCGAGCGTCTCGCCAACGAGATCCTCGACGCTTCCAACGGCCTGGGCGCTTCCGTCAAGAAGCGTGAGGACGTCTTCAAGATGGCCGAGGCCAACCGCGCGTTCTCTCACTATCGTTGGTAAGTTAAGGTAAGGAACTAACATGGCTAAGCCTAAGTACAAGCTTTCCGATACCCGTAACATCGGCATCATGGCCCACATCGATGCCGGTAAGACCACCACGACCGAGCGTATTCTTTACTACACCGGTAAGACCCACAAGATCGGTGAGGTCCATGAGGGCGCTGCCACCATGGACTGGATGGTTCAGGAGCAGGAGCGCGGCGTAACCATTACCTCCGCTGCTACCACGTGCTTCTGGAAGAAGGACGGTACCGACTACCGCATCCAGATCATCGACACCCCGGGCCACGTTGACTTCACCGCCGAGGTCGAGCGCTGCCTGCGCGTCCTCGATGGCGCTGTCGCCGTCTTCGACGCCGTTGCCGGCGTTCAGCCCCAGTCTGAGACCGTTTGGCGTCAGGCTTCTACCTTCAACGTCCCCCGCATCGCCTTCATCAACAAGTATGACCGCGTGGGCGCTGACTTCTTCAACGCTATCGAGACCATGAAGGATCGTCTCGACGCCAATGCCGTGGCCGCTCAGGTCCCGATGGGCGCCGAGGACAACTTCTGGGGCGTCATCGACCTGGTCACCATGACTGCTTGGGACTTCAAGGCCGACGACAAGGGCATGACCTACCCCGAGCCGATGGACGAGATCCCGGCTGAGTTCGCTGACATCGCTGCCACCAAGCGCGAGGAGCTCCTCGACGCTGCTGCCAGCTTTGACGACGAGCTCATGGAGAAGATCCTCATGGAGGAGGACTTCACCGTCGAGGAGCTCAAGGCTGCTCTGCGCAAGGGCGTTCTGGCCAACGAGCTCAACCTCGTCTTCGTGGGCTCCGCCTACAAGAACAAGGGCGTCCAGGAGCTGCTCGACGCTGTCGTCGACTACCTGCCCAGCCCGCTCGACGTTGAGGCCGTCACCGGTACCGATCCGGACACCGGCGAGGAGATCCAGCGTCATCCTTCCTTCGACGAGCCCTTCTCCGGCCTGGTCTTCAAGATCATGACCGACCCGTTCGTCGGTAAGCTCACCTATGTCCGCGTTTACTCCGGCCGCGCCGAGTCCGGTTCCTACGTGGTCAACGCTTCCAATGGTCAGCGCGAGCGCCTCGGCCGCATCCTCGAGATGAACGCTGCCGAGCGTATCGACCGTGACGACGCTGCCGCCGGCGACATCGTCGCTTGCGTTGGCTTCAAGAACTCCACCACCGGTGACACCCTGTGCGAAGAGGGCAAGGAGATCGTCCTCGAGAAGATCGAGTTCGCTAAGCCCGTTATCGACGTTGCCATCGAGCCCAAGACCAAGGCCGAGCAGGACAAGATGTCCCTCGCTCTGACCAAGCTCGCCGAGGAGGACCCGACCTTCCAGGTGTCCACCAACCACGAGACCGGCCAGACCATCATCGCCGGCATGGGCGAGCTGCACCTCGAGATCATCGTCGACCGTCTGCTCCGCGAGTTCAAGGTTGACGCTAACGTTGGTAAGCCCCAGGTTGCCTACCGCGAGACCGCTGGTCACGACGTCGAGAAGGCTGAGGGCAAGTTCGTCCGTCAATCCGGCGGTCGCGGTCAGTACGGCCATGCCGTCATCAAGCTCGAGAAGATGGAGGAGGGCTTCGGCTACGAGTTCGTCAACGCTATCGTCGGCGGTGTCGTGCCCAAGGAGTACATCCCGTCCATCGACAAGGGCATCCAGGAGGCCCTGAACACCGGTGTTATCGCCGGCTTCCCGGTCCTCGACGTTAAGGTCACCCTGTTCGACGGTTCTTACCACGAGGTCGACTCCTCCGAGGCCGCCTTCAAGATCGCCGGTTCCATGGCTATCAAGGACGCCCTCAGGAAGTCCGATCCGCAGCTGCTCGAGCCGATCATGGCTGTCGAGGTCGAGACCCCCGAGCAGTACATGGGCGACGTTATGGGCAACCTCTCCGGTCGCCGCGGCAAGATCGAGGGCATGGAGGATCGCAAGAACAGCAAGCTCATCCGTGCCAAGGTGCCGCTGGGCGAGATGTTCGGTTACGCTACCGACCTTCGCTCCCAGACCCAGGGCCGTGCATCCTACACGATGCAGTTCGACTCTTATGAGCCCGCGCCCAAGTCCATCGTGGACGAGGTCATGAGCAAGAACGCCTAAGTTCGAGCTCCCTGTTACGTAATCCTGCGAGAACACTTCTCGCACTCTTTGGAGGTTTAAGTTGGCTACCCAGAAGATCCGCATTCGCCTCAAGGGCTATGATCACGAGGTCGTCGATCAGTCCGCGAAGCTCATCGTCGAGACCGCTCAGAAGACCGGCGCTCGCGTTTCCGGTCCTGTCCCCCTGCCCACCGAGCGCAACCTGTACACGGTTATCCGCTCGCCGCACGTGAACAAGGACTCCCGTGAGCAGTTCGAGATGCGCACCCACAAGCGCCTCATCGACATCCTCGACCCCACCTCGGGCACCGTTGATTCGCTCATGCGTCTCGACCTCCCCGCTGGCGTCGACATCGACATCAAGCTCTAAGCGATATCGCTCATAGCTTACAGAGCCCCGCTGCCATGTTGGTAGCGGGGCTCTTTTGTTTTGAATAATGGTTTGGACTGCCGGGCATTGCTGCCGAGTAGGTGGCTGCAGCGCCCTATTCGCTCAAGGGGCGCAGCGATGCCTCCTCAAAATGGAAGGATCGCAAGCCGTCTTCCGTCTCGATGCACGCGCGACCAAAGTTATCGACCGTTTGAAAGATGCCACGCGCCAGCTCGTCCCCGACAGGGGAACGGGCGGTAACGCGCTCTCCAATCCAATTGAGATGAGCGATATATTCGCTGTGGACGGGCGCGAGCGGTCCGGCGTTTTCTTCCATGGCGTTGAGCAGATCTGCCCACGTGTCCACGGCGTTTACGACGGTGTGATAGACCTCTTTGAGTAACACATCGACGGCGGGGACGTTCTCGTTGAGATCCGAGAGACCGATTGCCGCCAGGCCGCCATCGGGAACCTCCGAGGGCACATAGTTCACATTGACGCCAATGCCGCAGACGGCGAAAGGTTTGCCTTCGTTATCGCGTGCGGCCTCGACCAGAATGCCGCCGAGTTTGCGCCCTCGCGCGACGAGGTCGTTGGGCCATTTGAGGCCGATCTCGTTAGCAAGACCTTGCGCCTCGAGTGCCTCGAGCACCGCTAGGCCGCTGACGGCGGCAAGACCAGAGTACTTGGCGGGATCAACACGTGGACGCAGGACAATCGAGAGCAACAGGTTGCCGGCGGTTGAATCCCACTTGTGGCCGCGTCGGCCACGTCCTGCCGTTTGCGCGCGGGCGGCAAGTCCCGTGCCGTGCGGCGCACCCTGTTTTCCTGCCTCGAGCAGGTCATCGTTGGTCGATCCGGTTACGTCGACTATCGTTAATTTGGCATCCATAACGGCTGCTACCTCCTTAATGAATAAGTGAATAACGCAATGGTGTTGAGAAGTAGACACAATGTGAAGCCTTTGTCGCATTTGGACAATTTAATGTTAACACGTCAACAACGACAAAAATGCGCTATCCTCTCTTGGTTGATGTAAACACGTCAACAACTCAAAGGAGGTTAGTGATGGGTTTCACGATTCTTGGAACAGGCTCGGCGCTTCCCAAGCGCAGCGTTTCCAACGACGAGCTGTCCGAATTCCTCGATACCTCGGATGAGTGGATTTTTACCCGCACGGGGATCAAGAGCCGCCACGTCTGCACCACCGAGTCACTTGACGACCTTGCCGTGGCAGCGAGCGAGCAAGCGCTCCAGACGTCCGGAATCGATGCGAGCCAGCTGGATCTGATCGTCTGCTCGACGACGACGGGCGATCATCTCGTCCCCGCCGAAGCGTGTGCCGTTGCTGAGCGCCTGGGTGCCACATGTCCTGCCTTCGACGTTTCGGCGGCTTGTGCCGGCTTCGTATTTGCGCTCGATGTCGCCGAGGGCTATATCGCCCGCGGTCGCGCCAGGCACGTGCTGGTCGTTGCCGCCGAGCAGATGACGCGCGCGCTCGATTGGACCGACCGTGCCACGTGCGTGCTCTTTGGCGATGGCGCGGGTGCTGCGGTCATAGAGGCTGGGGGAGAGAATCCCCTTGCTGTTGAGCTTTCGACGTCGCCTGACGTCGAAACACTGCGCGTCCCCGGATTGGCGGGCTCCTCGCCGTATAAGACGGCGCAGGACTGCGAAAGCGTGCTTTCCATGAACGGCCGTCGCGTCTTCAAGTTTGGCGTCAATGCCATCTGCGACACGGTCAACAAGCTCGCCTGCGACGCGAGCATCGCGGTCGAGGACATCGACCACTTTGTATTCCATCAGGCTAACGAACGAATCTTGAGCCAGGCAGTCAAGCGCCTGGGTGTGCCGGACGACCGTGTGGTCCGAACGTTGCGTGAAACTGGCAACATCTCGAGCGCCTGTATTCCGCTTGCTCTCGATCGACTGGCAAATACCGGCGCGCTGCACGCGGGCGACACCATCGCCCTGGTCGGATTTGGCGCCGGCTTGGATGTAGGTGGCTATCTACTTCGCTGGAAGTAGTTGCACATAGGAAATGAAAACGCCCCTGGGGCACAAACAAAGGAGAACTACCATGGCAGATCAGAAGACCTTCGAGCGCGTTTGCGACGTTATCCGCGAGACCGCCGGCCTTGACGATGTCGAGATGAAGCCCGAGTCCACGCTCGAGGAGATTGGCCTCGACAGCCTGGGTACCGTCGAGATCCTCGTTGCCGTCGAGGACGAGTTTGGCATTGAGCTCGATACCGAGGAGAACCCCAAGACGGTCGGCGAGTTTGTCGATACGGTCGAGGCGGCATTGGAGAAGTAGTGATGCTCAAGTCTCCTCTCTGCGATCTGCTCGGCATCGAAAAACCCGTGTTCCAGGGTGGCATGGCCTGGATTGCCGACGCCTCGCTGGCGTCTGCCGTGTCCGAGGCAGGCGGCTTAGGGATTATCGCGGCCATGAATGCCGACGCAAACTGGCTGCGCGATCAGATTCACGAGCTGCGCGCCAAGACGGATAAGCCCTTTGGCGTCAACGTTATGCTCATGAGCCCGTTTGTCGACGAGGTCGCACAAGTGGTGATTGATGAGCGGGTGCCCGTTGTGGTGACCGGTGCCGGCAATCCCACCAAGTACATGAAGGCCTGGAACGAGGCTGGCATCAAGGTCATTCCCGTCGTGGCTTCGGTGGCGCTGGCGCGTCTCGTGGCACGTCGCGGAGCCACTGCCGTGGTTGCCGAGGGTACCGAATCAGGCGGCCATATTGGCGAGACCTCGACGATGGCACTGGTGCCGCAGGTCGTCGATGCGGTCGACATTCCCGTCGTGGCTGCCGGCGGTATCGCCGACGGCCGCGGCGTGGCGGCCGCTTTTATGCTCGGCGCTGTCGGCGTCCAGGTGGGAACACGCTTTCTGGTCGCAAACGAGTGCACCGTATCCGAACAGTACAAAGAGCTGGTGCTCAAGGCAGGCGACACGTCGACGCGTGCGACCGGTCGCTCGACGGGACATCCGGTGCGTGCGCTCAAGAGCCCCTTCACCAATGCCTACGCCAAAAGTGAGGCGGCGGGCGCAAGCCCCGAGGAGCTTGGGGCCATGGGCACGGGCGCGCTCCGTAAAGCCGCAAAGGACGGTAATTACGAAGAGGGTTCGTATTTGTGCGGACAGATTGCTGGCATGGTCAACGAACGCCAGAGCGCACTCGAAATCGTCGACGATCTGGTCGTTGGCGCCGAGCATGTCCTGAAGGGTGCGTCCGCATGGGTAGCGTAGCGTTTCTGTTTGCCGGTCAGGGTGCCCAGCATCCCGCGATGGGCGTCGATCTCATCGAAGCATCGCCGGCGGCTGCCGAGGTGTTCGCCATTGCCGATGAGGTACGCCCGGGGACCAGCGAGCAGTGCCGGAGCGCCTCGAAAGAGGAACTCTCGCAGACCGAGAACACGCAGCCGTGCGTGTTCGTTCACGACCTGGCAGCGGCTACCGCCCTGCGCGAGCGCGGCGTGGTGCCCGCCGCCTGTGCGGGATTCTCGCTGGGCGAGGTCGCCGCGCTCACCTTTGCGGGGGCATTCGATACGCGAGCGGGCTTTGAGCTCGTGTGCGAGCGCGCGGCGCTGATGGCCACGGCTGCCGAGCGCCATCCGGGCTGCATGCGCGCCGTCATCAAGCTCGATGCGGTGCAAGTCGAGGACCTGGCAAAACAGGCAGGCGAGGACTGCTGGCCGGTCAACTACAACAGCCCCCAGCAGACGGTTGTGGCCGGAGCGCCCGATGCGTTGCAGACCCTCGACGTCCTGGTAAAAGAGGCTGGTGGTCGGGCCATGAAGGTCGCGGTGTCGGGTGCATTCCATAGCCCCTATATGGCCGAGGCGACATGTGGCCTTGCTGCATATATTCAAGCCGGTCACGCGCCGTCCCCGTTGCTCATTCCTGTTATGGCAAATATGACGGCGGCGCCCTATCCGGCCGACCCGCAGGCGGCATCGGAGGTGCTGACCAACCAGGTGAGTCATGCCGTGCGCTGGGTCGACACGCTGCATGCTCTGCAGGATCAAGGCATCGACACGTTTATTGAGGTCGGCCCCGGCAAAACGCTGTCGGGCCTGGTCAAGCGTACGCTGAGCGACGTTCGCGTGTATTCGTGCGAAACGGCCGAGCAGGTCGCAGCTATTGCCGACGAGCTCGCATAGTTCACAGGGCTGTAACCCGAAAGGAATGACATGGGCAACTTGAACAACGGCGCGCTCGAGCGCAACGACTCACGTCGCGTGGCGCTTGTCACGGGCGGCTCGCGCGGCATCGGTCGCGCTTGTGCCGTGGGCCTGGCGGAGGACGGCTTTGATATCGCCGTCGTCTATGCCGGTAGCGCAGATGCGGCGCGCGAGACGTGCGAAGCCTGTGAGGCGGCTGGCGCCACGGCGCGCGCATATCAATGTGACGTGGCCGACCCCGCTGCCGTCAACGCGTGCGTGGAAGCGGTCCTCAACGACTTTGGCTTCATTTGGGCGCTCGTCAACAACGCTGGCATCACCCGCGATGGCCTGCTCATGCGCATGGGCGATGACGCCTTCGATCGCGTGCTCGATGTCAATCTTAAAGGAACGTTTAACACGACGCGCGCGCTCACCAAGACCTTTATGCGCCAGCGCGGCGGTTGCGTCATCAACATGAGCTCGGTTGTGGGCCTGATGGGCAATGCCGGGCAGGCCAACTACGCCGCCTCCAAGGCGGGCGTCATCGGTCTGACCAAGGCGGTGGCGCGCGAGCTTGCGCCACGCGGCGTACGAGTGAACGCGGTCGCCCCCGGGTTTGTTGAGACCGATATGACGGCAAAGCTATCGGATAAGGTGCGCGCGGCGTGCGAGGAGCAGATTCCCCTGAGGCGCATGGCGCGCCCCGAGGAAGTGGCCGGCGTGGTGCGCTTTTTGGCGAGTGATGCCGCCGCTTACATTACGGGCGAAGTCATACGCGTCGACGGCGGAATGGCGATGTAGAAACCAGGGCCGAACAACGGCTTGAATGAGGAGACCATGATGGAACAGAGAGTTGCAATCACCGGCATCGGTGCCGTATCGCCGCTCGGCAACACCGCGCTTGCCACCTGGGCGGCAATGTGCGCCGGCACGTGCGGCATCGGCCCGATCACGCACTTCGATACCGATGCGTTTGCCGTCAAGGTGGCGGCCGAGGTCAAGGGCTTTGACGGCAACGAGTACTTTGGCAAGCGTGACGCCAAGCACCTGGACCCCTGCGTCCAGTTTGCCCTGGCAGCGTCGGACGAGGCCATGCACGATGCGGGCTTTGATGTCGAGGGCGCCATCGATTGCGAGCGCCTGGGCGTCTACGTGGGTTCAGGCGTGGGCGGCATGCAGACACTCGTCGACAACGTCCACACGATTGCCGATCGAGGGCCTCGCCGTGCATCGCCCTATATGATTGCGATGATGATTCCCAACATGGCTTCAGGCAACATCGCGATACGCCACAAGGCAAAAGGCCCGACCCTGCCCGTGGTGACCGCTTGCGCGACGTCTGCTCATGCCGTGGGCGAGGCGTTCCGCGCCATCAAGCATGGCTATGCCGATGCGATTCTCGCCGGGGGAGCCGAGGCCGCAATCATCCCTGATGCCGTTGCGGGCTTTACGTCCTGCCGTGCGTTGACCACCAACCCCGATCCTGCGACGGCTTGTCGTCCGTTCGATGCGAATCGCGACGGCTTTGTGATGGGCGAGGGCGCCTGCGTGCTGGTGCTCGAGAGCATGGAACACGCGCAGGCGCGCGGTGCGCACATTTATGCCGAGGTCGTGGGCTACGGCAACACCGATGATGCCTACCACATCACGAGTCCCGACCCGGACGCGGCAGGCATCGCCCGTGCGATATCGCTGGCGGTGGCCGAGGGCGACGTTAAGCCTTCCGAGGGCCTCTACATCAACGCTCACGGCACCTCGACCAAGCTCAACGATTCGTCCGAGACGGCGGGCATTAAGCGTGCGCTCGGCGAGGACGCGGCGCGCGCCGCGCACGTCTCGTCGACCAAGTCGATGACCGGCCACATGATCGGCGCCACGGGTGCCATCGAGGTCATGGCCTGCGCCATGGCGCTCGAGCAGGGCGTGGTACCCCCGACCATTAACTACCACACGCCCGATCCCGCCTGCGATCTTGACTACACGCCCAATCGCGCGGTTCGCGCCGACCTTACCTGGGCGCTTTCAACCAACCTGGGCTTTGGCGGGCACAACGCCGCCATCGCGCTGCGTAGATATACGAGGAGCTAGAGCATGGATTCCAAAAGACTTGCCGAGATAGCCGATGTTATGGAGGACCGCAGCCTCACGCGCGTACGCGTTGAGGAACCCGATGGCACCGCGGTCGAGCTCGAACGCGCGAGCGCCGCGCAGCCGGTTGCCGTGCCCATGCCTATGCCAGGTGCCGTGGCTGCTCCGGCGGTGACTCCTGTCGCCATGCCTGCCACCGCACCGGAGCCCGCCGCGCAGGCGCCTGTTGCCGCGCCGGAGCCCAAGGGCGCCGAGGTGACCGCTCCCATGGTCGGCGTTTTCTATGCTGCCCCGGCGCCGGGCGACGAGTCGTTTGTGCACGTGGGCTCCAAGGTCAAGGCCGGCGAGACCCTCTGCATCATCGAGGCCATGAAGGTTCTCAACGAGGTGACGGCAGAGGCGGATGGCGAGGTTCTCGAGATCTGCGTGGCCGACGGCGACCTCGTGGAGTTCGGCAGCTGCCTCATGAGGATCGGATAGGTGATATCCATGAACAAAGAAGAGCTTAAAGAACTGTTACCGCATCGCGAGCCGATGCTTTTGCTCGACGAGGCCGAGCTGGTGGGCGATGAGGCCCACGGCAAGATCACGATTACGGGCGACGAGTACTTTTTGCAGGGGCATTTTCCGGGAAACCCGGTCGTCCCCGGCGTGATTCAGTGCGAGATGCTCGCCCAGAACTGCTGCGTGCTGCTGATGGGCGATGAGGAGGCGCGCGGCGCGACGCCGTTCTACACGAGTCTGGACAAGGTGCGCTTTAAGCGCCCGGTGCGCCCGGGCGACACGGTGGATCTGGTGTGCTCCATCACGCGTGCGCGCGGGCCGTTCCGCTTTGCGACGGGTACTGCGAGCGTCAACGGTGAGGTTTGCTGCCGCGCCGATATGTCTTTTGCACTCATGCACGAAAGATAAGGAAGGCTTCATGTTCGACAAAGTGCTCATCGCCAACCGCGGCGAGGTCGCGGTCCGTGTTATCCGCGCGTGCCGCGATATGGGCATCAAGACCGTCGCCGTCTACTCCACGGCCGATGCGGACGCGCTGCACGTGCAGCTTGCCGACGAGGCGTATTGCATCGGCGGCCCGCGTCTTGCCGAGAGCTACCTCAACGACGATGCCGTGCTCACCTGTGCCGTGAAGTCGGGGGCAAAGGCGATCCATCCTGGCTACGGTTTCTTTTCCGAGAAGGCGAGCTTCGTGCGCGACTGTGACAAGTACGGTCTGGTGTTTGTTGGCCCCTCGGCCGAGGTGATCGACAGCATGGGCGACAAGGACGCCGCGCGTCGAACGGCTGCCGCGGCGGGCGTACCCATCGTGCCGGGCTGCGATTTGCTCAAAAGCCCCGAGGAGGCAACGGCCGAGGCCGAGCGCATTGGCTGCCCAGTGCTTATTAAGGCGCGTGCAGGTGGCGGCGGTCGCGGCATTCGCAAGGTCGAGCGCGTGGAAGATGCGGCAAAGGCGTTCATCGAGGCGCGTGCCGAGGGCGAGGCCGTTTTTGGCGACGGCGAGTGCTACATGGAGAGGTTCGTCGCGCCGGCGCACCACGTTGAGGTGCAGATTATGGCCGATAAGCAGGGCCATGTGTTTTCGCTCGGCGAACGCGAGTGCTCGGTGCAGCGCCGCAACCAAAAGCTAATCGAGGAGAGCCCCGCGCCGTGCCTCGACGGACACGATGACATTCGTGCTCGCATGCATAAGGCGGCGCGTGACCTGGCTCGTGCCGTCGGCTACGAAGGAGCCGGTACCATCGAGTTCCTGTATTCGGACGACGGCAATTTCTACTTTATGGAAATGAACACGCGCTTGCAGGTGGAGCATCCGGTTACGGAGTTTGTGACCGATACCGACTTGGTCAAGTGGCAGCTGCGCGTGGCAGCCGGCCAGCCTCTGCCCTTTGAGCAGGAGGACATGCCGGTCCGCAACCATGCCATGGAGTGCCGCATCAATGCCGAAACGCCGGACTTTCTGCCATCATGCGGAACGGTCACCGCGTTGCGTGTGCCGGGTGGTCCGCGCGTGCGCTGGGATTCCGCCATGTTTACCGGTGCGAACGTTCCGCCGTACTACGACTCCATGCTCGGCAAGCTTATCGTGTGTGCGCCCACGCGTGACGGCGCCATTCGCAAGATGCGCTCGGCCCTGGGCGAGCTCGTGATTGAGGGCGTGAGCGAAAACAGCGAGCTTCAGCTCGACGTGCTGGCAAACGACGAGTTCTTGTCGGGCATGTATCACACCGATCTGATGGGGCATCTCTATGCTGATGAATAGAAAAGCGAAGACGGTTAACGTCCTCGAGGGGCCGATAAGCGAGTCGTGCGCCGAGTTTCCCGCGCGCCACGTGTTTATCAAGTGCCCGGAGTGCCGCCGCGTGATCGATGAGGCGCGCCTGCACGACAACCTCGAGGTCTGTCCTCGTTGCGGCAAACACTTTCGCGTGAGCGGTCGCGCGCGCATGCGCATGACGGTCGACGAGGGCACGTTTGAGGAATGGGATGCCAATCTGGCGTCGGAGGACTTCCTCTCGTTTCCCGGCTATGCCGACAAGCTCAAGAGCGTGAGCGAGCGCTCGGGCGAGCGCGATGCCGTTGTGTGCGGCAGGGGCAAAATCTGCGGTTGCGATACGGCACTCTTCTTTATGGATGCCGACTTTATGATGGGCTCGATGGGTTCCGTGGTGGGCGAGAAGATCTGTCGCACATTTGAGCATGCAACCGAGCTGGGATTGCCAGTTGTCGGCTTTACCGTTTCGGGCGGTGCGCGCATGCAAGAGGGCGTGACATCGCTTATGCAGATGGCCAAGATTTCTGCGGCGGTTAGGCGCCACAGCGAGGCGGGCGGTCTGTATATCACGGTGCTCACCGACCCCACGACCGGAGGCGTAACCGCGAGCTTCGCCATGGAGGGCGACATTATCCTGGCCGAGCCCGATGCCCTGACGGCATTTGCCGGCCCGCGCGTGATCGAGCAGAACATGCACAAGCGCCTGCCCAAGGGATTTCAGCGCTCCGAGTTCTTGCTGGAGCACGGCTTTTGCGATGCCGTTGTTCCGCGTGGCGAGATCGCGCTCACGGTGGGCGAGCTGCTGGCACTGCACGAAGGGCACGCGCCCGGCCTGGGGGCACCGCATGAGATCGTGCATACGGGGCGCCGCGGCAAAAAGCTGGGACACTTGTTTAAGCGCTCGGCGGCGCCAAAAACCGCGCTCGAGATTGTCAAGCAGACCCGCTCGGCAGATCGCGCCACGGCGGGTGAGATGATCTTGCTGGGCCTGGATGGATTTGTGGAGCTGCACGGCGACCGTTACTTTGGCGACGACGCCGCTGTGGTGGCTGGCATTGGCTGGAAAGACGGACGCCCCGTAACGGTCATCGCCATCGAGCGCGGCACCACGACCAAAGAGCGTATGCGCCGCAACTTTGGCATGGCACATCCCGAGGGCTACCGCAAAGCGCGTCGCCTTATGCGTCAGGCCGAAAAGTTTGGTCGACCGGTTCTGTGCCTGGTCGATACTTCGGGCGCGTTTTGCGGCATCGGTGCCGAGGAGCGTGGCCAGGGCGAGGCGATTGCCCAGAATCTCATGGAGATGAGCGGCCTTAAGACGCCGATTGTCTCGGTGGTGACAGGCGAGGGCGGCTCTGGTGGCGCGCTGGCGCTGTCCGTGGCCGACCGCATCCTGATGCTCTCGAGCTCGGCCTATTCGGTCGTGAGCCCCGAGGCCTGTGCGTCGATCCTGTGGAAGGATACCGAGCGCGCGAATGAGGCCGCCGAGGCGCTTAAGCTCACGGCCCCCGATCTGTTGGGGCTCGGCATCATCGACGGCATTGTTGACGATAGGGGCCTGTCGCATGAGGAGATCGCCGGTGCCGTCATGTCCTCGGCATTTGATGCCTTCGATACACTTGGGCGGCTCGACGACGCGACCCTTACAAACCTCCGCTACGAAAAGTACCGCGCAATCGGTCAGTACCGCACGATGTGACAAAGGGACAGCCCGCATGTCGCATTGGGAAAGGGTTCCTGTGTCACAAGTTATTCAATCGACCTTGGCGACGGTAAGGGCAAACGCCATGGCTGTGGTGGACTATCTGTCCAAAAGCATGATGTCGGCGCTGCCGTTTATTGTCTGCGCGGCGTTGTTCCGCACCGTCGCCGTCATTATGGGCGAAGGCATGCTGGGCCTGTGGTCTGCCGATTCCGAAATCTATCGCCTGTTCTACAGTTGGCTCTATAACGTCGGCTACTACTTTTTGCCCATTTATCTTGGCTGGGCGGCCGCCAGCCAGCTCGGTTGCTCGGAGCAGCTGGGCATGATGCTGGGCGGCGTATTGATTGCGCCCGATCTACTTAAGCTCGTCGATGCCGCATCGACGACGGGGGCATCGATGACTTCCGTGTATGGCCTGCTTCCCGCGCCGGTCAATGATTACACGACGACTGTTATTCCGGTTCTCATTTCGGTGCCCGTGCTATGGCGAGTGGAGTGTTTCTTTCGGCGCGTTATCCCTAAGGCCGTGGCGTTTTCGTTTGTTCCGTTTGCGACCATGCTTGTCATGGTTCCGGTTTCGCTGTGTATTACGGCGCCGGCGGGCAGCTATCTGGGCATGCTGTTGGGCCAGCTTATGTTTATGCTTGGCAATTCCGGTGGCATCGTGTCGCTGCTCACGCTCATGGGGCTTGCCGCGGGCTGGGAGTTCCTTAAGATCGCGGGCGTCAGCAACGTTGTCCTATCGCTCGCCTATGCACAGTTTATGAGTGTGGGAACGGATTCGTGCATTCTGATCGCCGCGACGATGGCAACGTTCGCCGTTTGGGGTATGCCCTTTGGCGCGTCGCTCCGCGTTGCGGATAAGGACGAGAAGGGACTCATGCTGGGCTATTCGATCTCGGGTGTTCTTGGCGGCGTAAGCGAGCCGGCGCTGTACGGTTGCGGCTTTAAATATGGCAGGTGCCTGACGTGCATGGCCATTGGCGGCGCCGTCGGAGGCCTTGTTGCGGCCGTGGGCCACGTTACGGCCTATACCATCGGCATGACGAATGTCCTCATGGTCATTGGCTTTGCCACGGGCGGCATCTCGAACCTGCTGTGGTGCTGCGTTGCCGGCGGCACAGCATTTGCGGCGTCTGCGGTGCTGAGCTACTGCTTTGGCGTGGTGCCGACGAAGGGGCAGGCGGCGGGGGATGGAGCCGATTCGCCCGAAACAGTGGCGAGCGCTGCTGAAGTAAGCGCATAAACCTGTGCGACAAAAGGACGATTCCTTTGTCATGCTCCAAGGCCGTGTCTCGTGTGGGCTGCGGCCTTTTTGTATCTGGAGGACAAAGTGGCTACACTACAATCCGTTTGAGCAATAGATATATAGGTAGTACCGTGGGGGCGGATGCAGATGGTCGAGTGGATTGTTAAGCGCGCACAGGGCGATCGTGCGCGTGTGGGCACGTTGGCGGGCATGGTGTGTATTGTCGCCAATGTTGCGCTTTGTGCTGCGAAGGGCGCAATCGGTGTGGTTTCGGGATCGGTTTCGATCGTGGCGGATGCCATGAACAACCTGTCCGATGCCAGTTCGAATATCGTGAGCGTGCTGGGCTTTAAGCTGGCGAGCAAGCCGGCCGACCCCGAGCATCCTTACGGCCACGGTCGCTACGAGTATCTCTCGGGATTGGTCGTAGCGGCACTCGTGCTGCTGATTGGCGTTGAGCTGGTGAAGTCCTCGGTTGAGCGCGTCATCCACCCCGAACCTGTCGAGTTCTCGCTTGCCCTGGTGGCAGTTCTCGTGCTTTCGATGGTCGTAAAGCTCTGGATGGCGGCCCTCAACCAAAAGCTCGGCGATCGCATTGAGTCCGAGACGTTGCATGCGACCGCGCAGGATTCCAAGAACGATGTTCTTGCCACGGGCGCCGTGCTAGTGTGCGCAATTGTTTCGCAGGTGACGCACATCAATCTTGACGCATGGGTCGGTCTTGCCGTTGGCGCCTATATTGGCTGGAGCGGCTTTGAGCTTATCCAGGATACGGTGAGCCCGCTTTTGGGCCAGACGCCCGATCCTAAGCTGGTCAAGCACATTCGAGACAAGATCATGAGCTATCCCGGCGTTTTGGGCGTTCACGATCTGATGGTTCACGACTACGGTCCGGGCAGGAAGTTCGCAAGCGCACACGCCGAGATGGCAGCCGAGGCCAGCCCGCTAGAAAGTCACGACACGCTCGACAATATTGAGCAGGCGTTTAGGAACGAAGACGGCATGATTGTCACGCTCCATTACGATCCCATCGTGACCGACGATCCCAAGGTGGCAAGCATGCGTTTGCGCATTAACGCCATGGCCCAACAGATCGATAGCCGCCTCTCGATTCATGACCTGCGCTGTGTGCCGGGTCCTACGCACACCAATGTGATTTTCGATTGCGTGCGCCCCTCGGATTTGGGCATGGATGCCGATGAGCTCAAACACGCGTTGGCCCAGAGGGTCGAATCGGAATACCCCAAGTCGATTGCCAAGATCACGATCGACGAAGACTACGTAGGCCATACCCACGAGTAGGGCTGTGCCGGCAAGGTAACTGAAGCAGAAGGGGAGAGCATGAAGCGTCTATATCTACTCCGTCATGGCCAGACGGAATTCAACGTCAAAAAGCTGGTCCAGGGTCGCTGTGATTCACCGCTCACCGATTTGGGCCGTCAGCAAGCCGGGATGGCAGCCGCATGGCTCAAAGCCCACAACGTCGTTCCCGACAAAGTGGCCTCATCACCCTTAGGCCGAGCCATGGACACCGCTAGTCTCGTTGCATGCGAGCTCCTCGGCCCGGACGCGGCAGTCGAGCCCTGCGAAGGCATCATCGAGCGCTGCTACGGCACCTTCGAAGAAGGTCCCCACGATGCCCTTCCCACCGACGTCTGGGATCCGGGCGAGGACCTGGTCCCCTTCGGAGGAGAAGGAAGCCAGGCACTGCAAGAGCGCATGGTAGACACCCTCACCAATCTCATGGGCGCCGAGGGCATAGAAACCCTCCTAGCAGTAAGCCACGGCAGCGCCAGCCGCCAATTCATCAAGGCTGCAGCCCCAGAGGGCTTCAAGCTCCCAGCAAAACTCCCCAACTGCGCCATCATGGTCTTCGACTTTGACGATGCGCGAGAAGAGGACGATACGCCCCAATGCAAGTTCGCCTTGCAGCAAATTGTGGATCCCCAACAAAGTAATTAGCTGAGCGAGCAGAGTTAAGCAGACATCAACGTGTCGTCTCCCGAGCTTGGCAGAGGGGCGGCGAAATATATTAAGTTTGTCGCGAGTTCCGCACGCAAAGGAAAGCACTTAATGTGCTTTCCGTCTTGCGCAGGACTGTAGAGCAGC
>URMO01000034.1 GCA_900549085.1 uncultured Collinsella sp. | reverse complement strand
ACGGAATGCTCGTCAAAGTCGGTCATATACACATCGGCGATCTGCGGCTTGATCTTGATAGGCGCCATCAGCAGAATGCGCGGACAAGGCGCAGCGTCGGTCCACGGAAACGCGCGGACAGCGCGAATCAGCGCCATGGCGCCACGGGCGATATCGGAAGCTGTCACGTTAAAGACCGTCTTACAGTCGTTGGTGCCCAGCATAATCACGATCGCATCCAGCGGCTTATGAGCCTCGAGCAGCATCGGAAGCGCGCGAATGCCGTTGAGGTTAGTGTCCAGATGGCACATATCGTCGCGCACCGTCGTGCGGCCGTTGAGCCCCTCCTCAATCACATGCCAGCCCTCGCCCAGGTCACGCTGTGCCACGCCGCACCAGCGCACATCCTGCTCATAGCGCACCGCGGTGCCGTCGCGCATACCTGCCGGATCGTAGCCATAGGTATTGCTGTCGCCAAAGCACAGAACGTTTTTCATCGTAAGCCCTTCCTTTAGTAAAAAGCCGACGGGAGCAGCCCTCCCGCCGGCTCGACCTATCTGTCGGCACGTACCGATTACAGGTACTTGCGCCAATCGTCCTCGTCCTCGTCGTCCTCGGCAGCAGCCTGGGCCTGCTCGGCGGCGCGAGCAGCCGCAGCGCGAGCGGCAACCTGGGCATAGGACTCCTCGTTGCGCTCGGGGAAGTTTGCCAGCACGTGCTCGAACTTGGCAAAATCCTCGTCCCAACGCGTAGAGGGCACGGCAAAGAAGACCTGCTTGACCTTAAAGTCGCCCGACGCGAGCTCCTTACGGAAGAGCTCGGCCACGGTCTCGGCGTCAAAGCCGTTGTTGTCGCAGCCCCAAGCACCCAGTACGAGCTTCTCGCGGCCCAGCTCATCGCATATAGCAAGCACAAAGCGAATGCGGTCGCGCAGGGCGTCAAGCAAGGCATCGTCGCTCACGCGGTACTCCTGGCGAGCACGCTTGGCGTTGGGTGCAGCGGCGACGATTACGTCGGCATAGGCGTGCACATGCTTGCGGTCGAAGCGCACCGCGGGCACCACCAGCGCACGGTTGCGGTACAGCTCACAGTTAATGTTGCGGCGACGGTTCTCGCCGTACCATTTACGCTGTTTATCGAGGACGTTGTACAGATACGAATCGGCACAGAGCGTAGCCTCCTGGCCCAGATAGCCCTGGATGTAGCCACCGCCCGGGTTGGTGAACGAGGCAAAGGCGAGTACGGCCATGTCGCAGAACTGCGCATAGCCGCGGCCGTTATCCAGAATGGCCTGCGTGGCGGGGGCATCAAGCACAGTGACCTCGGGCAGGACCGGAGCAGCCTCCTCCGCGGGCGCGGACTCGGCTTCGTCAGCCGACTCGGTGGACTCGGGTGCCGCCTCGGGCTGAACCGCGGTCTCCACCTCGGCAGCGTCGGCCTCCACAACCTCGGCAACCGGCTCCTCGGCAGCCGCAGCTGCCTGGGCCTTGGCCTTCATCGCCGCGATAAATCCGGCAGGCATGCCATCGAACTCGCGCACGCCGGCAAGCGAGCGCTCGATATCCTTGGCGCACGCTTCGGACACAATCACCACGTGACGCTCGGCGGCCTTGGCACGGGCCTCGCGCTTGGGATTGGACTGTCCCGCGCGATTGGGCCTGCGGTTACGGTTCCTGTTGTCAACGTCTGCCATAAGTGGTCACCTTTCTCGGTCTCTGCCGCTATCGGCTTTTCCATCCATGATACCCCGCCACGCACAAAAAAGACGGCCCCGAAGGACCGCCTTCCGCATCGATTTACACGTGCGCAAGCACCGCTGCAATTTGGCACTAGTCGCGACGACCAAGGATGTTCAGGATGCGCAGGAACACGTTGATGATGTCCACGAACAGGTTGGATGCCATGAGCACGGCGTTGGGCAGCGTGGGCGGCACCGTCGTGGCCACATAGGTGTCGTAGCCAATAAAGCCGGCGAACACCACGATCACGATCAGGTCGGTGATGGACTGCGAGACGCCCATAAACATCAGCACGATCTCGACCAGAATCGTGGCAAGCAGGATGCCAAAACCAATGCCGTACACACGCTGGAAGAACTTGGGGAAGGTCACGCCCAGCGCACCAAAGACAAAGGTGATGGCGGCCGTGGCGATAAAGGCAGTGTTGATGGTGGGCAGGTCGTAATTGGCAAGGCCAAACGACGCGGTCAGGCCAAAGGTACTCGCAAAGATTACGTAGCCCACAAGGGACAGACCCACAGACTGCTTGCCCGCGGCGGCCGACATCATGACCATGCCGACGATGGTCAAAATAAACGAGCCAAAGACCAGCGGCAAGGCGGCGCCGCTCATCATCATGCGGGCAAACGCCATGGTGCTCGTAAAGTAAGCACCGGCACCCATGGCGCAAAAGCCCAAAAAGATCAGGGCAGACATGGCAAGGTTGTACGCACGCGGCGACATCTCCTTGGCACGGCTTGCGCCGGTCTCAATGGGGCCGTTCTGATAACCCTGGATATCGTTCATAATATCGTCCTTTCAAAAGCGCCGCGACAGCGCCGTAGGTGACAAGATTCCTGCCATTGTACCCGAATGCCGCGCGCTCTTACCTGCGGCGCCCGCTCTCGAGCGTACGGTCGAATGCCCACACCCACCAACGCATCAGATGGGCCTGCGAGCCATCCGGTCGCTCGCGCGCCTGTTCTTCCAGATACAGTTCGGTCGCATGCCCACCAAAACGAACCTTATAGGTTGCCGTACGAATGCCGTGAACCGTTAGGCCAAAACCGGTGGATGAGACAATCTCGTCGATCGTAAAACAGCGACCGTCGACCCAGCAGACGGTAACCGGCACGACTTGTCCGCCCGCGAGGATGCGGGCCACGACGTCCACATACTGCTTGTGCACGCGTCGAGTTTTACCATCTGTCTGTCGATATTCCATGCCTCCTATTATCGAACGCATGTTTGCATATTGTAAAGCGAACAGGCTGTGGTTTTGGGATGTTGGGGCGCGCACGTGTCCTCATGGCGTGCTAGCAAAAAGAACACCCGCGGTCAACAGGGCAAATATTCAATGTTAGTGCCAAAAAATTCACTTCTCCCATCAGAACTCGGTAAAGAAACCCGCAGGAGGTGATACGATTTATCATGTTTTTGTAACGTGCCTGCAAACTTCGAGAAAGCCCATATATGGACGTAACGTTCTCAGCCTTCCTCGGCCAAATTGTGTCGAACCCAGTCCTTGCCGTCACCGTGATCCTCGCGCTCGGCGCTATCTTCGTCAACGGATGGACCGACGCGCCCAACGCCATCGCGACCTGTGTCACCACGCGCTGCATGCCCGCCCGCGCAGCCATTCTCATGAGCGCCGCATTCAACTTCCTCGGCGTGCTCATCATGACGCACTTTAACGCGAGCGTCGCCAACACCATCTCACATATCGTCGACTTTGGCGGAAACAGCACCATGGCGCTCGCGTGCCTCTGCGCGGCGCTGTTCTCCATCGTCGTCTACGGCGCCACGGCATCGCGTTTTGGCATCCCCACCTCGCAAAGCCACAGCCTTATCGCCGGCCTGACCGGTGCCGCAATCGCCCTCGGCGGCGCGAGCAGCGTCAACGTCCACGAGTGGATGAAGGTCATCTACGGCTTGGCGCTCTCCATCGGCCTGGGCTTTATCATGGGCTGGGTCCTGTGCAAGCTCGTCTCGATTCTTTTCGCCGCCGCCAACAGGCGACGTGCCAATGTCTTCTTTAAATATGCTCAGATCGCAAGTGCCGCGGCCATGAGCTTTATGCACGGCGCGCAAGATGGACAAAAGTTTATCGGCGTGCTCTTTTTAGGTGTCGCCTTTGCCAGCGGACAGACGAGCGTCGGCGACGCCGGCATCCCCATCTGGATCATGCTGCTGTGCTCGGCCACCATGGGCATCGGCACCAGCGTGGGCGGTGAGCGCATCATCAAGTCTGTCGGTCAGAGCATGGTCAAGCTCGAAAAGTACCAGGGCTTCTCCGCCGACCTGGCGGGCGCCGCAAACCTGCTGCTTGCCACGCTCACCGGCATCCCCGTGTCCTCCACGCACATCAAGACCTGCGCCATTATGGGTGTCGGTGCCGTCAAGCGCCTCTCGGCGATCAACTTCGGTGTCGTCAAGGACATGATGTTCACCTGGTTCTTCACCTTCCCCGCCTGCGGACTTATCAGCTTTGTCATGGCCAAGCTGTTCATGATGTTCATCTAGTCAAACCGAACGTCCATCCGGACCGCAATACCTCGCCCACCCGTCTTCGCCTCGAAAGGACCCACTCATGGCAAAGAAACCCGATTCGTTCTACTTTGACAACTACGTCGCCTGCGCCGACCTTGCTGTCCAGGCCGCAGAGTTGCTCATCAAGATTTTTGAGAACTTTGATCCCGCGCAGATCCACGGCATGCTCGAAGAGATGCATGCGATTGAGCATGCGGCCGACAAGAAGCACCATGAGCTCGAGGATGCCCTGCTCACTGCCTTTATCACCCCGCTTGAGCGCGAGGATCTGGACCTGATGAGCTGCTCGCTCGACACTGTGCTTGACCGTATCGAGGGCGTCGTGCAGCGCGTCTACTTCACCAACATCCAGAGCATCCACCCCGATGCCATTGTCATCGCCCACAAGGTGACCGACGCCTGCCGCGCCATGAAGGACCTTATGGTCGAGCTGCCTAATTACCGCAAGTCCAAGACCCTGCGCGAGCTGGTCATCCAGATCAACACCATTGAGTCCGAGGCCGATGAGCTCTACATCAACGCCATGCGCAACCTGCACGTCAATGGCAAGGACCCGCTCGAGGTCATCGCCTGGCGTGACGTCTACGCTTTCCTGGAGTACTGCGCCGACTGCTGCGAGAATGTGGCTGATGTCGTGGATTCGATTGTCATGAAGAACAGTTAATTGGGGATACGTGTCCTGGCGGCGAAGGGCCGGCACCTGTTTGCTTTCTCACTCCGGCTGCATGGCAGAGTCGTTCGAAAGTAAACAGGTGCCGGCCCTTCGCCTTACGTACCGCCATTGGAACTTTGGCTGATAGTTATAGCGCAATGGGGGTTTGGCCGAGGGGACCTTTAGTACCCAATTGAACACTTTGGCATTCGGTGGGCGTTTGGCTGAGTGTTGCTTTGGGTACCCTTTTGCTTAGTTTTGGGTTGTTTTATTAGCTTTGGAGGCTCGTATGGGGTATTTGGATCTGGCTCGGGCTCGGTATTCTTGTCGTTCTTTTGAGGATCGGGCTGTGGAGCAGGCTGTGGTGGATGCCATTGTTGAGGCTGGGCGCATTGCTCCTTCTGCTTGTAATAATCATCCAACCCGTGTGATGGTGTTGGATACGCCCGAGCTTTTGGAGAAGGCGGCTGCTTGTCAGCCTCGGTTTGCTCGTGATGGGTCCATCTTTGGCGCTCCGCTCATCTTCCTCATTTGCAGCGTTACCGACGACGCTTGGGTTCGCCCCTATGACCAGATGAACTCCAGCGCTATCGACACCTCGATTGTTTGCGATCAAATGATGATGGAGGCCGAGGAGCAAGGCCTGGGAACGTGTTGGGTATGCCATTTTAAGCCCGAGCTAGCCCGAGAGCGGTTCAACCTACCCGAGGGCGTCTATCCCTATCACATGCTCGTCTGCGGCTATCCTGCCGACCACATCACCGATCCCGAGCATCGCGAGGCCCGTACCATTCCCCTCTCCGACTTCCTCCTCAAGTAGTTTTTGGCACATGCCCTAAAATCTACTTTTTGCCACGCGCCCTTCGCCGAGTTCTGCCCTATCACACGCAGAGCTCGGCGTTTTGTTTCCCAACCCGTATGCAGCCACAAAAAAGGAGCCCGCAGGTGCGAGCTCCTCTTAAGGGCACTAGATTGTAGCTCTGGAGCTAGTCCAGGTCGTCAGCGGCAAAGTTGTCGATCGGGGCGAAGGGGTCGGCCACGGGGACAACCGGATCAGCGACAGGCAGCGGCTCGGCGGCGGGAACGGTCACTGCAGGAGAAGCCGCAGAACCGACCGGCGTGGAGGCCATAAGGTCGGACGGGAAGGAATTCTGGGCATCGTCCATGAAATGCTGGATGAGCTTGAGGTACTCGGCCTTGAACTCCTCACGGGAAGCCTTCAGACGGTCAATCTCCTCGAGCTCGGCCTGCTTCTCGGTCAGGGCCTGACGAATGACCTCGCGGGCCTTGGCGTCGGCTTCGTTGCGGATGCGCTCAGCGTTCTCGTTGGCATCGTTGACGATGCCCTCGGCGGTCTGCTGGGCAGCAATCAGCGCAGCGGAGATCTGGCGCTCCTGAGCGGAGAAGTCGGGTGCGGGAGCGGCCACAGGAGCGGCGGGAACGGCCTGAGCGGCAGCGTCCTGAGCCTGGGCAAGCTGGGCCTGCGTGTCGGCAAGCTGCTGCTCGGTGGCAGTCAGACGACCCTTAAGATCGACAATCTTGGCAAGCATAGCGTCAACCTCGGAGGACAGCGTCTCCAAAAAGACGTCGACCTCGGCGGGATCATAGCCGCGCTTGGCCTCAGAGAAAGTCTGAGCCTGGATGTCAGCAGGGGTAATAGCCATAACAAGTTCTCCTTTATCATCGCCTTGGCGCCGGGCGCCCGACGTAAGTTACTGAGCCAGTACTATACGAGTATACCTATAAGAAGCTGCAGAATCAGCCTCTGCACCAACTGCAACGCAATAATCGCAACGACCGGCGAAAAATCAACGCCGCCCATCGGCGGAATAAACCGACGAAACAGGTTGAGCCACGGACCGCAGACGCTATCGAGCACCGCGGCGATATCCTGCAGCAGGCCGCCCTGCTTCATGGGAATCCACGTCATAAAGCAATAGACCACAATAAGTGTGGAGTAGAAGTTGAACAGCGTGTTGACCAGCTGGACAATGGTGTAGATGTTGATGAGAATCTCCTCGTCTTGGGTTTACTTAAGGTAGCCGTCGGCGCGCAGCTTCTTGAGGTCCGAATCCTTGACCTCGCAGCCGGCGGGCAGCACCATAAACACGCGATCGCCCACCTCTTTGACCGTAGCGCCCAGGCCGCAGGCAAAGCCATAGCTAAAGTCCAAGACGCGTTTGGCGACCTCGGTGCGAACGCCAACAAAAATCAGCGCAACGGGCTGCTTGGTGCGCACGCGGCGGACAACGGTCTCGACATCGTCGTAGCTCTCGGGACGCAGGACATAGGCAGGCAGCTGCGGCGTGGCGTTAATGATGTTGTTTGCATAGGCCGAGGCGTCGCTCGGCGCAGAAGCGGGCGCAGGTGCCGCGGCACGAGCACGGGCGCTCTCGGCATAGCTCGACGGCGTGTCGTAAGCGCCGGGGCGATAGCCGCCTGCGGCACTATCCTGAGAACGCGACGGCGGATTGTACGTCGTTGCATGACGCGAGTCATCGCCGACCAGCTGGCCGGAGCGCGTATACACGGCGACCGACTCGGCCTCACCGCGGCGCGTCTGGCCCAGCAGGCCGTTACTCGGCTCGTCCTGGGTATAGAAGCCCTCGCCCGAGGTACCGCTGTAGCCGTTGTTCTGATAGCCATCATCGTAGCCGTCATCGTAGCCGTAGTCGTCATCCTGGTCATAGCCCTGGTCGTAACCCTGCTGGCCGCCAAGGTGTATCTTATTTTTAATCTCGTCAAGGAAGCCCATGGTTGTGTCCTCTCACGGTTTAGTGCAGGCGCTCTGTAAACCAGTGCGCACTTCAGAGCCCTATTTTACTGCAAACTCCGGGCTAAATACTACCCTGCCCAGACGAATGAGCGTAGAGCCCTCCTCAAGGGCGGGCTCAAAGTCCTCGCTCATGCCGCAAGAGAGCTCGGGCAAGCTCAGATCGGGATGCGCCGCCTCCAGCTCATCCCTCAGCTCTCGCAGCCCGGCAAAAGTGCGACGTGCCACATCCTTGTTCCCTCGAGGAGCCATGGTCATAAGGCCCTGCACACAAATTCCCTCAAGTTCCGCAAGCTCGCCGGCAGCGCCACGAATCTCATCGGGCGAAAAGCCGCCCTTGGACTCCTCGCCGCTTACGTTAACCTCGATTAGCACCTGTTGGGGAGCAGAAAGCTCGCTCGCTTCGATCTTGCGAACGGCACGGCTCGAGATCGCCTGCGCCAAATGAAGCGAACCAACCGAATGAATCAGCTCGGCCGAACCCAACACCGCGTTAATCTTGTTGGTCTGAAGGTTGCCGATCATATCAAAGCGTACCTTGGGCAGCTCCGGATGCTCCGCCAGACCTGCGAGTTTGCGGACGAGCTCTTGCGGGCGGTTCTCGGCAAAATGGCGGTATCCCACCTGGATGGCCACGATGGTCTCATCGACGCCGACGGTCTTGGACACGGCAATCAGACGCGCGGCATCGCGGGACCTCCCCGCGCGATCGAGCGCGGCATAGAAACGCTCGAGTATCTGCTCGCGGCGAGCGCGCATTACATTCAAATAGTTATCCATTGCCAATCGCCTCCGCTAACAGCACAACAAGTAGTCCCATGCTAACGCAAGAGCGCGGCCCCGCATCCGCAAGGCCGCGCACCCTTAGGTATTTACAATCTCTCAACGAACGGGGCTGCCCTAGTCCTCGTCGTCCTCGGCATCATCCTCGTCCTCAAGATGATCCAGCAGGTAGCGAAGCCCCTCGCTCACCTCGTTAGCAGGCACCTTGGCAACATAGCGTGCATCGACGGCGGGCCTCATAATGACGCCCTCGCCCGAAGGCACGCGCATGCTCTCGAGCTCATCCTCGTCCGTACGGGCGATATCGCCGGCAGTCATACGCTGTCCGGTCAAAAGGAAGGTCAGACGGCAGGCGGCATCGATGGAAATCGAGGCGATGCGATCGAGGTAGCGCGAGACCATGATGGCGCGACGCAGGTCGTCATAGTTGCTGTCGTCGTCCATAAAATCGCCCGTATCCATACGATTAAAGGTGCGGAAGAACTTCTCGTACGCCGCATGCACCGGCTCGTCCTCGACGGCCAGGTTGCAGATGATGGACATGTCGTTAGTGACGAGCGCGGACAGCGATGAACCCAGCACCTGGTAAACAGCTTCGGCCTCGGCCTCAACCGTACCGACGAGTTCCTGAGGCAGCGAGATGTCGGCCTTGACCATGTGACGCGTGGCGCGGCAGATTTGGCGAACCTTATCGGTCATGCGCTGCAGGTTAAAGTCGACGTAGATAATCGTCTGCAGCAATCGGAAGTCGGAGGCGACCGGCGACTGCGTGGCGATCAGGTTGTAGCACACGGCCTCCAAATTGGCGCAGCGAGCATCAATCGAAAGCGTGCGCTTCTTGGTCTTGGTGGCGAGCTTGCGGTCGTCGGTCACATAGGCCTTCACGGCATCATGAAGGGCAAGATCGACGGCCTCGTAGATGCTCAGCATCTCGTGACGGGCCTCGATGAGCTGACGGGAAAACAGTTTGCGCATGGTTCACTCCAATCAGTTGGGTGCGGTCATGCCGCCCGCACAGTGAATACACACCGGACCAGGTCCGATCGGCTTGGGACTAGTCGCACCGATCAGCCAAAGCGGCCGGTGATATAGTCTTCCGTCCGCGAATCCACCGGGCTGGTGAAGATCGCGTCGGTTTGACCATACTCGATGAGCGTGGCGGGCTCACCGGCAACTTCCTGCAAGAAAAATGCGGTGTAGTCGCTGATACGAGCCGCCTGCTGCATAGAATGCGTGACGATGATGATCGTCATCTCGGGCGCCAGCTCGGCCATCAGATCCTCGACCTTAGAGACGGACGTGGGGTCGATGGCGGAGCAGGGCTCGTCCATCAGAAGGACATCGGGCTGCACCGCAAGCACGCGCGCGATGCACAGACGCTGCTGCTGACCGCCCGAGAGCGCCAAACCGTCCTTGTTGAGCTGATTGGATACCTCTTTCCAGAGGTTGGCGCGCTTGAGCGATTCTTCCACGATGTCGTCGAGGTCGCTTTTGCTAGTCACGCCCTGCAGACGAGGGCCAAAAGCGACATTCTCGTAGATGGATTTGGGAAACGGGTTGGGCTGCTGAAAAATCATGCCCACGCGGCGGCGAAGATCGACCGGGTCGACGCCCTCGGCATAGATATCGTTGCCGTCGAGCGTCATGGTGCCCTCGACGCGAGTACCCTCGATAAGGTCGTTCATACGGTTGATGCAGCGCAAAAACGTCGATTTACCGCAGCCCGAAGGACCGATAAACGAGGTGATGGCGTTTTTGGCGATGTTGAGGTCGAGCCCCGTCAGCGCATGAAAGTCACCGTACCAAAAGTTGAAATCCTTGGCCGTGATGGCCGCTTGCTCCGGCGTGGGAGCGGACTGATAGACGGACATGGGACTCCTTAACTAGCGGCGCTTGCGCGACAGATAACGCGCAAACAGGTTGAAGGCCAAAATAATCGCCATCAGCAAAAGCGCGGTGCCGTAGGCTGCGTTCATGTTGATGCCGTCGTTGGCAAGCAGATAAAGGTGAACGGTCATGGGACGACCGGAATCGAGCGGCGAAATAGGCAGATTGATGGCCTGACCCATGGTGTAGAGCACCACAGCGGTCTCGCCGATGGCGCGGCCGATGGCGAGCACGATGCCGGTGGCGATGCGGCCAAAAGCCGAAGGAAGCACGATCTTGGAGACGACCTGCCACTTGGTGGCGCCCAGGCCATATGCGCCCCAACGGATATAGCGCGGAACGGCGCGGATTGCTTCCTCGGTGGTACGCATGACGATGGGCAGCATCAGGAGTGCCAGCGCCAGGGCGGCCGAGACCATCGAAAGGCCCAGACCCATAGCCTCGACAAACAAGGCGTAGCCAAAGAGGCCCATAACAATGGAGGGCACCGAGGCTAGGGCATCGGCAGCATAGCGAATGATGTCGACGACCTTGCCCTGCTTGGCGTACTCAGCCAGATAGACCGCAGCTAAGACGGCAACCGGCGCGCAGATGAGCATGGCGAGCGCCGTCACGTAGACGGTCGAGACAATCGTGGGCCAAATGCCACCTTCGGCGTTTACGCCCTGCGGCCAGCCAAAGATAAAGTCGAGCGAGATATGCGGCAGGCCGTTGATGACCACGTAGGCGATGATGGCGATCAGCACCAGCGTGGTGACATAGGCCGCAGCGCGAAACACGCCGAGCATGATCTTGTTGGAGAGGTCCTTGTTGATGCGGCCCTTCTTGCCATGGGAAAGGGCACGCTTGATACGCTCGCGCGACGAGGTCGTATCGACCATCGTGTCAACGGAATCGGACATAGCCTACCCCCTCTTCTTGGAAATCAGGCGGACGATACCCACCAGTGCAGCTGAGATGATAAACAGGACAACGCCCATGCCAAACAGAGCCGAGCGGTGCAGGCCCGAGGAATAACTCATGTCGAGCGCGATCTGACTCGTGAGCGTCGAGATGGGGCTCGAGATGCTATCTGGAATGACCGGGGCGTTGCCCACGACCATCAGCACGGCCATGGTCTCGCCGATGGCACGGCCCATACCCAGCACAATGGCATCCACGATACCCAGCTTGGCTGCAGGCAGCACGACCTTGTAGATGGTCTGCCACTTGGTGGCACCCATGGCATAGGACGCCTCGCGAATGCCCATGGGGATGGAATTGAGGGCATCGATGGTAAGCGTCGTGATGGTAGGAACGATCATGATGGCGAGTACGAACCACGCCGTCAGCGCGCCAAAGCCAAGACCGCCAGTCAGCTGCGCGATAAACGGGCGGATGATGACCATGCCAAAGAAACCGTAGATGATGGAGGGGATGCCCGCCAGCAGGTCGACGGCGGGACTGATGAACCTGCGCACGCGCTTGCTGGCGATCTCGACCAGATACACGGCCGTGCCCACGCCCAGGGGCACGCCCATGGCGAGCGCACCGACCGTCACCAGACCAGAGCCCGCCAGCAGCGACATGATGCCGTAGTGGCCCTCGGAGGGCGCCCACGTAAAGCTAAAGAAGTCCGCCAGACCGATGTCGGTAAAGACGGGCAGCGCCGAGTACGTGGTAAAGACAAAAATCAGAATGACGGTGACGACCGCCAAGAACGCGCAGGCAAAAAAGATCCACTGCAGCGCCTTCTCCTTGAGATAGGTGCTGCGTGACACCAACGCCAGCTCACGCTTTTTGGGCGTCTGAGCCTCCTGCTCAATCTGGGGGGTTTCCTGTGCTTCCACGCTACTCACTCCCCTTTCCGTCGTTGGTGACGGGAATAAAGCCCGCCTCGCGAATCTGCTTGTCCATCTTCTCGGACGTCACATAGTCAATGTAGTCCTGCGCCTGATGCGAAGGCGTACCCTTCACAAAGAAGTAAAGGTCGCGCGAGATGGGATAGCCGCCGCTTGCGACCGTCTTCTCGGATGCCTCGACATGGTTGACCGAAACGGCCTTGACCGAGGTCTTGGCGTTGAGGCTCTCGACAAAACCCAGCGAGATGTAGCCAATGGCGCCACGCGAGCGGGACACGACATCGCGCACCTGACCCGTGCCCGAAAGAACGGCCGAGCGACGATCGAACGGCGTGCCGTCCATAACGATGGTACGGAAGGCCTCGCGCGTACCGGACGCCTCGTCGCGGTTGATAACCTGAATCTTCAGGTCCTCTCCGCCGACTTCTTTCCAGTTGGTGATCTTGCCGGCGTAAATATCGCGGAGCTGCTCGGTCGAGAGATTGTCGACCGGGTTGTCGTCGTTCACGATGACTGCGATGCCGTCGTGCGCGATTACGATTGGGGTCAGGCCAAGGTCTTGCTCATCGGCGTTGAGGCCACGAGAGGAGCTGGCGATGTCGGCCGTGCCGGCGCTGACGGCCTCGATACCCGCAGAGGAGCCAAGGCCGGAGACGAGCACATCGATGCCGGTCTCTTCCTTAAAGCCTTCAGCCGCGATCTCGGCAATGGGAAGGCACGTGGTCGAGCCAGCCACGGTGATAGAAGACATAGAAGATCCCGAGGAGCAGGCACACAGCGTGAGCGTGAGCACTGCCGCGCTCAGGACCGATGCGATCTTTCTCATAGCATCACGCCGATCGCCGCATGGCGCCCGCAGGTGCCGCCCTCGTTGCGGTAGGAATAAAAGCGGTCGTTCTGACGAACGGTGGAAAGCTTGGTGTCCACAATGCCGCTCGCCTCGATGCCGGCGTCCATCAGCGCCTCGCGAATGGCGGCGGAAAGATCGAGCATACGAGAAGTGGCGGCATCGATGCACGCGAACTCGGAGGCAAAGCGGTCCATAAGTTCTTGGGACACCTCGTACTCGTCGCCCAGGATATGGGGCCCAATATAGGCAGAGATGTCGTCCGGCTTGCAACCAGCCGCCTCGCAGAGCGCTTGGCACGCCTTGGCGGAAATGCGCGCAATCGTGCCCTTCCAACCAGAGTGCACCACGGCAAAGCCGCCGGGAGCCACCAGCACCACGGGAACGCAATCGGCAAAGCAGAGCATCACGGGCACCTCACGGATCGTGCAGACGATGGCATCGCAGCCCTCGGCAATCTGCTCGCGAATGATCTCGAGATCATCGGCACCGTTCGAGGTCACCGTCACGACATGGTCACCGTGCACTTGATTGGGAACAAGCAGGTTGTGCTCGCACTCGGCAGCCCCTATGGCCTCGAGCGTGCGGCGACGATTTTCTTGAACGGCAAAGGGGTCATCGCCAACATGCGAGCCCAGATTGAGTGAGGAGTACGCATCTTCGGAAACACCACCGGTGCGCTCGGTAAAGGCAAAACGGACATCGTGCGTCGCGCCCTCTACCAACGTAACTCCATCATGGTCGACACGCGAAACGTTGTCCGCACGTGCTGCCATACTAAAGCCTCCTAATAACACAAGTATCGCGGCGACGCCGCTGCAGTCCGTGCCATACGGCTGCCATGCTTCATCAAAAAGGATACCCGCAGCGGTAGAGACCAAACGTAAAGGGAACGTAAGGAGATTGGAGGCTTTCGTTTACAAAGGCGAAACACAAGAAAAAAAAGGGGTGCGCCCAATCGGACGCACCCCATGCAGGTCGTTGATAAAGACGAACTAGAAGCTACCGCGCTTGAGGAAGTCGGGAAGCTCAAACTGGTCGTTACCAAAGTTGGGGAGCTCGGTACCGCCAACGTTGCGAGTCGGGGCGGCCTGAGCGGAGCTGGCAGCCGGAGCGGTGCGCTGCGGCTCAGCGGAAGCAGCGGCCTTGCTCTGAGACTGCTGAGCGGCAAAGAGCTCGTCCTGACGGTTGACGTTGGAGTCGGAGAAGCCCGTAGCGATAACGGTGATGCGCACCTGGTCGCCCAGGGACTCGTCCACAACGGTACCGAAGATGATGTTGGCCTCGGGGTCGACGGCGTTGGCGACAACGTCGGCAGCATCGCTGATCTCCTGAATACCCAGGTCCTTGGAACCGGCAATGGAAAGCAGGACGCGCGTGGCGCCATCGATGGAACTCTCGAGCAGCGGGCTGGAAATAGCCTGCTGGGCAGCGTCGACGGCACGGGTGTCCCCAGAAGCGGTACCGATACCCATCATGGCGGTACCGGCCTGCTTCATGATGGTCTTAACATCGGCGAAGTCCAGGTTGATGATACCGGGGACGGTGATGAGGTCGGTGATGCCCTGGGTGCCCTGGGAAAGGACACCATCGGCGATTGCGAAGGCCTCAAGCATGGTGGTCTTCTTCTCGGCGATGTCGAGCAGCTTGTCGTTAGGGATAACGATCATGGTGTCGACGCAGTCGGAAAGCGTCTTAATGCCTTCTTCGGCGCTCTTCTTGCGCTTGCGGCCCTCAAACGTAAAGGGCTTGGTCACGACGGCGACGGTCAGCGCGCCGACCTCGTTCATCGCGATATCGGCAACGATGGGGGCAGCGCCGGTACCGGTGCCGCCGCCCTCGCCGCAGGTGATGAACACCATATCGGCGCCAGCGAGCGCCTCGGCGATGTCGTCGCGGGACTCATCGGCGGCCTTACGGCCGACCTCGGGGTTGGCGCCAGCGCCCAGGCCGCGGGTCAGGTCGGTGCCGATGTGCACCTTGATATCGGCATCAGAGATCGCGAGTGCCTGAGCATCGGTGTTGATGGCAACAAACTCGACGCCGCGGATACCCTCTTCGATCATTCGATTGACCGCGTTGGTACCGCCGCCGCCGACGCCGACCACCTTAATGACGGCAAGGTAGTTGTTGATCTCTGTCTCGTGCATGTCGGTCCTCCGAACAAAGGTTATTGCCATAGCATGGGTTGACCCCTGCGCACATTAACCTTCAAGTTGAAAGTAAATGCAAAGGTAAACCGTATTATGTTTGCACATTATGAACGTATCAGTCAAATAATTGGCGGTGAAAACCAAACAAACCAGATAAACGGCGCGGTATGCCCCGTCAACAAAGGCCAGAAGACGCTACGAGGTCGGCGCGTTCCTAAACGTATAGTTGCCAGGAGATCGAACGTTGATATACGTCACGCCCTCCACCTGCGAAAGCAGCTTGGTAACGATACGCTCCTTTTTGGCAATGTCGTCCGAATCTCCGAGCGACACCTCGATACCGTTATCGAGATTCGCCGAGATGGCCTCGACCGAGGGCGTGGAAATATCCTTGACCTGGCCCAGGAACTCGCTCGAGAAACCGCGGACGTAATCCAGGCCGGCCTTGACGGCCTTGGAATTTACGGCTTGCCCCGAAACCGGTGCGACATCGGCCGAGACATCGGTCAACAGCACGGCACCGTAATGTTTGGCGAGTGCCAGGGCGGCATCGATGCCGTTTAGGGTGTTGGCACCCTCCCCCGTTGTGATGACATTGCCCTGGTCGTCAACATCGACGGAGGTAGACAGTGGTGCAATCCATGTGTCATCGTCCCCGATCGCCCATGCAAGATCATCGGAGCTAATGTAGGCAATTGCGATAACCTTGCGTTCCGTCGGCGTGATGATGAGCGTATGGGGAAACTGACGCTGAACATCCACGCCCGAGACCCACGGATTTTGCTTGAGGCCCTCGGTGATCTGGTCGGGATTCACATTGAACAGCGACGTGTCCTCGGGCAGATCGATCAGCTGGATGGCATCGTGCTTGGTTACATGCTCGCTGCCCTGAATCTGAATATCGGTAGCGGCGAACAGGCCAGAGTTAATGACGACGACGGCAACGACCGCAAGCACTGCCAAAGCGGCAAGAATGCCACCCACGATTTTGCCCTTGCCCTTAACGGCAGAAGCGGCACCCGCCGCATGATTTGCCAGGGCGCCGATCGATGACAGCGGATTAGAGCCCTTTTTGCCCGATTGCGGTTTTGCGGAAGCCGACACCGACGTCAGCATACGCGGCTTAGATGCACCCAGCGCGCGACCGGGACGCGTCACCTTTGCCCCCAACGAGGGCTTGGGCGACGCTATGGGGCGAGAAGGTTTGGCGCCCATCGCCGGTTTGGGCGTCACCGAGGGACGTGCCACCGGACGAGCAACCTTTTTGGCCGCGGGGCGTCCGCCAAGCTGCGAACCGGCAGTCGAACGCTTGGCAGGCCGCACGGACCCAGCAGGCTTAGAAGGCATAGCGGATTTACGTTGAGGCTGAGACGGTGCGCCGGAACGCCCTCCGGCGCGGCGGAAGGTTGGTTTCGATGCTCTAGAAGCCGAGGAATTTAACTTCCGGTCTGAGCTCGATGCCATACGCCTCCCTCACCTTTCCGTGCACATGTCTGATAACCGCGGCCACGTCATCAGCCGAGGCGGTTCCGTTATTAACGATAAAATTAGCGTGTACGGGCGAAACTTCCGCGCCGCCAACCGAAAAACCCTTTAATCCACAATCCTCGATGAGCTTTCCCACGCTCGCATCGGGCGGGTTGCGAAATACCGACCCGCAGGATGCACAGCCCATGGGCTGTGTGCGCTTACGCCGCGTCAGGTACCGCTCCATACGTTCACGGATATCGGCCTTGGGCGCAGGTTTGAGCTTGAGCACGCATTCCAGAATGATCTCGTTACGCGGCAGGCTGCATTCACGGTAGCCCCAAGCGATCTCCGAGCCCGCATAATGCTTGATGCCGGAGCCCGGGTCAAACGTAACGACATCTTCGACCAGCGAGCCAATCCACTCGGTTCGCGTGCCGGCATTCATGGACACGGCGCCGCCAACGGAGCCGGGAATACCGACCGCAAACTCAAGGCCCGAAAGGCTGCGCGACAGCGCGTCGTTGACTAGGCGAGCGAATATCACGCCCGCACCGACCGTCAGCGTACAACCGTCTTCGGCGACAACCGTACGCTGGAACTCGCGCCCCAACGAAATGACGGCGCCGCGATAGCCTGCATCGGCAACAAGCAGATTAGATCCCTTGCCGATAATGACCCACGGCACCTGCTCACGATCGAGCACCGCCACGGCGCGACGCAAGGCATGATAGCTGTGACACGTCACAAAGAGGTCCGCCTTCCCGCCGATACGATAGCTCGTATGGCGCGCGAGGCGTTCATCCTCGATTACGTCCGTATCGATCATGCCCGAAAGCGCCATGACGGCGTTAAACAGACCCATAGGGTTTAAGCGTCTTTCTTGGCAGTCAGATACTCGATGAACTCGGGGCCGACCGTCGTGACGTCGCCGGCGCCCATGGTAAGCAGCAAATCGCCCTCGCCCACCATCTTCTCGAGCTCCTCATTGAGCTCAAGACGGCTCGAGCAGTACACGACCTCCTTGCCGGGGTGCTTGGAGCGCACGGTATCGGCGAGCATCTTGGACGTGACACCCGGGATGGGCATCTCGCCGGCAGAGAACACGTCGATCAACAGCAGATTGTCGGCATTGGCGAATGCGTCGGCAAAGTCACCGCACAGAGCCTGCAGGCGCGAATAGCGGTGCGGCTGGAACACGACGTCGACATGTTTGTAGCCCAGCGAAGAGGCAGCAGCGAGCGTCGCCTTGATCTCGGTGGGATGATGACCGTAATCGTCAACCACCGTGATGCCGTCGATATCGCCCACGTGGGTAAAGCGACGGCGGACGCCTTCAAAACTCGAAAGTGCCTTAGCGGCGGCGTCGATATCGAGGCCTAGGACATGGGCGACGGTCAAGACGGCCGTGGCGTTGAGCATGTTGTGACGACCGGGGTTGCTCTTAATCTCGACAGCGTGCTCGGTGCCGTCCTCAAAGCGAACGATAAAGTCGCTCTGGATGCCCTTGACATCCGGATGCACGCAGACGATGTCGTTGGTCTCGGCAAAGCCATAGGAAAGCACATGACGGCCCGTCGACTTGGCAAGCTCGACCAGATGCGGGTCCTCGCCACAGACGATGACCGTGCCGTCCTCGCCCACCAGACTCATAAACTTGGCGAAGGTGGCCTCGATCTCCTCGATACCCGAGTAATGATCGAGATGGTCGGCCTCGACGTTGGTCACGATGACCACATTGGGGTTAAGGAACAGGAAGGAGCTGTCGGACTCATCCGCCTCGGCGACAAAATAGTCGCCCGAGCCGTTCTTGCCGTTGGTATCGTAGCCCTCGACAATGCCACCGATCAGGAAGCTGGGGTCCAGACCCATGCGGTCGAGCATGGTGGCGCACATCGAAGAGGTCGTGGTCTTGCCATGAGTACCGGCGACGGCGACGGTGGTGTAGCCGTGGCCCAGAGCCGAGAGCATCTTGGCGCGAGGCCACACGGGAATACCCAGCTCGCGCGCACGGACGAGCTCGGGGTTGGACTCGGGAATAGCGGTAGATACCACGACGACGTCGGGCTTGACCTCGTCGATGGTGGCGGCCTCATGGCCCACATGCACCTTCACGCCGGCACGGGTAAGCTGGCGAATATAGCGAGACGTCTTAAGGTCGGAGCCGGTAACGACATAGCCGCGCTCGTGAAGGACGAGGGCGATGCCGCTCATGCCGGCGCCACCGATACCGATAAAATGGGCGCTCTTGAAATCGGGCGCGGAGGTTGCAGTCTGGGAATCAGCCATGTGCTCGTGTACTCCTTGCGTAAACACTGCCTGTAACCCGTCTACTGTACCGCACCTACCGCATCCGCGCGAGGGCGACCCGCGATATCCCGTCTAACTAACGCAATCCTTCTACCGCGTCTGCCAAAAGGACGGCAGCGCGGTCCTGGGCCAAACCGCGAGCCGCCTGACGCATGGCATCGCGCGCCTGCGCATCATCGATAAGATGCAGCAGCTCATCGGCAAACGCCTGGGTATCGATATCGGCATCGGCGCAGAGCACGCCAGCACCGGCATCGACCAGATAGCGGGCATTGGTGGTCTGATGATCGGCCGTCGCATGCGGATACGGCACCAGTACCGAAGGTGTGGCAAGGGCCGCGATTTCGGCAACGCTCGAAGCGCCCGAGCGCGAGAGGACCAAATCGGCCGCGGCCAGCATATCGCCCATATTGTCGATGTAGGGCTGGACGCGATACCGCTTCGCCTCCTCGGGCATCAGGGCAAGAGCACGCTCGGTGTCCTCGAAGCCATCGGCGCCCGTCGAATGCAAAACATAGAGATTATCCCGCGAGAGCAACTCGTTTTTGAGCGAGGCCACGCGCTCATTAAGATGTTGAGCACCAAGTGAGCCGCCAAACACCAGCAGGAGTGTAGCGTCCTCAGGCACGTCGAGAGCCCTGCGACCGCGAACCCGATCTCCCTCGATCACAGAACGGCGCACGGGGTTGCCGGTCATGAGCACATGGTCAGGATCGCCCTCGCGCTCAAACACGGAACGTGCTGCCGGCACCGAGATGCAAACACGGGCGGCATGCGAACTCATCATCTTGTTAGCAAGGCCCGGAACGGAGTTCTGTTCGTGCAGCAGATACGGAATGCCCGCGTCTTTGCACCAGCCCAGAAGCGGGACCTCGACATAGGCGCCAAAACCTATAGCGACATCGGGCTTGCAGGCTTTAGAAAAATGGCTGTCGAGCGTGCGCTTCGCCTTATAGACACGCCACAGCGAGCTCAATGCCGTCCAAGGGCGAGAGCGGTCGAAGCCCGTAACCGTAATCGGCACAAAATCGAACCCTGCCTCGGGAACCAGACGACCCTCGAGCTTATGCGACTGACCCACAAACACAACGTGGTGGCCACGGTCACGTAGCTCCTCGGCCAAGGCGAGGGCGGGGTTGATATGTCCCGCCGTGCCGCCGGCTGCGATAGCAACGGTCATCTTATCGGTCATGGTAGTCCCTTCGTACGCGCGGCCCCTGGTCGTCGGTGCGCAAGCGCGCCGACGGGTCCGAATTCAAGTCGATCCGATTATATCCGCC
>URMO01000033.1 GCA_900549085.1 uncultured Collinsella sp. | reverse complement strand
CATGCGGACATAGCAATTTCGATCCGCTATTCAAACTTACTCGGACAGAACCGACTCGGTTGTGTCCGAGTAAACTCGGGCATAAACTGATCCATGCGATACAATTAACTCGGACAAAACCGAGTCGGAAGGAACCGAGTAAGTGAAATTCATTGGCAGGGAGCGTGAGCTCGCCCGTATTAAGAAAACGCTCAAAGCACCCGAGCAGCGCAATGTTCTCATTTACGGCAGGCGTCGCGTCGGAAAAAGTG
This sequence comes from uncultured Collinsella sp., assembly GCA_900549085.1. Classification (GTDB taxonomy): domain Bacteria; phylum Actinomycetota; class Coriobacteriia; order Coriobacteriales; family Coriobacteriaceae; genus Collinsella. The sequence goes on along the minus strand of URMO01000033.1, from coordinate 20,000 downwards.
AGCTCATCAAGCAGGCGCTAACCGATTTGCCGGACGTCGCAACGGTCTATTACGAGTGCCGCCAAACCTCCGAGGCAGACAACCTAGAGAGTCTGTCCGCCCTTGTTGCTGACGCGCTGAGCTTTCCTCCGCTCGCCTTCACAGGCATCCGCGAGCTCATCGAATTTCTGTTTGCCCAAGCCAAAGACAAGAACGTTACCCTTGTTCTCGACGAATACCCCTACTTGAGAGATGCGGTTAAAGGCTTAGACAGCATTCTCCAGACCTCAATCGACGCTCACAGGGAAGACTCACGTTTAAACATTGTCCTGTGCGGCTCCTACGTTGAGATTATGAAATCCCTCATCGAGCATGAGAGCCCCCTCTACGGGCGAATTGATCTCGCGCTTGAGCTTAAGCCCATGGACTACTTTGACGCTGCGAAATTCTATCCCGCGTTCTCACCCGAGGACAAGGTGCGGCTCTATAGCGTTTTTGGCGGCATCCCCTTTTACAATCGCCTCATCGATCAGTCCCAAAGCGTACGCGACAACATCATCGAACTCGTCACAGAACCTGGCGCACGCTTAGAAAGCGAAGTGCCGTCCTATCTCAACGCCGAGATCTCGAAGATGACCAACGCCAACGAAGTTTTCGGAGCTCTCGCACAAGGTTACTCCCGTTGGGGGGACGTGCTGGCACAGTCGCACGTCTCGAGTGGTCCGGCCATGGCAGACGTACTCGACAAGCTCATGTCACTCGAAATCGTCCAAAAGCGCGCACCCATCAACGACCCTACGAACAAGCGCAAGTCTGGCTACTTTGTAGTGGACCCACTTTCGCTCTTTTACTATCGCTACGTTTTCCGCAATGCCTCTGCGCGTCAGCTGCTCGACCCGGAAGTCTTCTATGATCGTCACGTCTCCCAAGACTTCGAGGAAAACTACGTTCCACATATGTTCGAGGAGATCTGCCGTCAATACCTCGTGCGGCAAAACAGGACCGGCAAGATCGAACCGGCTTTCGACGCCATTGGCAAGTACTGGTACGACGATCCCGCAAACAAAGCGAGCGGCGAATTCGATGTGGTAACGCAAGACCCCGAGGGCTACGCATTCTATGAAGCAAAGTTCCGCAAATCCCCCATCACGCAAAAAATGGTCGACGAGGAAATCGCCCAAGTCGAGGCAACGGGGCTCAAGTGCCATCGCTATGGATTCTTCTCCCGTTCGGGCTTCGAAGCTGGCGAAAGCGATCAAACCGTCTTCATCGACCTGCCGCAGATGTTTGAATAGGACAGGCTCCTCCCGCATCCCGAGCATTCATTATCTAACCGAACGATTGTTCGATGGATTTCGTGTTGGTTGGAATCGTCTGTGGGCTGGGCTATGCTACCTTGACTATCTATATGACTAAAACGCAGCAAAGGAGCACCGAGAGAGCGAGTATGGCAAAAAACACCGCAAACTATGGTAACGACAGTATCCGCCAGCTCAAGGACGAGGAGCGCGTACGCCTGCGCCCCGCCGTCATCTTTGGCTCGGATGGACTCGACGGCTGTGCGCATGCCGCCTTCGAGATCCTGTCCAACGCCGTTGACGAGGCGCGCCAGGGCTACGGCAAGCTCATCACCCTTACCGCTTTTCGCGATGGCTCTATCCAGGTAGAGGACAACGGCCGTGGCTGCCCGCTCGACTGGAACCCTTCCGAGAAGCGCTTTAACTGGGAGCTCGTCTTTTGCGAGCTCTACGCCGGCGGCAAATACAATAACAACCAGGGCGGCGACTACGACTTCTCGCTCGGCACCAACGGCCTGGGCTCCTGCGCGACTCAGTACGCTTCCGAATACATGGACGTCACGGTTTGGCGCGACGGCAACAAGTACTCCCTGCACTTTAAGAAGGGCAAGGTTGTCGGCGCCAAAAAGAAGGCACTCGAGATTGAGCCCAGCGACGAGAACCGCACCGGCACCACTATCAAATGGCGTCCCGATCTTGAGGTCTTTACCTCGATTAGCATTCCCCACGATTGGTATCGCGAGACCATGCGCCGCCAGGCCGTGGTCAACGCCAACGTGACCTTCCGCCTGCGCATCGAAGGTGACGATGGCGAGTTTTCCGAAGAGGATTTTTGCTATCCCAAGGGCATCGAAGACTACGTGCTCGAGAAGGTCGGTACCGACTACCTCACCGAGCCCTTCTTTATCGAGGCCGACCGTCGCGGTCGCGATCGCGAGGACCTGCCCGATTACAACGTAAAAATCACCGCATGCATGTGCTTCTCGCGCACCTTCATGATGCAGGAGTACTACCACAATTCATCGTGGCTCGAGAACGGCGGTTCGCCCGAGAAGGCCGCCCGTAGCGCTCTGACCAGCGCCATCGATGCCTACATCAAGCAACAGGGCAAATACAACAAAAACGAGAGCGGCATCAAATGGCAGGACGTCCAGGACTGCCTGGTGCTGGTGACCAACTGCTTCTCCACTCAGACGTCCTACGAGAACCAGACCAAGAAGGCCATCAATAACCGCTTTATCCAGCAGGCTATGACGGCCTTCTTTAAGGAGCGCCTCTCGACCTACTTGATCGAGAATAAAGACGCCGCCAACAAGATCATGGAGCAGGTGCTCATCAACAAGCGCTCGCGCGAGAACGCCGAGAAGACGCGTCAGAGCATCAAGACCAACCTGCAGCAGAAGACCGACATGGCCAACCGCGTGCAGAAGTTCATCGACTGCCGCTCCAAGGACAAGAGCCGCCGCGAGATCTACATCGTAGAGGGCGACTCGGCAGCAGGCGCCATTCGCACCTCGCGCGATGCCGAGTTCCAGGGCGTTATGCCCGTCCGCGGTAAGATCCTCAACTGCCTGAAGGAGGATTATCCGCGCATCTTTAAGTCCGACATCATCATGGACCTTATGCGCGTGCTGGGCTGCGGTGTGGAGATCAAGGACAAGCGCATCAAGAACCTCGGCGCCTTTGACCTGGACAACCTCAACTGGAACAAGGTCATCATCTGTACGGACGCCGACGTCGACGGTTATCACATCCGCACGCTCGTGCTCACCATGCTCTACCGCCTGGTGCCCACACTTATCGACGAGGGTTACGTGTATATCGCCGAGTCGCCGCTCTACGAGATCAACTGCAAAGAGAAGACCTACTTTGCCTACACCGAGCTCGAGAAGAACGGCATCCTCAAAGAGATCGGCGACCAAAAGTGCTCGATCAACCGCTCCAAGGGTCTTGGTGAGAACGATCCGGACATGATGTGGCTCACCACCATGAACCCCGAGACGCGCCGCCTGATCAAGGTGGAGCCCGAGGACGTCACCAAGATGGAAACCATGTTCAACCTTTTGCTTGGCAACGACGAGGCAGGCCGCAAGCGCCATATCTCCGAGCACGGCAAGGAATACCTGGACCAGCTGGACCTGCAGTAGCAGCAAATCGATAACGACGGCCCATAAGAAGTTCAAGAGGAAATCGTGGCAAAGAAGAAGACGAAGAACCAGCCAAAGAAAAAGCAGGTCAACGCCGAGAACGTCATCGGCCTGCACTCCGAGGTCACTGATCAGCCGATTACGCAGACGCTCGAAGTCAACTACATGCCCTACGCCATGAGCGTCAACGTCTCGCGTGCGTTCCCCGAGATCGACGGCTTTAAGCCCTCGCACCGCAAGCTACTCTACACCATGTACAAGATGGGCCTGCTCAAGGGCGAGCGCCAGAAGAGCGCCAACATTGTGGGTCAGACCATGAAGCTCAACCCGCACGGCGATGCCGCGATCTACGAGACGATGGTGCGTCTGGCGACGGGCAACGAAGCTCTGCTTGCGCCCTTCGTGGAGTCGAAGGGCAACTTTGGCAAGTACTATTCGGGCGACCTGAGCTACGCCGCCTCGCGTTATACCGAGGCCAAGCTCTCCCCCATCAGCGCCGAGATCTTCAAGGACATCGACAAGGACCCGGTCGACTTCGTCGACAGCTACGACGGCGCCATGAAGGAACCGCGCCTGCTGCCCACCACGTTCCCCAATATTCTGGTTTCGGCCAACAAGGGCATCGGTGTCGCCATGGCGTCTGACATCTGTGGTTTCAACCTCAACGAGGTCTGCACCGCCACGATGCACTACCTGCAGGATCCTGACTGCGATCTGCTCGAGTACATGCCCATGCCCGACTTCTCGACCGGCGGCGAGATTATCTACCGCCGCGAGGAGATGGAGAAGATCATCGAGACCGGCCTTGGCAGCTTCCAGATTCGCTCCCGCTGGCGTTGGATTCCTGAAGAGCGCATCATCGAGGTCTACGAGATCCCCTACACCACCAAGACCGATGTCATCATCGAGCGCATCGTCAAGCTCTCCAAAGAGGGCAAGGTCAAGGAGATTGCCGACATCCGCGACGAGACCGACCTCTCGGGCCTGCGCATCGCCATCGACCTTAAGCGTGGCGTCGACCCCGACAAGCTCATGGCCAAGCTCTATCGCTCGACCACGCTGCAGGATTCGTTCTCGTGCAACTTTAACGTGCTGGTCGACGGCTATCCCCGCGTTATGGGCGTGCGCCAGATTCTGCACGAGTGGGTCAAGTGGCGTATTGAGTCCACGCGTCGCCGCATTAACTTTGACCTGGGCAAAAAGTCCGAGCGTCTGCACCTGCTGCACGGCCTTGAGGCGATCCTGCTCGACATCGACAAGGCCATCGCCATCATCCGCGGCACCAAGCTCGAGGCCGAGGTCGTGCCAAACCTTATGAAGGGTTTCGACATCGATGAGACCCAGGCCGAGTTTGTTGCCGAACTTAAGCTCCGCAACATCAACGAGGAGTACATCCTCAACCGCACCAAGGACATCGCCAAGCTCGAGGGTGAGATTGCCGAGCTGGAGGAGATTCTCTCGAGCGAAGACAACATCAAGAAGGTCATCAGCGACGAGCTGGCCGCGGTCAACAAGAAGTACGTGATGCCGCGCCGCACGGGCAGGATTGAGCCCCACGAGGTCATCGAGGTGAGCCTGGAGCCCGAGGTCGAGGAGTATCCGGTCACCATCATGCTCTCGCGCGATGGCTACCTCAAAAAGATGACCGACCGAGTGCTCAAGAAGGCAACCACGCTCAAGTACAAGGACGGCGACAAACCCTTTATCGAGTTTCCGTCCTCCAACACCCACGAGCTGCTGGTCTTTACCAACAAGAGCCAGGTGTACAAGTGCAAGGTTGCGGCATTTGAGGACACCAAGTCGGCCCAGCTGGGCTCGTACCTGCCGACCGATCTTGAGATGGAACCCGACGAGAGTGTCATCTGGGTCATCGACCCCGATGACTACAAGGCCGACGTGCTGTTCGTCTTTGAGAACGGCCGTGTGGTGCGCGTCGCACTTTCTGGATATGTCACCAAGACCAACCGCAAGCGCCTGAAGAACGCCATCTATGGCGGCAGCAAGCTGCTGTATGCCCAGGTGCTCAAGGAAGATCGCGACATCGCGCTGGTCTCGAGCGACTACCGTCTGATGAACTTCAACACGTCGCTGCTCAAAACCAAGACGACCACCAACACGCAGGGCATCCAGGCCTTTACCGCCAAGAAGGGCCGCTCGGTCACCACCGTCGGCACGACCGAAGAAATCCTTGGCGCCGGCGTCTCGGCCGAGAAGTTTACCGCGCAGAGCCTCCCCTCTGCCGGTGCCCTCATGAAAGAAAACGACATGCCGAGCTTGTTTGACTAGGTACCACGGCAACGAGATCGTTAGATACTTCGCAAAGCGACGAGGCCCGGAACGCAACGGCATTGCGCCCGGGGCTCGTCGTTTTTCTTCTCAACTATTTTTTAACGCAGATAAATTGATTTCTGCTTATTTTTCTGCGTAAAAAAATGTCAGCGTCACTGCTACGATGCCCTTTGGCCAGTCGTTAGCAAAACTTGCAAAAGTTAGCAAAACTTGCAAAAATTAGCAAAACTTGCAAAGGAGCTACCATGCAGTGCAGCAAGAGCCCCTTTACCCCGACGTTCCGAAGCGTCCCTCCCTTTCTAGCGGGTCGCGAACACATCCTCCGTGATATCAACCGTGGCTTTATCAACGGTCCGGGAGACCCCAACCTGTCGAACATTTTTACGGGCGCAAGAGGAACGGGTAAGACGGCGCTTCTCTCGCTCCTTTCAAAAACGGCGCTTGAACACGGCTGGATTGCAGCAAATGTCTCCCGCCATGCCAGGTATGCTCGAAGATATTATCGAGCGAACCAAAGAAGCGGCAGATAGCTACCTTTCACAGTCTCACGCGCGCATGAACGGCGTTCAAATTGGTCCAGTGGGCATCAATTGGACATATGTTCAAGAAGCCCAGGGCAACTGGCGCACGTGCATGAATGGCATCTTCAGGCAACTCGAGAAGCATGGCATCGGGCTTCTCATCACCATCGATGAAGTCACCGTCGATCTCGAAGAAATGCTTCAATTTGCCTCTGTTTACCAGCACTTTGTACGCGAAGGTAAAAAAGTTGCCCTACTCATGGCAGGACTGCCCTACAAAGTATCGGCGTTGCTGCGTAACGATTCCGTCTCGTTTCTCAGGCGTTCCCAATATCATCAGTTGGGACGAATCACTGACGTTGAAATTGCAAACGCATTCCGCAAAACCGTTGAGGCCGGAGGCCGCTCAATCACGCCAGAAGCGCTCGAGGACGCCGTGAAGGCCGTCGACGGATTCCCCTACATGATGCAGCTCGTCGGATATCGCACATGGGATGTTTCGGAGAACTCGCCCAAAATCAGCGCACCTGATGTCCAGCAGGGTTCTCTGCTTGCCCGTATGGAGCTGCGCGATCGAATTCTCGAAACGACCTATCGGGAGCTTTCCGATAAAGACATTGAGTTTTTGCTCGCGATGCTGCCCGATTCTGGCCCCAGCAGGGTCTCGGAGATAGCCAAACGCATGGGCGTTGCCAGCAACTATGCAAGCCAATATAAACGCCGTCTCCTCGAGGACGGCGTCATCGGGGAACGTGGACGTGGACTCGTTGGCTTTGACATCCCCGCGTTCAGGGAGTTCCTGAGCGAGAAAGTCTCCTAGCACGCGGAGATTGTCCACAAGGGCAACGGTGCATGGCAATCAACGATTCACCCGGCAAGGACGGCAAGTACTTCCAATAACGCTGATTGCCATGCGTTCTTCTTGCCCTTAGGCGAGCTTGCGAGCGAGCTCTCGCACCTCTTCCAACTTGGGCGACGATGCCATGCTGTCGCGCTCGGTCATACCGCTGATGGTGACAATGCCCTGATCCTCCCACTTGCAGTACGCGCATGTGGACTTGTACATAGCAATCGCCGCATCATAGACGCCCTCGCTGTGGCTATCGAGCAAAAGGGCCGTCTTGGTGAACGGGAAGCCCGTAGCACCGAAGGCGTACAGGCGGTCGATGGCGGCCTTCTCCTGCGCAGTGATATCAAACCAGTAGATGGGCGAAGCGAAGACAACCATGTCGGCGTCTTTCAGCGACTCGATCACCTTGGCCATGTCATCCTTCTGCACGCAAGTGCCCTCGTGGGCGAAACAATACTGACACCCCAGGCAACCAGCGATTTTCTTACTGGCAACGCGGATGACCTCGACCGTATGGCCGGCCTCGCGCGCGGTCTCGGCAAACGCCTCGACCATGGTGTCGGTATTGGCGCCCTTGCGCGGGCTACCACTCAATACAACGATATTCATAGAAATCTCCCTCCTTCATGCCGCAGGCGCGCGGCATATTTTTTGTTTTAACCAAAACGGATAGAGTTATTCAATCGCCTCGTTTCAGCTACTCCCACTCTTTATAAGAATCGTTGCTGGGGGCTTGGTATTGAATCATGGCACGCCTTACTTCAGATACTCCTCAAAGAATGCCTTCAGCTTTTCAAACGGAATGATGTCCGTCTGATCGTAAAGGTCGGTGTGGTTGGCGCCGGGGATAATGAGCAATTCCTTGTTGTCCCCCGTCAGCTTGCCGTACGCGGTTTCGCTGAAATAGCGGGAGTGCGCCTTCTCGCCATGCACCAGCAACACGGCAGAGCGGATCTCGCCGGCGTACTGCAAAATCGGCATATTCAAAAAGGACAGCGAGGACGTCACGCTCCAGCCACCGTTGGAGTTCAGGCTGCGGGGATGGTAGCCTCGCGGAGTTTTGTAGTAGGCATAATAGTCCGCTACAAACTGCGGCGCATCCTCCGGTAGCGAATCGACCACGCCGCCCGCCAGCGCATAGCTGCCGTTTTTATAGTCCTCGGTGCGCTGCGCGTTCAGCGCTTTCCGCTTATCAAAGCGTGCCTGCTCGGAATCCTCGGCGTCAAAATAGCCGTTTGCGGTCACGCGGGTCATGTCGTACATGGTCATAGCAGCAGTGGCCTTGATACGGGTATCGATGGCCGCGGCGTTAATCGCCATGCCACCCCAACCGCAGATACCGATGATGCCGATACGCTCCGGGTCGACACTTTCCTGCACAGAGAGGAAATCCACCGCTGCACAGAAGTCCTCGGTGTTGATGTCCGGCGATGCTACATAGCGGGGCGTGCCGCCGCTCTCGCCGGTATAGGACGGGTCAAAGGCAATTGCAAAAAAGCCCAGCTCCGCCATTTTCTGCGCGTACAGACCGGAGGACTGCTCCTTCACCGCGCCAAAAGGGCCGCTGACGGCGATGGCGGGCAGCTTGCCTTCCGCGTTCTTAGGCACGTAGACGTCAGCCACCAGCGTGATGCCGTATCAGTTATGGAAGGTCGCCTTGCTGTGCTCAACCTTGTCGCTTTTGGGGAATACTTTGTCCCATTCCTGCGTCAGATTCAACTGTTCCATACCTAAACCTCCTTGTCAGTCGCTTTAAGGTATTGCTCGTCGTCCACGGGCTCCAACCACTCGTTGGAGGCCTCCTCGCCCGGAACCTCCACCGCGAGATGGGAGAACCAGCTGTCGGGCGCCGCACCGTGCCAGTGCTTTACGCCTGCGGGAATATTTACTACATCGCCGGGGCACAGCTCCTGTGCCGGTTTGCCCCATTCCTGGTAAAACCCTCGGCCAGCCACGCAGACGAGGATCTGCCCGCCGCCGCTTTTGGCGTGATGGGTGTGCCAGTTGTTGCGGCAGCCGGGCTCAAACGTCACGTTGTAAACGCCGACTTGCTCGGTGGAAAGGGGTGAGAGGTAGCTTTGACCGATAAAGTACTTCGCAAATGCGTCGTTGGGGGCACCGATGGGAAACGCCATCTCGTTTTGGTGCTGCGCCTTTGCGTCGGCAGCGTCTTCGTCCGCCCAGACCTCCTTCGCCATGCGGAAGGCCGCCCATGCCTTGGACCATCCCGCGTAAAACGCCGCGTGCGTAAGGATTTCTGCTATCTCCGTCCTGGTCACGCCATTGTTCTTTGCGGACATCAGATGATATTGGAACGAAGAGTCCGTCAGCCCCTGTGCCATCAAGGCAACCACCGTCACCACGCTGCGGTCTCGAAGGGAAAGCCCGTCTTCTCGGCTCCACACCTCGCCGAACAGCACATCATCATTGAGCTGAGCGAATTTGGGAGCGAAGTTCCCCAGGGCATCCCTGCCCGCTGTCTGCTTAACCGTCATGTTTGATTCCTCCTGTCGATGGTTTTGAGTGCAAAACTGCTTCCGCGCGGTCAAGCTGCCCGCCTAGATCCCTATGCCCATTCGTCGCGCCTGCTCAAGGGCGGGGTGCCCGGCGATTTCGCCCACACCGTTCACTCCACCGGCGAAAACCGTTCCGGCAAGCGTGCGCCTTTGGCGAAAATCCCTTGCGCTCCCGATTTGTATTGACGAAAATAAAGGTAATACCTAAACCTAACTTTAGGTCAAGGAGTTAATTCGAGATTTGTCCGGAGGGACCATGTACACAATCGGACAGGTGGCGGAGATGTTCGGTCTGCCCGCCTCAACGCTGCGGTACTACGATAAGCAGGGATTGTTCCCGGGGCTGGAGCGGACGTCCGGCATTCGCCGATTCGGCGATACGGAACTCGAGGCGCTTCGGGTCATCGAATGCCTGAAGAAGGCTGGGATGGAGATCAAGGACATCCGGCTGTTCATGGAATGGTGTGCGGAGGGCCCATCGACATATCCCAAGCGCAAGGCCATGTTCGAGGAGCGAAAGGCCCACATGGAGTCGGAAATCGCAAACATGAACCGTGCGCTGGATATGCTGAGGTTCAAATGCTGGTACTACGAGCAGGCGATCCAAGATGGCAACGAGGATAGAGTGAAGGCGCTGATTCCCGACGATTTGCCAGAAGAAATCAAAGGCGCCTACGAGAACACGCACGTTCGATAACGCCGCCCGATGCTAAAGGAGCTTTGGCGAGGAGTCCTATTCGGGTAGAAATACAAAAGACAGCCTCCGAACCAAAAGGTCCGGAGGCTGTTATTTCCGCTATTCCCACTCGGCAATAGGAGCCACTGGCCAAAAGCCTGTCAACATCAAAACAAGTCCTCAATCTATCGATTCTACGTGAGGCAATGGTCCCCATTTGATGCCCGCACTGTTTGCGCACTAGGGAGCAAAAGAATCTGGCCGCCGCTCAAATAAGATCACCGCCATCTTGCATAAACGACGCCATGTTAAGGTGCCTGACGCCATCCCTCTCCTGCAATAGAGGATCAAGCGTGAACAAGTAGCGCGGATACCCATCCCTGATGTGGCCGAACGGCCTGTACTCGCGCTCCTCGACGCCTCTGTCGGCAATCGACATAGAGACCTGGATGTAGGCGTAAGCATTGCGCCTACGAGCGATGAAGTCACACTCGAGCTTCCCAATACGGCCCACAGAAAGCTCGTACCCGCGCGATGCAAGATAGAGGTAGAGCACGTTCTCCAACGCCGGCCCGTAGTTAATCCTCGCATCCGTGTTCATGGCGAAATAGAAGCCGGGATCAGCCAGGTAGTACTTCTCTTCGCGGATAAGCGATCGCCGAGACTTGAGATCGAACCTCGAGCAGCGATAAAGGATCTTCGCGTCAACAAGAATCTGGATATACCGATTGAGCGTTTCGCGCTTGATGGGAATCTTCTCGACATCATTGAAGTACGCAAGGAGGTTCTTCAGGTTCGTCGGCGCACCAAAGTTGTTGATGAGATACGTCTGGACGGCATCGAAAACCGAGACATTCTTAATCTTGTTCGAATGTTTGACGTCCTTTTCAAAGATCTCATGAATAACACTCTTGATATAGGTGCGCTTTTCATCCTCGCCCTCATACTCCAACGCTTTGGGAAATCCTCCAAGGGTCAGGTACTCGGTAAACTCTCCCACGAGAACGTCATTGACAGGCTTGCCGAGAAAACGCTTCATATCGATATATTCCGCAAAGTCGAGTGGGAACACCTCGAACTCGATATAGCGACCCGTCAGCTTTGTAACAAGCTGCCCAGAAAGCAGATATGAATTCGAACCGGTAATGAAAATGGACCAACCGCCATCTGTCCGGTAGCCGTTGATGAGCAGCTCGAATTCCTCTACGTTCTGAATCTCATCGATGAAGAGGTACTTCGTCTCCTCAGTGTCTGCTGGGGTCGACATGTCAATCAGATTTTCGAGCTCATCGGTCGTCTTGACCTTCCTGTTCTCCCGTGAGTCGAGGTCGATATAGATGATGTGGTCGCTCGCTACACCGGATTCCACAAGTTCGTCTGCGATTGATTGCATGAGGCAGGATTTACCACACCTGCGAACACCGGTGATTACCTTGATCATCCCGTCATCGTGGTAGAAACCACGCATTCGCTTCAGATACTTTTCACGTCGGTATATACGCAAGATGCACCCCCTTTTCAGTGTCCATTATATCAGTTATGGGGGTACTTTTTTACATTTTATTAAAAAGCGTACCGATAACTTATTCCCGCTTAGTTTCGAAAGTCAAATAACTTTGAAGTTTCGAAAGCGAGAAGGCAATATGCGCAAAGACGCGTCGGAGGGGTAAGCCCCAGCCATGTCGTGTCGGCAGCGACGAAGGGCGCGTCTGCGCGTGCTACAATGCGGACATCAGAGATGAAAACACAGTCCCCGTCGGGTAGTCGTGGGCGTGCGCTAGTCCGCATCAGTAACCTGCCTCCTTGGTTGTCCCTTCTCTGCATGGTCATCTACATAAAGGAGGAACCAACCGTGCAGATCAGCGTGTCGTCCACCCTGACCGTATATCACGACGGTCAATTCTGGGTCGGGCTGGCGGAGCACGTCGAGGGCGGAAGGTATGGCGTCACCCGCATCGTCTTCGGCGCGGAGCCATCCGATGAGGAGATTCTGCGATTCGTTACAAGCGAATGGGAGAAGCTCTCGTTCTTCGGCGACAAGGCCACTGAAACAAGCAAGCCCGCGAAGAACCCCAAGCGGCGCGCTCGCGAGGCAGCGAAAGCCCTTAAACGGCCCGCGGTGAGCACCAAGGCACAACAGGCTCTCGCGGCACAGCGGGAAGCAATGAAGCGGGAGTCGGCTCAAGCAAGAAGTCAGCGTCGCGCGGATGAGGCGGAGACGCGCTTCGAGCAGCGAAAGTTGAAGCGCAAGCAGAAACATCGCGGGCATTGATCGCCATTTGCAGCAAGGCAAACCATATACAGCAGCGGCGCCAGTTCCACTTGAAGCCGACGCCGCGTAGACGCTGATGGTGACGGCTATGCACGGGCACGGGCGCGCCACCGCACTTCACAGCTTGTTTCTCAAGTATTTGGGACGCACACGCGGCGTTCAAAAATGTAAAGCGGTTCCGCATGGCTCGAGACTGAGCCGAGGTGCCCTACTTCTCGCCCTCCAGCAGCCCCACGATGCGGTCGATGTCGACGGCAAAGCGGGGCCTTCCCTCGCGCTCGTAGCGGTCGAGGTACGCCTGGCACTCGGAGACAATGCGCTTGGTGTTGCCATCGATGATGCGCTGGAGCGTCTCGTAGTAGGCCGAGCCCTCGGTCCTGAAGCGGCGCTGGTAGGCCTTGGTTATGGGGAACATCTTGATGTAGTGGATGCCGTGGCGGCAGCCGGGGCGCGTCGTGGGGCGGGGTGGCAACGCAAAGTACTGGTCTTTGGGCACGTTAGGGGCGATGTTGGAACGCAGCGGCACGGCGAAGTCCCTGCGCTTCCCGCGGAAACGCAGCCTCACCACCACGATGCAAGGACGATTGTGCTTAAGCATGAGCTCGCGGTCGCCCTCGACGAGGTCGAAGAAGTCCTGGGAGATGGATACGATCTTCATCGGTTACGCCCCCCTTCATACGAAGCGGGGCCCGCATCGCTGCAGGCCCCTACAGGTGGGCGATATTCTACGCCTTGCGGCACCCCGTCGCCCACGGAGGTTAAACGTACACGTAAGCCGTACTCTGAAAGCCGCGGCTTCCGGCAAGTAGTTTATACCACGAAAGGTCGCTTTCGATGCGCCTAGCTCGCAAAATAACACTCGATGGGCCGTCACCCCTGATCTTCTCGACCGTCTCCTCCGGGTACTTATTGCGTGCCACGGGCACCTCCGTCCTTATTATCGCGATAAACATACCATGAGTGGCGTACGGGTCGAGAAGGGCTGGCGCCAAAAGAGCCCAACGGCCGTTACGGCTTCGTTAGAAACGCGCCCCACCATGGATGGTGAACCCGAAAGGTAAGGCGCGCGGGCACGGTGGCTCGGCCCGCGCGCCCGGAAGAGAAAGGACGAACCCATGGGTTACATGCTCGAGACGCGCGGGCTCACCAAGCGCTTCGGCCGCGGCGACCAGGCGCAGGATGCCGTGGCCGACGTGAGCCTTCATATCCGCGAGGGCGAGGTGTACGGGCTGCTCGGCCCCAACGGCGCCGGCAAGTCGACAACGCTCAAGATGATCTGCGGGATGCTGCGGCCGACGGCCGGGGAGATCCTCTTTGCCGGGCACGCCTGGCGCCGCGAGGACCTCTACGCAATCGGCAGCCTCATCGAGGAGGCGCCGCTCTACCCCAACCTCACCGCGCGCGAGAACCTGCGCGTGCGCACCACGCTGCTGGGCCTTCCCGAGAGCCGCGTAGATGAGGTGCTCGCCGCCGTGGGCCTCGCGGACACCGGGAAGAAGCGCGCCGGGCGCTTCTCGATGGGCATGCGGCAGCGCCTGGGGCTCGCGCTGGCGCTGATCGCCCGGCCACGCCTGCTCGTGCTCGACGAGCCCACCAACGGCCTCGACCCCATCGGCATCGAGGAGCTGCGCGACCAGATCCGCGGCTTCGCGGCGGCGGGCACGACGGTGATCGTCTCGAGCCACATCCTCTCCGAGGTGCAGCAGATGGCGGACACCATCGGCATCATCTACGGGGGGCGCCTCGCCTACGAGGATGCGCTTCGGCCCGGGCAGGACCTCGAGGAACTCTTCATGGGCGTCTGCCGGGAGGGGCGGCGAGCGCGCGGGGAGGTGGCGGCATGACGGGCGAGAAAGGCGGCCTGCTCGCGGGCCTGCGCGCCGAGGCCCTGAAGTCGCGCCACGCGGCACCGGCTCGCCTGGCCGTGCTCATGGCGCTGCCGATGCCGCTGCTCGGCGCGATGCCCTACCGGGGCGTGCAGATCTTCAGCGCGTGGAACTACTGGTACGCGCTCTTCCTGCCCGTGGCTCTCTCGCTCGTGGTGGCGTGCGTCGCGCGGGCGGACGCGCGCACGCGGATGCGGGGGCTTCTGGGCCTGGGCTTCCCGCTTAGGCGCGCCTGGTGGGCCAAGGCGCTCTGGTGCCTCGCGCTCTGCGCGCTCTCGAACCTCGTGGTCTTCGGCATCTACCTCGCGGGATCGGCGTTCTCCTCGCAGGGCCTCACGGTCGCGGGCACGCTCACGATGCTCCTCTGCGCGCTCGCCAACACGGTGACCGCGGCGTGGATGATCCCCGCAGGGCTCTTCCTCACGGCGCGGCTCGGCATGCTCGCGGGCATCTTCTGCCCGCTCGCCGCGCAGCTCGTGGGTGGGTTCGCCTGGTCGCTGGTGCCGCTGCCGCAGCTCTTTCCGCCGTCGGCGAGCATGGTCATCCCCACGAGCTTCATCCCCGTGCTGCCGAGCGGCGAGCCGCTCGCGGCGGACATGGCGCTCGGCGGGGCGCTCGCGGCGGACGGCATGCTCACACTGGCGGGCCTTGCGGTCTGCGCGCTCGCGTTCGCCGCGCTCACGGCGGCGGGCGCGGCCTGGTTCGCGCGCTCCGAGGAGAGGTGATGGCCGTGACACGGCTCTCCGACCCGACGCCGCGCATGACTCTCCCGCGGGCCCTGCTCTCCGAGGCCCTGCGCCTGGCGCGCTCCCCGCTCACGGCGGCGCACCTCGTCTGCGGCCTGGCAGCCGGTCTTGCCTGCGGCGAGTACTTCTCCGTTACCCGATGGGACCCGGCGCTGGGCGCGGACGCCTACGCCCAGTTCCTCGGCGCCCTCATGCCGCTCATGTCCGCCATCGTCTGCGGGCTCGCCGTGGACGAGGAGCGCGCTGCCGGGCGCCTCGCCAACCTCACGGCGGTCCCCTCGCGCGGGCGCGCCGTCGCGGCGAAGCTGCTCGCCCTTGCGGCGCTCGGCGCGGGCGCGCTGGCCGTGGCGCTCGGCGTGTTCGGGGCCGTGCTCGCCGCCGCCGGGCGCCTGCCGCTCGGGCCCGCTCCGCTTGCGGCCGCCTGGGCGGGCATCGTGCTGGGCAGCCTGCCCCTCTACGCGCTGGGGCTCGGCGTGGCCCTGCGCCTCGGCCGCAACGCCGCCATCGGCGCCGGCGCGGCGGGGGTGCTCCTCGCGTTCTTCTCAGTGGGCGGACTTGCGCACGGCCTCATGACCGGCGAGCTCACCGGTGCCCTGGCGACGCCCCTGAGCTGGGTGCCGCTCGCCTGGCCCGCGCGCCTGGGGTCGCTCGGGGTGGAGGCCTTCATCGACGCCGCACGCGCGGCGGGCCCTCTCCTCACGACTGCGCTCGCTGGCCTCGTGCTCGCCCTGGCAGCCGCCGCCGTCCTTATCGCCTGGTTCTGCCGCTTCGAGGACGGGAGGGCAGATGCCTAGGAAGCCGCTCGCCGCCGTGCTCGCCCTCCTCTCCGCAGCGCTCGTCCTGGGCGGGAATGCCCTGCTCGACGCCGGCTGGGGGTCGGCGCCGCGCTCGATCGCCGACCGCGTGCTGCACAACCCCGAGATCGCCATGTGGGCGCCCGCGCACGAGCCCGGCAGCCACGCGAGCTCCTACGCCGACGCCACCGGGGCGGGGGCGAACTACGTCTACCTGGTGGACGCGGCGGACGACAGGGGCAATGTCCGAGAGCTCCAGCTCATCTTCTTCGGACGGGAGTCGAACGGCGAGGGCTGGCTCGAGATCGAGGCGCGCGGCGGCTCGGGCGTGCGCTACCGCGCGTGCGATGCGGCCGAGGCGCCCGCGGCTGCGCGCGGGGCTCTGGACCGCTGAGCGCGGCGCAAGTACAATGCCGACGGGAGTTTCAGGAGGTCGAACATGGCGAGGATACTGGCAGTGGATGATGAGCGGGCGATCCTCGACGCGCTCGCGCGCGTCCTCGGCCGCGACGGCCATGAGGTCGTCAAGGCGGCGGACCCGACGGCGGTCCCGGGGATGGACCTCTCGCGCTTCGACCTCGTGCTCTGCGACGTCATGATGCCGGGGCTCGACGGCTTCGAGCTCGTGCGGCAGATCCGCCCGGACTTCGACGGGCCCATCATCTTCCTGACCGCGCGCGTGGCCGAGGAGGACGCCGTGGCCGGCTACGGCCTGGGCGCCGACGACTACGTCCGCAAGCCCTTCGGGGCCGCGGAGCTGCGCGCCAAGGTCGCGGCCCATCTACGCCGTGAGCGCCGGCCGCGCTCGCACGCCCTCTCCTTCGGGGAGGTGCGGATCGACCTCGGGGCGCGCAGCCTCGCCGTGGGCGGAGAGGCCGTGCCGCTCACGCCCACCGAGTACGCCATCTGCGAGTACCTCGCCCGCCACCCCGGGCAGGTCATGAGCCGCGCGCAGATACGCGAGGCGGTGCTCGGCTGGGAGAGCGACGCCGACGACGCGGCCATATCCATGCAGGTCAGCCGCGCCCGGAGGAAACTCTCCGAGGCCGGCGCCGATCCGATCGCGACCGTCTGGGGGATGGGGTACAAGTGGCAGCTCTGAGGACCGGGGCGCGAGGTCGCGGGGGCATGCCGCTCTCCTTCGTCATCGCGCGCTACTTCGCCTACGCGTTCGCGGCGGTCGCCACGGCGTGGCTCGCCTCGTTCATGGCGCTCTCCGCGGCGATCGACGCGGGCTTCGTCTACGAGGCAAGCTGGGGGCCGGCCAATGCGCGCGAGGTCGCGGAGGGCCTGGCACGCGACGGCGTCTGCGGGCAGCAGGACGTGCCGACGGCGTACCGCTACCTCATCCTGAACGAGGACGGATACGTGCTGATGACAGACCTCGAGGGCACGCGGCTCGAGGGCGCGACGGAAATGGCCCGTGCGGCACTCGCCGCGGATCCGGGCACAGTGGAGATCGAGGGCGGGGGCTCGGGCCTCACCTACGCCGCGTTCCCGCTCAAGGGCGGCGGGGCCTGCGCACTCGTCAGCGAGTACCTGCCGCAGTGGGTCTCGCGCGACCTCGCCGGCCTGCTTCCCAACCCGCAGAACCTCATGCTCGTCGGCGCCGCTGCGGGAAGCGCGCTCGCGCTCGCGCTCGTGGCGCGCCGCGCGAGCCGCGTGATCTCGCGCAAGATGGCGCCGCTCGCGGAGGCGGCGGGGCGCGTCGGCGCGGGGGATCTCGACTTCGCGGTCGGCAGCACCAACGTGCGCGAGGTGAACGACGTCCTCGCCGCGATGGACGCCATGCGGGCCTCCCTCGCCGAGTCGCTCGAGGCCCGCTGGGCCGCGGAGCGGGGGCAGCGCGAGCAGGTGGCGTCGCTCGCCCACGACCTCAAGACGCCGCTCACCGTGCTGCGCGCCAACGCCGACTTCGTGGCGGAGGAGCTGGAAGACGAGAAAGACGCCGACCTCGCGGCCGCCGCGCGCGACATAGCCGGCGGTGTCGAAAGGCTCGACGGCTACGTGCGCCTGCTCATCGAGGCCTCGCGCGGGTCCGGCGGGGCGGAGAGGCCCCCCATGCGGCCGGCCGAGCTCTGCGAGCAGGTCCTCGCCGAGGCCGCCCAGATCGCCCGGGCGCGAGGCGTGACGCTCGACGCGGCCACGGGCCCTGCTGTCGCGGGCGCGCCCGAGGCCCCGCTCGACCGAACCGCCCTGGCGCGAGCCGCCGCGAACCTCGTGGCCAACGCCGCCGAGCACGCGCGCTCGCGCGTGGCGGTCTCCTGCGACGTCGAGGGCGGCCACCTCGTCATCGAGGTGGCCGACGACGGACCGGGCTTCTCTCCCGCCGCCCTCGAACGCGGCTGTGAGCGCCTCTTCACAGACGACTCCTCCCGCTCCTCGCGCGACGGAGGCCGCCACTACGGGCTCGGCCTCCACGCCGCCTCCGAGGCCGCGAGCGCCCACGGGGGCTCCGTCTCGCTCGCCAACAGCCCCTCGGGCGGCGCGGTGGCCACCATCGCGGTCCCCCTGTGCGGGGCCTGACGAATCAGGCCCTCACACTGGCATACCTCGCAACCAAACGCTCCCCGGATAATAATGCCCGTTGCGGGGATCGCCCTGTCTAGTCGCCGCCCATGTGCATGAGCATGTCGGCGATGCGAGTCGCCATCTCGTCCGCCGCTGCACGGATGTTGGCGACCCAGGACGCAAGGCCGGCCTGATCTGATGACTCCGCCTCAAGCACGTCGCAGTTCGCGGTTGCCGCCATGAGCGGGGTGACGAGGTCGTGCGAGGCGGTGCAAACGAACGCGCGCTCCCGCGCCTCGGCCTCCGCCACCGGTCGCAGGGCGCGTCCCGTTGCCGCCCACGCCACGGCGAGCGCCCAAAAAGCCGAAGCGATCGGCGTCACTCGCTTCGCTAAATCAACTTTATGGGATGACGGATCACGGTCTTGAGCTTCTCCGGCGCGCACTTGCGCGGGTCGGAGAGGTAAATCTCGTGATGCAGACGGGCTTCGGAGAAGTCGGGGGCGTAGCCCCGTTCCGCCGCGAATGTGCGCATGGCGTCTATGGTCGCCGGCTCGTCGTCGTAAGGCCCGGTATGCATGCACTGAACGCAAAGGCCCTCGTCGACCCTCAGCAGCTCGACCGACGAGAAGTCCAGCTTCTTCTTGGCGGCAGCTTCCGAAACTGCCCAGTCGAAGTCCTCGCGAGTGACGAAATCGGGCAGAAGGATGCACGAGATGAAGTTGAAGTCATCCTTCCGCGCATAATCAATCTCGCCATCGGTGCGGTCTTGCCACCAGAAGCCCTCGAGCGGAGGCACGACGAAGTCGAAATAGCCTTCGATCTCTCGCGGGCCCTTCTTCGACATCTTGATGGTATAAGCGACGCCGTAGAGCAGCGGCAACGCGTTCTGGTACTCGCCGCCTTCGGCATTGGGATTGCCCTTGCCCCGCACGGCGACGTAGCTCATAGGCGGAACGGTTACGACGCTCGGCTTGCCGGACGGCCTGTAGAGCTCCTTGAACTCCTTCTTGAAATCGTATGCCATCGCAACAAACCTCCCTGAGCTTGGGTTTCCGTCGATATCCGACCAAATATAGCAATGGGCGCGGCTTCGGAAGAGGCCGCGCCCATTGCAGGATATTATAACACAGAATCGAACGTCTGTTCTATTCCCACTCGGTGGTTATAGTTTTGCCGTCTCGTCACTCCAGTTGCACCCAGTTTTCGGCGGCATCTCGAAGTGAGTGCCGCTGAATGACGCGACGTCGCGTTTCATCGGCTTCGGGGACAAAAGCTGGGACAACTTCAAAAACCATTTTCAAACTCAGAGTATTGAGTTTTTATTTTTGTCCCAAGGGGCACGGAGAGCCGCCTTTGGAGGCTCGATATCGCCGAAAAACGCCCGTTTTGAAACTCAACCGCCTTTGAGCCTGCAAACCACCAGCTTCAACAGTAAGTGAATAAATCGAGTTGCTTAAAAAAGCCAGTGTTTATGCGGGTTTCAGCGATTTCGATTAGTCTTTTGATAACAAAT
>URMO01000032.1 GCA_900549085.1 uncultured Collinsella sp. | reverse complement strand
TGTTCGTCACCTGCCGGCAATAGCCCATCAGGATCGGGGGTCAGCCCGATGATTAACGTAGCGTTGCGGCCCACTGAAGCCCTCGAGCTCGTACTCGGACAGGTCGAGGGCGTAGACCTCCTCGACGCCCTCGGCGCCAATCACGCACGGCAGGGATGTGAAGATGCCCTCCTCGCCATACTGGCCGGTCATAAGCGTGGAGGCGGAAAGCACGGCGTGCTCGTTGTGCAGAACGGCAGCGCAGACGCGCGCGGCGGAGTTGGCGACGGCGTACTCGGTGCACTGCTTGCCCTGGTAGGTTACGTAGCCGCCCTTGCGTGCGAGCTCCTCGACCTCCATGTGGTCGAAAGCGTACTTATCAGGGTTCTCGGCCTGAAGCTCGTTAAGGCTCTTGCCGGCGATGGTTGCGGCCTTAAAGGCGGCAAGCTGGCTAAAGCCGTGCTCGCCGATCATGTAGGCGTCGATGGACTTGGGGCTCACGCCGACCTTCTTGGAGATCTCGGTGCGCAGGCGGGCGGAGTCCAGGCCGCAGCCCGAGCCGATGATCTTCTTGGGATCGTAGCCGGTCAGGTGCCACAGCTCAGTGCACACGACGTCGCAGGGGTTGGAGATGCTCACGAAGATGCCGTCAAAGCCGGCGTCGACGATGCGCTTGGCAAAGGTGCGGGCGGCGTCGGTGGTAAAGAACAGCTCGCCGTCGCGGTTGCCGGCGGCCAGCGCGACCTTGCCGGCGGCGTTGACGATGACGTCGCAACAGGCAAGCTCCTCGTAGTGGTCGTAGCAGTTGACGATCTTGGTGTTGTACGGGACAAACGAAAGGGAGTCGCGCAGGTCCTGGACCTCGGACGTCACCTTGGCCTCGTTGATATCGCACAGGTACAGCTCATCGGCAATGCCCTGCATGAGCAGGCTGTTGGCGACATGTGCTCCTACGTGGCCCTGGCCGACCACACCGATCTTACGCGTCTGGTACATATATGTATCCTTTCGGCCGAGTTTTTCGCGTCGAACCATTGTAGCGTCCTGCTGCCACTTTGCTAGGCTAAAGCGCCGTAGATTTTTGGGACATGCCTTAATCTCTACTTTTGGAGTGATTTGGGCTGCTGACGGCATCGCTGGGCGATGTGCTCGCGCGGATGGAGCCGGTCGTTGTACCATAGTTGCAACTGACTCGTAAGGAGCATTCATGCCCATTCGCATTCCCGACGCCCTCCCTGCCGCCGCGCAGCTCGAGAGCGAGAACATCTTTGTCATGACCGAGTACCGCGCGCTGCACCAGGACATCCGTCCGCTGCGCGTGCTCATCCTCAACCTCATGCCCACCAAGATCGCTACCGAGACGCAGATCATGCGCAAGCTCTCCAACACGCCGCTGCAGGTGGAGGTGGACCTGCTGCGTACCAAGACGCACGAGGCCACGCACGTGAGCGCCGGCCACCTGGAGACGTTCTACCGCACGTTCGACGACATCCGCGACATCCACTACGACGGCCTGATCATCACGGGCGCCCCGGTGGAGCAGATGCCGTTCGAGGAGGTCGACTACTGGCCCGAGCTCTGCCAGATCATGGATTGGTCCACCACGCACGTGCACTCTACGCTGCACATTTGCTGGGGCGCACAGGCAGGTCTGTACCATCATTACGGTATCCAGAAGTACGACCTGCCGACAAAGGCGAGCGGCGTATTTGAGCATTATCTGGTGAAGCCGCAAAGCCCGCTGGTCCGCGGCTTTGACGACCGTTTCTATGCCGTGCATTCGCGCAACACCGATGTGCGCCGCGAGGATGTGGAGGCCGAGCCGCAGCTTGAGGTCGTGGCCGTGTCCGACGAGGTGGGCCTGTACATCGTCAAGTCGACCGACAGCCGTCGCTTCTTTGTATTTGGCCATCCCGAGTACGATACCGACACGTTGCGTCTGGAGTACGAGCGCGACGTTAAGCGCGGGCTCAACCCTCAGGTGCCGGCGCATTACTTCCCGAGCGACGACCCCACCGCCGAGCCGCGCAACGTCTGGCGCAGCCAGGCTCAGCTGTTCTACACCAACTGGCTCAACTACTACGTCTACCAGACCACGCCCTACGACCTGGCCCGCGCCGGCGAGGAGCACTAGGCTACGGCTGCTGCTGTGCCGGCGGCGTGACGAGCGTGGATATCCGGACGGACGAGCGTGGATTTTCGGACATTTACAAATCGAGCGTGGATAATCTCCCACTTTTGGCTTGAAACTAGGCTCAAAACAGGAGATTATCCACGCTCATTTTTTAGGCATGTAGATGCCGATGGCTCGGCTAAGCGACGGTGCGTGCAGAGGCAAAGTCGCATTTGGCGTAGTCTTGAATCTCGACGGGTTTTTCTTTCTGATAATCCGATGGACCAAGGCCTCAAAATGTGGAGACAGGGACCTCTCGACAACCGCCCTACCTGCAGATATAAGACATCAGCCTAAAACGCCCAAAACCGTCAAGCATTTGGTCAGCGCCTGGACGGTATTTGGTCAGACTTCGCATGAAACCGTCTGGTACGTTTGCGCCGTTCCAAGATTTGGGAGGCGACATGGGAAACATGACGGCGAATCAAAGGCTTGCAAGTCACATTAAAGCATGCGAACAGCAGATGAGCTGCGTGTACGCGCGCACGGCGGCGGAGGCAAAGCAGATTGAGCGGCGGGCGGAGGCGGGAAGTCTCGAAGCGGTCATGCCGGGGCTGTATGCGCGTCCGGAATACTGGTCCGAGCTCAAGTTTCGGCAGCGTTATCTGCATCGGGTGCGGGCGCTTGCGCAAAAGCACCCCGACTGGACATTTTGCTCCTATACGGCGGCTGTTATCTATGGCCTTTCGGTTTCGCATGCCAATTTGACGCACATCCATATCGCCGCGATGCCAGCCCAATCGACGACGCCGGGCTCTCAGGTCATTCGTCATCGGTATGCTTATCGAACGCGGGCCAGCGAGATGGATATTGCCGTGACCGATATCGATCAAACGATTACGGATTGCTTGGTCGATGCATCGTTTGCCGAGGGACTGATCATCGCGGATTCGGCGCTCCATGAGCAACTTTTGTCGAAGGAGCATCTCGTTGAGACTGTCGACAAGCTTGGCCTGAATCGTCGCGGTGTTGTGACGGCGCGCAGGGTTGCACGATGTGCCGATGGGCTGTCGGAAAGCGGCGGCGAGTCCAAGGCGCGTGCCCTGATGATCGAGCGCGGCTGGCAGACGCCGGAGTTGCAAGTTGAGCTGTTCGACCCGGTTGAGCCGGGACGACCGTATCGCGTCGACTACTTGTGGCGCGTGGGCGACCGGCTGATTATCGGGGAGTTCGACGGATTTGTTAAAAGCGAGAAGGCGGCGGAGGAGGGCAAGCTCGCGAAGGCGCAGTTCGATGAGCGCCAGCGCGAGTCGAGGCTTTCGCTGCTTGATAACTGCAAGATCGTGCGCTTGTGCTGGGATGATCTAAGGGATCCGACAAAGCTCGATCGCAAGCTCAAGGTCGCCGGCGTGCCGCGTGCGTGCTGAGGCAGTTGCAGGGCGTTTGGCTGCACAAGCGTGGAAAATCGGACGGACGAGCGTGGATTTTCGGACGCTTGTTGAATGAGCGTGGATAATCTCCCGTTTTTGGCTCGTAAGGGGGCTCAAAGTGGGAGATTTTCCACGCTCATCTTGCGGGTGCGATACAGCGGCGGCTAGGCGCTGACGAAGTTGGGCAGTGGCAGGTCGTGGGCGTCGGTGGGAACGTGGTCGACGCGCTGTTCGTCGAAGGTGATGCCGATGATTTGGCATGCGGGCGAGACCGTGGGCAGGTAGCGGTCGTAGCAGCCTCCGCCGTAGCCCAGGCGCGCGCCGGTGCGGTCGAAAGCCACGAGCGGCACGACAACCATGTCGAGCTCGGCGGCGGGCACGATGGGGAAGCGGACGCTGTCGACGTCCGTGGCTGCGAAGGCCCGCGTAGGGTGGGCGATAAACGGGGCCTCGGACGCATCGCCGGCAGAGACTGCCCGCATGCACATGCGCTGGCCACAAGCCATGGCGTCTGTTGCCGAGAGCATGCACGGATAGGCCACGCGCCAGCCACGCGCGACGGCCGCGGCGGCAAACGCGGCTGGGTCGACCTCGGAACCCATGGCGGCATAGACGGCAACGGTGCGTTGGTCCGCAGTGCCGCTGGACTCCATCAGCTCAACAAGCCGCGCGCATACAACAGCAGACTTCGCTGCCCGAACATCCAGATCAATAGCATCGCGCCGAGCAATCACTGCCCGCCGCAACT
Source organism: uncultured Collinsella sp. (assembly GCA_900549085.1). GTDB lineage: Bacteria > Actinomycetota > Coriobacteriia > Coriobacteriales > Coriobacteriaceae > Collinsella. The sequence goes on along the minus strand of URMO01000032.1, from coordinate 16,223 downwards.
CAGCCTTATCCATCCCAGTCTCATCTCCCAAACCTACCAAAAAGGGACAGGTTTATTTTGGCAGCTTTTATCTGGGCAAACGCGATATGGGCAGTAAAGTCACCGCAAATATGCCTGTGAACTGCGCCCTTTGTGGTTGTTTGGGCCTGTGCGTTAATGCTATAACGCCGCAGCAATCGCCTCAGTCACAAACTTATTGAGTGACTCACCCTTCTTTGCCGCTGCCAGCGCTGCTTGCTTGTGGAGCTCAGAGCCCGTTCTTACGTTGAACGACCCCTTAAAAGCCCGCTCGGGTTCCTTGCCCTTCTCGGCGCAAAACTCAAGGTAATCGTCGACGGCGTCGTGGAAGCATTGTTCCACTTCTTTAACCGTAGAGCCTTCAAACACAATTGCATCCCTAATGCCGGTGACCATACCTGTTAGCACATGCTGTTCGGCATCGAACTCGACTGGGGCGAAATAACCCTTGTATGCCAAAACGTTACTCATGACTACCTCCGACATCTTGCAGAAATCGAACGATGTTTCGAATGGTCCCCGCCGTCAATTCGTCAGATGGATGTGGCGCGTGCATTACGAACATCCTGCCATCTGATGGCCTGTAGAAGCGAATGCGCGATCCGGATGTCTTGCCTTTGTTGTCCATTTCAAAGCCATATGAAGCCATGACTTTTAAAAAATCGGTATACCGATACGTCGAAGGGCAGCTAAGCAGTTGGGCGATGAGTTTATCGGTCCGAGTCATCCCGCCTCACATTCTGCAACTATATCTTAGTTGCAATTTAAGTCCGATGCAAGCACCCCTACTATAGAACATGTGTACGTATAGAACAAGTGTTCGAATCAACGCAAAGGCACCTGCCCCTTCGTGGGGGTTTTGCTGGTGGGGCGGGTGTCTGCGGCGGTTTGTCTCGATCTGTAACAGTAACTCGGCAAAAATGGGCCTAGCTGTTACAGATTGAGACAAAGGGGCGGCGCCATTCGGAAACGTCTCGATCTGTAACATCTGGAGCCAATATTGCCGCCTAGATGTTACAGATTTAGACAAACTGGTGGGACGGGGTGAGCTGCCCCGCCTAAGCAGCGGAAAAAGAAAAAGGTAGATTTTCAGGCATGTCCCAAAAATCTACCTTTGCTGTGCGTTAGCCCATCAGGTCAACGACGTTAAAGCCGGCGTTGCTCTTGGCGATGACGTCTCGGCCGCCAAAGACACAGGTTGGCGACTCGGCTGCGATGCGCGTCACGTCGGCGCCGAGCGAGCGAAGCTCACCGGGCGTGGCGGCGAGCATCTGGGAGCGGCGCTCCTCGCGCGCATGCGGATCGAGCCCGGCCAGGTAGGTCGTGTTGCGGCGCTTGGTGAGCGCGTACGGCTTTACCGGCGCGTCCATGCCGCTCACGCAGCTCACGATAAAGCCCTCAAAGGAGGCCTCGTCGGGCTCAAAGCTGCCGAGCCATTCGCCTGCGCGCGCCACGCGCTCAATCGAGGGGTCGATTGCCGGGTCGCGGTAGGTGTAGAACGCCGCCTGACGCTCGCCGGCCGCGCGGAATCCGCAGCCGTACGCGCCGCCCTTCACGCGGATCTCGTTCCACAGGTAGTCGTAGGAGAGCGCGTTGGCGGCAACCGCCCAGGCGCCCGTCACGTCAATGCCCAGGCGGCGCGGATCGCACGCGCTTGCCGCAAAGCAGATGTCGCTGGGGATGACAAAGGCCTCGTGGCGGTCGCACGGCGCCGGCACCACGAGCGCGTCGCGGCCGGCATCGGCGCCGTCGCCAGCGTCCAGCCCCAGGTCGCCCGCGGCGGCCCAGTATGCGTTAAAGTCCTCGTCGCTGCCGGTAAAGCTCGCCATGCAGCCATCGGCCACAAAGATGCGGCCTGCCAGCTCGGCAAGCTTGGTACGCAGCCCGTCCACGCGCTCGTCAAAGTGCTCGAGCAGATCGCGCAGGAACAGGTAGAAGTCCACGCCCGAAAGCTGCTCGCGCACCACGGCCGAAGGCGAACTGTAACTCATCGCGCGACCGAGCGCCGCCGAGTGACCGTTGTTGATAAAGCCCTGCTCGAGCCCAATGCGGATCTGCGTGAGCACGTCGCGCACGCGGTCGGCGTCGGCATCGAGCAAAAGCGTGCTCGACCACACCTCGCGCGGCAGGCTCGCCAGCGCGTCGATCTTTTCGGACAGGGCGCCGGCGCTCACCAACAGATAAGGGCGCACGCTGTCCACGTCGGGCTGGGTCATGACCTCGGTCGTAAAGCTCAAAAAGCCCAGCTTGCCGGCAAGCAAGTTATCGAGCTCCTCGGCCGAGTGCTCGCTCGTGGGCAGCTGTTTGAGCAGGCGGCAGAGCAGCGTCACATAGGGCAGGTCCTCAAACGCGACGCAGCTCAGGTCGAAATACTGCATGGCGTAGGCCAGGCGGTTGGTGGGGATGCTGTGGCGCAGGCAGGGGATGGGAGCAGTGGTGTCCACGACCAGCGGCGGCTCGGGGCGCGCCTCGCCAATGTCGGACACACGCAGGCGCGGCAGCGTGGCCTTGGCCTCGGGTGTGTCTTCCGCCTCCTGCGCGGCACGCAGTACGGCCGTGCGCTCGATCACATCGGCCAGCTCGGCATCGGTCATGGCATCGCGCTTGGCTGCCAGCTCGGCGGCTTCGGCACCCTCCGTACCCTCGGCAGCGTCTACCGGCACCAGCTCGACGAGCGCCATGTGGTCGTTCTCCAGCACGAGCTCGCGCAGCAGGTCCTCAAAGTAGCTGCCGTCCAGCTCGCCACGCAGCTCCTCGTACACCGGGCCGTACTTGAGCGCCAGCGTCGCGGCGTCGTCATCGTAGAGCCAGGTGCTCAGCGCGTCGCACGCAATGGCCACGCCGTCGGCGATACCGTAGTCGCGCTGGCGCAGGTCGTATTCGTTGCTGCTGATGATGGCTTCCAGGCGCTCGCGCGGAACGCCGTGCTCGCACAGGTCGCGGCAGGCGGCCTGGAACACGCGGCGCAGCTCGCGCGCCACGCCGGGCTGCGCGTTTTGCAGCATGATGAGCTCGTAGGGCTGCAGGCTCTCGGCCGCGGTGTAGCTCACCACGTTGCCGCCCAGGCCAGCAGCAAGAATGGCCTTCTTAACCGGCGCTTCGTTGGAGCCCAGCAGTGCTTCGAACAGGATGTCCGCCGCGATTGTGCGCTTGCGGTCGAGCGCGCTACCCAGCACCAGGCCCAGGCCCACCAGGGCGTTCTCGGGCGTGGTGGCCATCTCGACGCGCTTATACTCGCAGGTCACAGGCGCCTGCACGCCCAGCGGATTGGGTGCCAGCGTGGATGGGTCCTCGCCGGCGGCGATGGCGGCGTCCATGCGGCGGCTCGCGGCGCTCGGCTGCGACAGATAGCGCTCGTCCAAAAAGGCCAGGGCGCGGTTCACGTCCAGGTCGCCGTAGAGCGTGATATAGGAGTTGGAAGGGTTGTAGTGGCGCGCGTGCGTGTCCAGGAACTGCTCGTAGGTGAGCGCGGGAATCGCGCGTGGGTCACCGCCGCTCTCGTGCGCATAGGCGGTGTCGGGATAGAGCGCGGCGTTGACGGCGTCGTCCAGCACGCTCATAGGGTCGGACAGCGCGCCCTTCATCTCGTTGAACACCACGCCGTTATAGCGCAGCGTGCCCTCGCGCAGGCTCGCGGAGCTGCCGTCGCCCTCGCCCTCGGCGCCCTCTGGCAGGTCCAACTCGTAGTGCCAGCCCTCCTGCTCAAAAATGGTGGGCTTAGTGTAGATAGCCGGGTTGAACACCGCATCCAGGTACACGTCCATCAGGTTGTACAGATCCTGCTCGTTGGTGGTGGCAACGGGGTAGATGGTTTTGTCGGGGTAGGTCATGGCGTTGAGGAACGTCTGCATGGAGCTCTTGATCAGGTCGACAAACGGCTCCTTGACGGGGAACTTGGCCGATCCGCACAGCACCGAGTGCTCAAGAATATGGAACACGCCGGTGGAATCGGCCGGCGGCGTCTTAAAGCCAATGGCAAAGGCCTTGTTTTCGTCGTCGCATGCCAGGTACAGCAGGCGAGCGCCCGAGGCGGTGTGGCGCAGCACGTAGGCGTCCGAGTCGAGCTCGGGCACGGTCTCGCAACGCTCGACGGCAAAGCCGTGGCAGGTGGTGCCGGGCACTAGCAGCGCGGCAGCAGCGGCGCGCGGGTCGGTTGAGGTAGTGGACATATGTAGTCTCCTTTGACGCCCCAGCGGGGGCGAATCGAGTCGAATCCTCGAGAGTATACCCATATGGGGCCGCGGCTCTGCGGCGAACTGGAGACGATGCTGGCGGATTGGCATGGGCCCCGCGTGTCCCGCCAAATGAGCGTGGATTTTCGGACGAAATAATCCGTCGCAGGCCCAAATGCCGTCCAATTATCCACTCCCGCACACCTTTCGTCTCCAACCGTGAGACGAGAGATAGACGAGAGGCGTATACGAAAGATGGCTGTACAGCAAAGAGCCAAACAATTAATAGTGCTGTTAATAGTGCTGTTTGGTTGGTGATTGTTTTTTCAGTAAAAACACTTACGAATAAAGCAAGTTGCAAACAGCCGCCCCCTTATTTCGTGCTCATTTTTAAGGCGAGAAATTGCCACCATATGATCGGACGAGTTCCAACGATTGCGATTTAGTATTTGGCGCGGATGCGGTCGATTCCGATGAAACGCTAGCTGACCACGCGGTAGATTGCGCTTTCTCCCAGACGCCCCGGCAATGCGCAATAAGCCAGATAACGAAGCGATTGCCAGTGCGTCTATCCATGGGGAATTTCGGGAAAGCTTCTGCGGACAGTCAAAAGATTCGTCGGCCCCAAGCGGATTAAAGGTATTTGCATAAGACGTCATTTAACTAGAGACGATGCATATTGAATCGTTCAATGAACTTGCACGCTGTGTCCAACAACGCCGATTGTTGTTTTAAGGGGCTTGATGAGAGAACAGGACCAAAATAATACTTGCATAGTTAGTTATATAAAGTATTATAACGTTATGGGATGAATGAAGGGTTCATCTAAGTGAGTTAGGAGTAAGGGATGTTCAATTTCGATGAGCCTCGTTACGAGAAGGTTGTGAGCGATGCCCTCGCTCTCCGTCCTCAGATTGAGGCTGCCGTGGACAAGGTCTGCGAGCAGGGCTATTCCAACATCTTCTTCATCGGCTGCGGCGGCACCTGGGCCCACACGCTCCCGATGAAGTATTGGGTCGAGACCACCACGGCCGACGTCGACGTCCACTGCGAGATCGCCGCTGAGTTCCTCGCGTGCCCGCCCAAGGCCTTCAACAAGGACTCGGTCTGCGTCTTCTCCACCCGCACCGGCACCACCCCCGAGATCATCGAGGCCGCCAAGTTCTGCCAGGAGCAGGGCGCCCGCACGCTGATGTATGTCTCCAACGACAACACCCCGGCCACCGAGTACGCCGACTACAAGTTCTTCAGCTTCGCCGAGGACGACGTCCTGTGCGAGGCCATCTACACCTACCAGATCACGCTGGTCGCCCGCTTCCTCAAGAACGCCGGCGCCTTCCCCAAGTACGACACTTTCATGGAGGAGTTCGGCAACATCGCCCCGTACCTCATCAAGGCCAAGGACGCCCAGGACGAGCGCTGCGCCGCCATGGCCGAGGACTTCAAGGACACCGACTACCACATGGTGATCGGCTCCGGCATGCTCTGGGGCGAGGCCTACGACTACGCCATGTGCATCCTCGAGGAGATGCAGTGGATCAAGACCAAGTCCATCCACGCCGCCGAGTTCTTCCACGGCACCATCGAGCTGTGCGAGGAGGGCACGAGCCTCATCATGCTCTACGGCGAGGACGACACCCGCAAGCTCATGGACCGCGTGGACAACTTCACCCACATGCTCGCCGACGAGAAGGGCGTCCATGTCCGCGTGAACAAGTTCGACACCGCCGAGGTCGAGCTGCCGTTCAGCGACCCCGAGTTCCGCAAGATCGTCTCCCCGATGGTCACCTACACCATCACCGAGCGCCTGAGCTGCCATCTCGAGCACGTCCGCAACCACCCGCTCACCACGCGTCGCTACTATCACCAGATGAACTATTAATCCTTTCAAATTGCTGCTGTTGCCTGCAGGCGAGCTGTTCTGAACGTCTCGCCTGCAGGCTTATTTCTGGGGTTAATCAGAATAGTTGCCCAGTACCTCCTAGTTGCGCTGGTCGTATTATGGCGTCTATGGACGAGCAAGCATTTGGCATTACGATGCTTGGTCGTCCGCTGTTTACGAGCCTGTTTGTCGGCTTGATCCTTGGCGATGTCCAGCAGGGAGTTATCGTCGGCGCTGCTTTGGAGTCCATGTTCATGGGCGCCATCATGGTCGGCGCGGCGGTTCCTCCCGAGGTCTATGCCTTCGGCGTGCTTGGCTGCGCGTTTGCCGTCATTACGGGTACGGGCACGGCAACTGCCGTCGCGCTCGCCCCTCCCGTCTCCGTCTTCCTTCTCTACTCCGTTATTAACTTTGCAACGCGTATCGTCGCAGCCCATCTGGGATACGACCTGGGAACCAAGTTCCTGCAGCAGTCCGAAGAGAACAACCTCATGTCTCGCATGACGCATGCTGCCGGTGTCCTCGGAATGACCGTTATCGGCGCCATGATTGCGGCACAGGTCTCGCTGTCCACGGCTTTGACCTTTGATGTGGGTGGTTCCGAGATTGTCCTGCAGGATCTGTTCGATTCGATCTTCCCCGGTCTGCTGCCCTTGCTGGCAACGTTCGCTTGCGTTGCCCTCTATAAAAAGGGTGTCAAGACCATTTGGATTATTATTGGCATCTTCGCGATCTGCATCATCGGAACGGGCTTGGGAGTGTTCGCGGCGGCGTAAAGTTGACTGCTATGCTCGCGCGTTGGATAACTAACTGACCGTTTGAAAACGGGGCTCGGCGTAAGGCCGGCCCCGTTTTTTGTTTGAGGGATTATCCGCCCGTTCAAAAAAACCACGCTCGTCCATCACTCACGTATCTCTCATCTCTCATTCGTCACTAATACGAGAGATAACAGAAAGACGAGAGATAAATACGAGAGATAACTGAGCAGCAAAGAGACAAGCAATCATGGTATTGTCTCAATACTGATTGTTCTACCAGCAAAAACATGTTTAAATGAAACAAATGGCAGATATCTTATCTTTCATCTCTCACTTATCTCTAATATGAGAGATAGCAGAAAGATGAGAGATAATTACGAGAGATAACTGAGAGACGAAGGAAATCTATTCGCGGCATTCTCCGCCGGGCCGAGCGAAAGGACATGCAGATGAACGAAAACGAGCTGACCGGTCTGCTCGAGTCTTTAAGGCGCATGGGCTCGGACGATCTTAACGTCGAGGTCAAGGAGAGCGCCACGACGCTTTCTCGCGACGTATGGGAAACGGTTAGCGCATTCGCGAATACCGCCGGCGGAATTATCGTGCTCGGCGTGAGCGAGCGCGCGGGTTTTGTCCCGGTTGAGAACTTTGAGACCGAGAAAGTGCTCAACCAATTCGTGGCGGGCATGGGCGATGCCGGCGGTCGCGGAAAGCTGGCCAATCCGCCCAAATACACCATTGAGCGCGTGGAGCTCCAGGGCACCGTGGTTCTGGTCATCACGATTGAGGAGCTCGACCCGTCGAGCAAGCCTTGCTATGTCATAGAGCGGGGCGCTCAAGGCGGCAGCTACAAACGCATCGATGACAAAGATGTCCCGCTTTCGTCGACCGAGGTGCTCGCATTGGCGTCATACGGTCGAGCGACTCCGAGCGATCGCGACGCGGTGGCGGGCGCGGGTGCGGACGATCTCGACGAGGCGCTGGTCGACCGTACGATAGATCGGGCTTTCTCGTTGACGCCTCGGGCAATGCGCGGCGCGCCGGACAAACAAACGAAGCTGGAGCGCCTAAATTTCCTTGATTCCCAGGGCAATGTCACCAAGGCTGGACTCCTAGTTGCGGGCACCTACCCTCAGCAGTTTTATCCCAAGCTCTTTATCGACATGGCTGTCTATGCGGGGACCCGGAAAGGCACGGCGGGGTCGCTGAGGTTCATGGACCGTACGATCTGCGAGGGAACGTTGGGCGAAATGATCTCGGATGCCGTCGCGGCAGTCGCCAAGAATTTGCGGCGAACCTCGATGATCCAAGGCGTCTCGCGTGTCGACTCGCTGGAGATTCCCGAGGAGGTCCTGCGCGAGGCAATCGCCAACGCCGTAATCCACCGAGAATACGGAGATCGGTTCTGTGGGCAGTCGATCGCTGTTGACGTCTTTGATGACCGTATCGAGGTGACGAACCCCGGCGGCCTATACGGAGGAAAGACTCGCGAGAACCTGTTTGACGGCAGCTCCCGATGTCGCAATGCGACGCTTGTGAAGCTCATGTCGCTTGTCCCATTGCCCGACGGCGCGGGCTCTCCTGCCGAAGGCAACGGGTCGGGCATTCCAATGATGCTAGATGCCATGCGTGCGCACGGTCTGGCTGAGCCATTGTTTTGCCCGGGTTTCGACCGGTTTAAGGTTGTCCTCTACCGAGCGAAGGTTGAGCAAATCGATCATGGCGGGGACTTAATTGTGGCGGCACTCAAGCGCAACGGCGAACTGGGAACACGTGAACTGGCAGAATGCACGGGACTCACCGTCTCCCAGGTTAGGACGCGCGTCAATGCGCTTATCGCGCAGGGCAAGCTAGAGCCTACGGCCGCGGCGACGAGCCGTAACCGCAAGTATCGACTAACAGGGCGCGCAGAGCAGCTGCACTAGTGGCTGCCCCGCCTCACATCCCGCCATTTCACGCGCTGCACATCGAAACCTGCGGCAAAGCAGTTACAATAGCCCAATGTGCATCGCGCACGACGATGATATCGGCGCCCGCGACTAGGGGAGAATACATGGCAGAGCAACAGATAACGCCGGGGACCAAGCTTCAGGTGGCATACGACGTGCCCATGGGCCAAAAAACCGACTTCAACATGCTCGCCACGTACAAAGAGAACCTGGACGAGGCGTACTTCCTTATGAGTGCGCCCATGCTCGCCGGCAAGCCGCTCATTATGGACGAAAACCAAAAGCTCCTGCTGCAATACAAAGTGGGCGAGGAGACGTTCGTGCTCGCCGGCTACCCCGAGTCGGTCGAGAAAAAGGGCATCCGCACCTACTGGAAAATGCGCAAAGTCACCGAGCAGCGCAGCTTTGTCAAGCGCCGCGACGAGCGTTTTAAGGTCGCCATGCGCCTGATCTACCAGCGCGACAACGCGCCGACCCCCGAGCCCGAGGACGCCATGACCATCGACGTCTCGGCCGGTGGCCTGGCTATCTACCTCAACGATTACCCCGATGTGGGCGAGGCCCTGGCCGTGCAAATGCCCGCGATCCGCCTGCAGGGCGAGCGGCACGAGCTGCCCGAGCAGCTGGGCATCGTGTGCTGGGTGCGCCGCTCGCCCAAGGGCAGCCTGTACCGCAACGTCTGCGGCCTGCAGTTCCGTTACGCCGACGACATGGAGCGCGAGCTCGTCAAAGAATACGTCGGCTACATCCGCGCCAAATATAAGCTCTGATCGCCATGGCACTGTTCAAGCGTAACGACAACAAAGATCAAGCTGCCGAGGATTTGCCCGAGGGTCAGCCCGAGGACACGTCGCAGGACGTACCCGGTGCCAATGCCGAGGACGCGCCCGGCGAGGACCCCGCGCCCGAGCAGACTCCCGCCTCCCGCAAGCGCTTCGGCAAACCCAAGCGCAAACCCAAACGCAACCTCCGCGGCGTGGTGCGCATCGAGGAGTTGGAGCAGGCGTTGGCCGACCAGGACCTCGACGACATCGACCCCGACGCGGTCGTATCCATGTATATGCCCAAGCGTCGCATGGAGCGCATCGGCGCGGCGCTGCTGCGCATGGACAAGCTGCAAAAGGCCCTCGTGGTGCTGGCGCTTGCCTTTGGCGTGTTGTTCGCCCTGTCGTTTATGCAGGAAAACATGGGTAACTTCACCATCAACCTCAACCGCCTGGAGCTGTTCCGCCGCGGCGTTGCCATTGCCGACAATGGCGACTTTAACAACGCCACCGCGCGCCTGGCCGCCGACGCCTTGGACAACGGCACCAATATCGCTGCCGAGGACCTGCCCGACAACCTGGACGACATCGACGGCAGCCACAACGGCAAAAACTACGTGGCGTACACCTTCTATATCCGCAACGCCGGCAAGACCGATCTGGGCTATAGCGCCAAGCTCAAGGTGGTCAGCGCCAGCAAGGGCGTGGAGAAGGCCGCGCGCGTGAGGGTGTATCGCAACGGCGAACCTACGACCTATGCGGCGGCAGCGACCGATGGCAACCCCGAGCCCAACACCGAGCCGTTTGCGTCTAAAGACGTGGTGACGACCATCAGCCACAAGAACTTCCGCGTGGGCGATGTGGACAAGTACACCGTGGTCATTTGGCTGGATGGCGACGACCCGGAGTGCGTGGACAAGATTATTGGCGGCGCGGTGGAGTTTGGTTTTGACTTTGATTCGTCCGAGACCGACGATTCGAGCCTGTTCGTTAAGTTCGTGCAGGATATTGCCGACACCCTCACCGGCAACGACCCCATTAGCGCGAGCGGCAACGAGGCGCCCGATTACTACAAGGAACACAACGTGACTTGGAGTAACCGCCGCAACCAAAAGAACTCGCCCGCAGGGGATGAGGACAAGTAGAACGAACAAGCGCCGGGCCGGGACTGATTTCCTGGCCCGGCGCTTTTGTTATGCGGAGGCGTTGTCTGCGGAGGTAGCGCCGTTGCCAGCGGCGCCGTCCAGCAAGAACAGCCGTAGCGCGAGCTTGATTGCGTAGCCCGGCTTGACCTGCGCCGCGTCTCCCATGCGTTCGCCCGGGTCGCTACAGTAGGCGTAGAGGTCGCGGATGAGGTCCGCGCCCGAGAGCGTGAACATGTAGCCCGCGTCCGAAAGCGTGTTGGGCGCTGCGGGCAGCCCCGCAGCCGCACAAAAGCTCGCAAGGTCGGGGCCCATGACGGCCTTGTAGTCGATTACGTCGCCACGGTCACGTGCGGCCTGCTCCTGTTCACGGGCGAACGACAGCGCCGCGGCCAGCACAAAGCTGGGCGTGGGCGCGTTGACGTCGTCGGTGGTGGCGACGAGCTTGCCGGCCGCTTGCGTGACCAGCCAAGCGACTTCGCGCTGGCAACGAACGGCTTTGCGCGTCACCGGCTTGATCGATCCGGTGGAAACGCTTCCCTTGGGTTGATTGGCGGCAGGCATGGGCCCTCCCAACAAATAGCTCGCTAAGCAGGCAGAAATTACACGTGTCACACCAGTATAGCGAGTGGGGAGAGGCTCGGGCGAAGCTCGGCGGAGGGTGAATGTATGCGATGGCGTGGCGCTGCGGTCGCAAGCCTTAAGAGGGGCTTATGACTGCGCGGGAGAGAGATTAAATAAGGCAAACGATGTTCACATAGCACCATATATAACTCGAGGTAGACCTATGAATCTGCCGGAATGTAGGCTGTCGAAAACTCATAAGGAAATCGTAAGAATTGTGGTATTCTCAATTCCATGTCTAAAGGATGGACAAGCGACATCCAACACGAAAGCGCGGGCTCCCCTTCCGGGCTTCTCGAGGGTCATCTGGGATGAATGGGGAAAGAAAGGGGTCCGCATGGATACCAAGGCACTAAAGAAGCAAATGGGCGCCGCCATCGCCATGGTCCTCGTGGCAGCCGTAGCCCTCGGCTCCGCCACCTTCGCATGGTTTGTGACGAACAACAAGGTCGACGCCACCACGAGCACGATCTCCGCTCAGTCGAACGCGGCGTTTATGTATATCCGCGAGAAGACGACCGACGGTCAGGACTCCACGACTGCGACTTCAACTGTTCTATCTGCCGTTGATAACAAGGCTCTTTATCCCGCTCACTGGGCCCTTGCGACTGAGAGCGGCACCGATAAAAACTATGCCACTGCTGGATCGTTCTACACGGCTTTTGGCACGGATGCCAACAATGGTGCCATGAAAGGCAAGTCTATCAGCGTTGGTACTCCTGATGAGGCTGTTGACGGGCAGTATGCTGTTAAAAATACCTTCCGAATCGGCTCCAAGGGTTCAACGCTCAAGGATCTCGTTGTCGAGAGCGCTTCTTTGGGTACTGCCGGAAATACTCAGTTTGACAAATCACTCCGCGTCCTTGTGAAGCATGGGGACAACTGGGTCCTGTGTGGTTACAAGGATCAGGGCAACCCGTTCACCATTCTCGGTGCCTCTAGCGATAATAATTTGATCGCATTAAAGGTTGACGGCAGCGATGAGGCCAAGGAAGTCGTTGTAGACATGTATATTTTCTACGACGGTGATGAGGCTGAGGCCATTAAGACTAATAACCTGTCCAACCTTAAGAACGCTGCAAAGGCCATTACGGTTAACTTCAGCGCAACTTCTGAGGCTAAGAACCACGAGTAAGAGCTGTGATTCGAGCGGGGGAGAAATCCCCCGCTTTTTTATATCGAGAGGAGATGACCAGTGAATATTAATCAGATGAAGCGTCAGTTGGCCATCGCCAGTCTCTCGGTAGTGATGGCGGGCATCGCGCTTGCGTCTGCCACCTATGCTTGGTTCGTCAGTAACACCAGAGTTGACGCTGTCTCTAGCTCCATAAGTGCGCAGGCAAACGGAATGGTCCTCCAAATAGTTAAGGCTGGGGACCCCATTCATGACGGCGGCGATCACCGTACTTCTGCGACGGTGTCTGGTCATGAAATTAGTCCTTCTTCCACTAACGATGCTGCGGACTGGTATGTCCCTGCTTCTTGGGATGGTACGGATGTAAGCGGATACCAGAAGGTTTCAATTAAAGACATTGCTCAGGGCAATTATTCGCTTGCGGGTAGCACTGATGAATTCTACGCCTATACGCTTGCGGACTATACCCTCTACACCATTACCCAAACGGGCGAAGCTGATGTTTATCTCGATGGAGCCGAAGGCGAAGGCGCGGTTATCATTACTCCCTCCGAGGGCGCTTCGGATGAATGGTTCAATAAGATCAAGGGCAGTTTGCGCGTTGGAATCCTTATTGATAACAAACTTAAGCTTGTTTACGCACCTATTAAGCCAAATGGCCACGGTAATGATTCCAACCCGACCATTGGCTGGAGCTGTGTCAACCCGTTTGATGCTTCTCTCTCGCAGACCATGACGCCGAAGTATGCGTACGTTTCGGGAACTGATCTTGTGGATGAGGATGGTAATAATTGGGCTGCTACGAGGTCTGGCGACGCGTATGTTGCACCATCGGTAAACGCCGCTAAGTTGGCGCGTATTGGTTACGATGGGACGAATCTAAAGGTTGTCATGTGGATGGAAGGCACAACAGAGGCTTGCCAAAACATGTCAGGCTTGGATACGGGAGTCGATGCTCCGACGTTCAACGTCACACTCAACCTGGTCGGTGTTGTTCCCGATTCCAACTAGAGCCACTTGTATTTTCGTGTAACGGTAAAGAGCTCGCTTCCATTAAGGATGCGAGCTCATTGTGTTTGGGCCGTTCCGTTTGTAAGTTCACTTTAGTGACTTATTTCGAGGAACGCCTACGAGTTGCCCGACGGACGTTGGATGACCAGACAATCGTTCTGGTTCAACAAAGGCTATCTGGAGCACATCCTGGGGCTGTAGCCTTCGAGTCGGCAATTCAACTACCTGCGCGTACTCGATTTACGAGGATTTTTACACTCGATTTTCGAGGAAATCTGGACTCGATTTTCGAGTTTTGCCTTACAGGTAAATCCCCTCAAACAGACTCTTATGGAACTGGGTGTGGTGGTCGCGTGCCCAGGTGAAGAGCGCCTGGTCAAAGTCGCCTTGGCTGGCGGGGATGCCGTAGACGCCGGTGACTTCCACGCGCACGAACTCCAGCGCGGGCAGCTTGTTGATGGCCGTGAGCGCAAACGGCGACGTGGACTTCTCGAACAGGTAATGGCTGCCTTGCAGCGCGCCGCAGCCGGTGCAGGTGCTGGCGAGCGATACGGTCTTGGTGGTGCGCGACGTTACGGGCTTGTAGCCGCAGCGCTCGCGCAGGTAGTCGCGGATCTCGGCCGGCACGCAGCCCAGCGCGGGGACGATGGCTATGGCGTTGGCGCGGGCGGTATCGATCGCGATGTGGCCTGCGTCGTCCATGGCGGGTGCAGCGCTGGGCGCGGCCTTGCTGCCCGAGTCCTCGGCCACCCGATACGGAATGCCAAAGGCCGCGACCGTCGTCTGCTTGTGGCACTTCCAGCATTCGCGCTTGCCCAGCACCAGGTAGATGTAGGGCGCGCTGGGGTCGGAGCGATCCACGCCGGGCAGCCACGCGGCAAAGGGCTCGGGGTTGACGCCATCGGGCACGTACCAGATCTTCTTGGCCCGGTCCCACTTGGCGCCCAGGGCCTTGGCCTCGTCTTTGTGCGAAAAGGGAACATCGAGCTCGGTGCGCATGGCGGCTCCTTTGTGTGGCTTGCGATGCATGTGCTCCAAGGATACCCCAGCGGTGGGTGCTCGATGCACGCGGTTGGGGCCGGCGGTGTTTGAACTGGCGGCCGGTGGCGTCTGCTGTCTTAACGAGGCGATTGCGGCGTGGCGCGCGGTCGTTGGATGGATGCTTCGACCGTCCAAGAAGTCGCTGGGTGTTTTGGCGGGGGCGTGCCGTCAAGCAAATAGGCAAGCAAATGGTCAGCTTTTGGTCAGTTGAGCGGCAACCTTGCCAAAAGCTTGACGGATTTGCAGGTAGACGTCGACGAATGAGCACTTTGGACGCGCCGCGGCGAAAATCCGCCGGTTGTTTGTCGAAAACTTAGCAGGACTGCCAACGGCCACCGACGCGCGTGCTATCTTCGCGCCATGAGGTACTTTATCGTTTCACATAATGCTGCGCTGGCGCTCTTGGCGCACGTCCCGAACCCTCGATTTGGGGATTCGAAACCAGAGGTCGTGTCGATTGCAGGCGCCTGCGCGCTCTCGGATCAAGAAGCGCAGGAGGTTATCGATCGCTATGACCTGGGGATCGATACGTTGGATTTGCTGGTGCCGTCGCGCGCCGACCGTCGGCGGAGCAAGCACGTTAAGACGCACCTGTGCACCAACGAGCTCCCGGCGGGTTCGTTTATCTCGCTGGGCCACTGGATGGGCGATCTGGATGCGTACGTGTGCTCTCCCGAGCTGGCGTTTTTGCAGGCCGCGCACGATGACGATGCGGCGGAGGCCATCTATGCCGGCTATGCCATGACATCGGACTATCGGCTGGATAACCTTGCTCCCGGTGGGGTAACAAGCAGGGATGCGGGCATGCGCGATGGCAGGCTCACGACCAAGGAGCTCATTGCGGCGTATATCGAGAAGTCCCCCAAGGTGAGAGATCTTGCGAAGGCAAAGGCGCTCCTTGCATATGTGATCGAGGAGTCGCGCTCTCCGAGGGAGTCGGGGCTGTGCATGTTTATGTCGCTGCCTACGCGCTACGGCGGGTATGCATTGGGCAAGGCCGAGCTCAACAAGAAGGTCTTCATCCGCGATGGATACAACGATGGCGCAATCGCAGGCTTTGCGTGTTGGAACGCACACCCGACATAACGCTTGCGGCTAAAGTCGAGGTGGGCATGGATAAAGTAAAGGCCGGGCTGCTGCCAGAGGTACTGACCGCGCTGATTGATTACGACAGCGATGCCATTCACGACGGAAGCGAGAAGATCCACAAGGATGCCGAGCGCCGCAACGAGTTACAGCTGCTGAGCGGCGTGGCGTACTTTACCGTGACGACTGACCAGGCAAATGACTACGACAAGCTCGTCCGGCTGTGCGAACGCATCCGGCGGAAGCTGCATCGGAATAAGCGACCCATTTTTAACAAGCCCATGAGCGAGGAACAGCGATATTTTGCCCTCAAGCGCGTCGAAACGAAGCGGTTTAAGCTTTGGCAAACGGTTATCGAGGCGCGTCAACATTGGTAGGGGCGGTTGCTAGGGGTGGGGGCAGGGGCCTTATTTTCAGGTCTAATACTTTTCCCGAGAAGTGAACGAGTCAAAACGGACCCCCGAAACATCGACACTTTTGGTGGCTTATTTCCTGCGGTTTTGTCATTGGAATCCTGCGGTTTTTGCTTCGAAAAGTGTGGATGCTTCGGTGGTCCAAATAAGCTCGTTCACTTCTCGGGAAAAGTATTAGACCTGATTATGGGAAGGCTATCTGGATGTGGCCACGAGGCTTGTGAAGGC
>URMO01000031.1 GCA_900549085.1 uncultured Collinsella sp. | reverse complement strand
GAGGAGGAGCTCAACCGAATCTTTGCCAAGATCTACAACATGGAGGGCGAGGTACCCATCGAGGTCGAGGACAAGTACGTCTCGGTAGCGCGCATCTTCGACACCGCCGAAGAGATTCCCGAGAGCTACAAGGGCAACAAGTATGTGCGTACCAAGCGCGACGAGATCACCTCGCTCATAAGCTATGCCGTGGGCTGCATGTTTGGCCGCTATTCGCTGGACGTGGACGGTCTGGTTCTTGCCGACCAGGGTGCCACGGTCAACGACTATCTGGCCAAGATGCCCGACCCCGATCACGTGACCTTTATGCCCGATGGCGACAACGTGTTGCCCATTACCGACGACGAGTACTTTGACGACGACATCGTGCGCTATTTTATTGACTTTGTGCGCACTGTGTACGGCGAGGAAACGCTCGAGCAGAACCTAGCCTTTATTGCCGAGGCGCTCGGCGGCAAGGGCACCTCGCGCGAGGTCATCCGCACCTACTTTTTGAAGGACTTCTTTAAGGACCACTGCCAGACCTACAAGAAGCGTCCTATCTACTGGCTGTTTGATTCGGGCAAAAAGAACGGCTTTATGGCCCTGGTGTACATGCATCGCTACACGCCCGACTTGCTGGCGCGCATTCGTACCGACTACGTTCACGAGCAGCAGGAGCGCTATCGCTCGCAGATTGCCGACGCCGAGGACGCGCTGGCCACGGCGGAGCGCGGCGAGAAGGTCGCGCTGACCAAGTGCATCAAAAAGCTCAAGGATCAGCTGACCGAGACCGTTGCCTACGAGGAAAAGCTGCATCACCTGGCCGACCAGATGATCAAGATCGACCTGGACGACGGCGTTAAGGTCAACTATGCCAAGTTCCAGGATGTGCTGGCAAAGATAAAATAATGCACACGTGATTACGCGTTACGCGAATTGTTTTGACCGGTATGACAGTGGGATTGTTAGATGGCAAAGTTCGATGTAATTGAAGAGCTGGCAGCGCGCTTTGAACAGCCGCTGCCCGATTGCCGTGAGCGCCGCGTGGTGGTGTGGCACGACGCAGAGGGCGAGTTTGCCGCCACGTTTGCCGAGCTTGCCGAGGGCGGCTTTGGCGAAGCGATAGAGCAGCGCCTGCCGCGTCCGGTGCGCTTTGTGGAGGCTTGCGACGGGCATATGTTTGAGGTCAAGCGCCTTATCGCGCGCGAGGACACCACGAGCGACATGCTGGTGTATCGCCAGCAGGGGCGCGGTAGCCTTGAGGGCGATTGGCTGGCCGATGTTGAGCTGTACGCCGATCAGTTCTCGGCGGACTATCTGTCGCTGCTGGCCGATCAGCTGGGGGCTTCGAACGCACGGGATATTCGTAAGGCGCTGCAGGCGCACAAGTCGTTCTTTGCCGCCAAGGGCCGCGTCGCCAAGTTTTCCAAGTGCATGCCCGCGCCTGCGTGTGCGGCCGATGTTGAGCTGGGCCTGCTGGCCGCCATGTTTGACGGCTCGGACCCCAGTGCTGCCACCATGCCGTTTATTGTGCGCGCGTGCCTGACTAAGCTGCTGCACGATGGCCCGGAGGCACTGGCGGAACTGGCGCAAAAGTTTGAGGCCGCCGACAGTCTTGCTGCCTTTGTGCGTCAGCGCACGGGCTTTGAGGGTGCGCTGTTCGAGCGCGACTCGCTGCAGGATTTTGCCGCCCATGTGCTGCTCACGGCCGCGGCCTCGTTGGTGCCGGCCGCTGCGCTGCAAAAGCTCTCCAACC
Source organism: uncultured Collinsella sp. (assembly GCA_900549085.1). Lineage (GTDB taxonomy): Bacteria > Actinomycetota > Coriobacteriia > Coriobacteriales > Coriobacteriaceae > Collinsella. Next base: position 20,315 of record URMO01000031.1, on the reverse strand, counting down.
ATATTGCGCCTGCCTATGCGCCGTATTGCATCGCGGTTGTCCGCGAGTGGGCGGGCGATGCCGCGGCGTCTGATGACCTGCGTGAGATTTGCGAGCTGGTCCAGGACGCGTGCGGCCTGCGCCACGTGTTTGGCGCTCTGTCTACCGACGATCTGCTGCGGCTCGATGTATTCCCGTGCGTTGACGAGGCCATTTTGAGCGACTTGCTCACCTCGCTGGCGCAGGGAGCCGACCGCGTTGACGAGTCCCGTCGTGTTGCCTCGGCCCGTCGCGACCTGTGCTGGTACGACGATGTCGCCTGCTACTACCAGGTGCTTTTGGCGTTGGCCGACATGGCGGCCTTTAAGCGCGACCATGCGGGCGGATTCCATATTGCCCAGGCGGCCGAGGTGTGGGAGGCCTACACCTCGGATTGGTGGCGCATGGATGCGGCCTATCGCGCGCTGCGTCAGGCCAACGAGCGCTGCAAGCTGCGTGGTGTCGACCTGCTGGAGGAGCCCGAGCGCCGCGCGGTCGAGTGGGCCGAGAACAACTACGTTAACTGGTATCTGACCGAGAGCAACGCGTGCTGGGCCAATGCCGCTCAGGCGCAGTGGCGCGATGCTGGCTATGTTGAGGGTGTCGCCCGCCAAGACCTGTTCTATTGGGAGACGCTGCCCACGTATGCTGGTAGTGCCAAGACCAAGGTGGTCCTGATTAGCGATGCTCTGCGTTACGAAGTGGCGCAGGACGTGGCTGCCGCTTTGGAGCGCGAGCGCGGCGGCGAGGTGCGCATGGGTAGCGTGCAGGCGATGTTCCCCTCTATTACCGAGATGGGCATGCCGGCGCTGTTGCCGCATCAGGCTATGACGCTCAATATGGAAACAGGCGCCGTGCTGCTCGACGGTATGCCGACGGGTTCTACGGTCGAGCGTCAGGCGGTGCTGCAGAAGGCCGCGCCTACGGGTCGTGCCCTGAGCGCTGCGGCGTATTTGGATATGCCTGCCGCCGACCGCAAGGAGCTGATCAAGTCCAGCGAGATCGTGTACCTGTATCACAACAAGATCGACGCGACGGGGGAGAAGCTCGCCACCGAAAGCGACGTGTTCGATGCATGCGCCGAGAGCGTGGACGAGTTGGTCTCGATTGCCAAGCGCGTGTGCACTGACGCGCCGGGTGCCCGTGTGACGATTACATCCGATCATGGTTTTTTGTATACGGCCAACGAGCTGCCGGAATGCCTGTTCTTGGGCAAGAATGACCTGCCCGACGACCCGGTGCTGTTTGGCAAGCGCCATGCGGTGGTCGCTCAGGGCGACGCCTTGGCCGATATCGCTAACGGTGCGGACGGTAGCCCGTATTTGGCCATGAACATGGACCACGTGGTGCCGGGCGGCGGTTATGTTGGCTTGGCCCCGCGCGGGATCGTGCACTACAAGCGACCCGGCGGAACCAAGCGCTACGTGCATGGCGGCGTGAGCTTGCAGGAGCTTGTGGTGCCGGTGGTCGGGTATCGCCGCCTGAGCGCGTCTTCAAAGGAATTTGTCGACACGCAAATGGCTCAACTGCGAGTGCTGAGCGAGAGCCGCCGCGTTACCAACTCGCTGTTTGGCATTAAGTTGCTGCAGGACGAGGCCGCAACGGGCAAGGTGCTGCCGTGCGAGTACGAGCTGGTGTTTACCGACGAGACCGGCAACGAGGTGAGCGATGTTGCCCGCGTGCATGCGGACATGACCTCGCCCAACCCGCAGGATCGCGTGGTCGAGGCTCGCTTTACGCTTAAGTCAGGCGTGTCATTTGGATCCGGTTCGTCCCATTTGCTGGTTTGTCGCGATGCCCAGTCGGGCAAGATCGTTTGGCGCGAGACGTACACCATTGCCGTTTCGTTTGCCCCCGTTGCTGACTTTGGTTTTTAGGAGTGTGCCCTATGTTTGATAGCCATGACGACGATCTGTGGGAAGTCCCCTCGATTGATGTGGATGTGCCTGCGGAGGCTGCGATGCCTGAGGCCGCGCCCGTGAAGGCCCCGGAGGCCGAGACCGCTGCGCCTGCCCCGGAGCCGGCGACTGCTGCCGCGCCCGCTGAGGCTGCGGTGGCCGCCGAGGACGAGTCCTCGACCGATGGCTATGACCAGGCTGCAGCCGAGGCTCCCGAGGATGAGGGCTACGACATGGACGGGCTGGACGGTAAGCTGCTCGAGCACTTTGGCGGCAAGATCGTGCGCAAGGACCTGACGGCCTTTATGAAGCGCGGCGCCAACGTGCCCACCTTTGTGCTGGAGTACCTGCTGGGCATGTACTGCTCGACCGATGACGAGGAAGCCGTGGCAGAGGGCCTGGATCGCATCCGCAGGATCCTCACTGATAACTACGTGCGTCCCGACGAGTCCGAGCGCATTAAGTCCAAGATTCGCGAACTGGGCCGCTTTACCATCATCGACAAGGTGACGGCCAAGCTCGACGAGTACAAAGACATCTACGTGGCATCGTTTGCCAACCTGACCATAGAACCGTTTGTGATGCCGGCCGAGTACGTGCGCGACTATTCCAAGATTCTGCAGGGCGGCATTTGGTGCATTATGAGCATCGAGTATCGTCACCCCTTGGATGAGGAAGACGAGTTTGGCATGGAGGTCTTTGGCGACGATGTGCCGCGCCGCGCCAAGGCCAAGCGTAAGAAGCGTGGGCCCGAGGACTCTCCGTTCAGCGTGGCGTCGCTCACGCCCATTCAGATGCCCAACCTGGACCTGGATGCCATGGTCGAAGAGCGCCAGTATTTCTCGCGCGACGAGTGGCTCAACATGCTGCTGCGCTCCGCTGGCTATGAGCCCAGCGAGCTTTCCGAGAAAGAGCGCTTGCACTTTATCGAGCGTATGGTGCCGCTCATCGAGCGCAACTACAACCTGTGCGAGCTGGGTCCCCGCGGTACCGGTAAGAGCCACATCTACAAAGAGGTCTCGCCCTACGCCATTTTGCTTTCGGGCGGCCAGACCACTACGGCCAACCTGTTCGGCCGTATGAACTCTATGCGCGCCGACCGCGTGGGCCTGGTGGGACACTGGGACTGTGTGACGTTTGACGAGGTCGCCGGCATGCGGTTTAAGGACACCAACGCCGTGCAGATCATGAAGGACTACATGGCGAGTGGCAGTTACGCACGCGGCCGCGACCAGATTAACGCCGACGCCTCCATGGTCTTCGAGGGCAACATCAACGATACCGTGCAAAACGTCCTTAAGACCACGCACCTGTTTGATCCGTTCCCGCCGGAGTTTAACAACGATTCGGCCTTCTTCGACCGTATCCACTATTACCTGCCGGGCTGGGAAATTCCCAAGATGCGCTCGAGCCTGCTGACCGGGCATTATGGCCTGATCACCGACTGCCTGTCGGAGTTTTGCAAGGAGATGCGCCGCAAGGATTTTACGCACCATATCGACCGGTATTTCCGCTTTAACAGCGACTTTAACAAGCGTGACGAGATCGCCGTGCGCAAGACCTTTAGCGGCCTGGCCAAGCTGCTGTTCCCCGACGAGGCTATGGACAAGGACGACGTGCGCTGGCTGCTGGACTACGCCATCGAGGGCCGTCGCCGTGTAAAGGAGCAGCTCAAGATTATGGCGGGCGTCGAGTTTATCGACGTCAACCTGGGTTATATGGATGCCGACAACCCGCAGGACGTGCACGTGGTGCGCGTGCCCGAGCAGACCGAGGACACGCTGATTCCCGACGGGCCGCTGCTGTCCGGCCACGTATTTGGCGTGGGCAGGTCGCAGGGCGGCGAGGTTGCCGTGTACAAGCTGGAGAACAAGGCCGTTGCCGGCGAGTGCAAGTTTAAGTACGAGGGCGTGGCCTTTAACAAGCCGGTGCGCGATACGCTGGAAGCCGCGTTCGACAACTTTGTGAACCTGGCGAACCGCGTGGCGCCGGGCATGCACATTGGCTCCAAGGATTACCTGCTGTTCTACAACGACCTGCAGAGCAAGGGCCTGTCCGAGGAAGTTTCGCTCGCCGAGTTTGTGGGACTTTGCTCTGCGGCGTGCAACCGCCCGGTGATGCCTGCGCTGGCGATTCCGGGAATCTTGCGCATGTCGGGCTCTATGGATGAGATCCGCGGGCTCGAGGACATTATGCGCGTGGCCAAAAACGCCGGCGCCAAGCGCGTGATTTTGCCGCTGAGTGCCATCGCGGGCCTGCAGAGCGTTTCGTCCGAGATTATCTCGGGCCTGAGCCCGGTGTTCTACATGGATGGCGACCCGGTTGACGCTGCGAAAAAGGCTCTGGATCTGTAGGAGTGCGGGCGAGCGGGTTTGCGTGCGCGTGGGCCCGCGGGCGTGTTGGCGTGTTCGAGTAGGAGGCCTTGCCATGGCGGGCGAGCGTTCTGTTGGCGAGTTGCTCGACGAGCTGTTTGGCTTTGGATCGGTAGCCAAGCGCCAGGCGGCGCTTGAGCAGTACGATCGCGGGGAGTTGGTTCGAAAGGTGCGCTCCCGCGAGCTGCTGGGCGTGCTTAGGGGCATCGAGACCGCCGAGCACGCTGCACGCGAGTCTGCCGTGCGGGCTGTTGACGGGTATATCCGTCGTGTTGAGGGCGCTGCGCTTGCATACGCTCGCAAGCAGGCGGGCATTGTTGGTCCGCTGCGAATGGAGCGTCGCTATGCTGCCTTTTTGCGTATGGAGGACAAGGCCGAGCTGCTGGCCCGTTTGGAGCAGACGCTTGCGTTTATCGAGGTAAAGCTGCGCGCCAATACGGCGGACAGGGTTCGTGCGGCGTACGATGCTGCGGGGGCTATGGTGCTGCAGGGCGTGGAGCGTCTGAGTGACGTGCGCGTTGTGGATGCCGTGCCTTTGGATGCCGACCTGCTGTGTACGCAGCTGGAGCAGATGCGCTGTGCCGCCGACGCGACGGACCTTGCGGGTATGATCACAGCGACGTTTGAGTCCGAGCTGAGTGCGACGGGCCCGCAGCGCGCTGACGGGTTTACGGGCGATTTGGCTGGCGATGTAGGTGGTGACGTGGCGTTGGAGCGTGAACTTACCAACGTGCGCGGCGCTGCGCAGCGAGCGCGCTTGGCGGCGCAGGCGTATCGGGCCGAGCGCGCCGCCCGCGTTGCGGGGAGCATGGTGGAGCCGGGATCGTTGCCCGAGCCTGCCTGCGTTGCGATCGAGACGGCGTGCGATGCCGGGGAGCTTTCCGAGTTGCTCGCTCAGGTTAAGAAGTCGTTTGAGACCTACCGTCGTGTTGTTGCCGACGGCGGGTTGTTCTGCGCATTTGGCACGGGCTCGCCGCACGGCATTTGTTGTGGCACGAGCTATTTGGACTACGATTCTCGGCTTGATGAGGACGTGCTGGTGGGCGAGTACGATGGTGCAACCAGGCATACTGTTCGGCGTGAGGTTGCGATTCCCGAGCTGGTTGATGAGGCTTCTGCCGAGGGCGGCGATTCGCTCAAGGTTGCCGTGGCGCGCATGCGCGAGTTTAACGGGCGTCGCTACGATGGTGTGCTGGATGAGGATCCTGCGCGCCATGTGAATGCGTTTTGGTATGGACTCAAAAAGCTCAGCCAGTATTGCGAGGCCGCCGTGCGTGTGGATGAGCGTGCTTGGGATTGCTTTATCGATAAGGTGCAGTTCGCCTACGATGAGCCCGTGGGGCGTTTGGCTGCGCAGATGGACGACAAGCAGGCGGCGGCTTTTGTTGCTGCCGTGGATGAGCTTGGCGCTGCTGAGTAGGGGTCCTGGCCTGGTAGGAGGTTTCACCATGAAGATCGAAGTTGACGTAGATCAGCTGCGCGAGAGCCTGCTCGACCGCGCGGGGTCTGCGGCGGGCGTGGGCTTTCCGGCCGCCATGCTCGACGTGATGGATATCGAGGACGAGTCGCCCCAAGAGCTCCTAGCCCGAGCCGAACGCGAAGGCCCCGACTTCCGTGACTTTGCCGTCGACGACGACGCGGACGATGACTACGGCGCAGACGAGGACTGGTAGCCGCGATTGAACTTCAACCCCATCCCCTCAATAAGTTGCGGTGAAATAGGGACTGTTTAGGCTGCTAGAAGGCCTATTCAGTCCTTATTTCACCGCAAGTTATGGGTGGGATGGCTACGACGCGAGCGTGGCGATGACGGCTTCGTCGCCGGCGTATATGAGGGTGTTGCCGTCGGGGATGATGGTTTGGCCATCGCGTTTGAGCATCACCACGATAAACGGGTGCTTGCCCTGCGGCACATCGCGCAGGCGCAGTCCTGCCAGGCGACCGTGGGGCGTCACGGTGACTTCGCGCAGCGTTACCTCGGCACGCTCTTCAAACGTCGGCGCGGCCATAACCAGCAGGTCGCCTTCCTCGATGACGGTATCGCCGTTTGGCAGTACCGGGTGCGCGCCATCGCGCAGCACCAGGACCACGAGCATGTCCGTCGCGCTGCCAATATCGGCGAGCGAGCGTCCGACAAACGGATGACCCGCGCCCACCTTGAGCTTGACGAACGACATGCCGTCCTCGTCGCGGTAGTCGTTAAACGTGCGGCGCACGTCGCCTTCCGCGTCGATCATGTCGAGCTTTTTCGCCACCGCCGGCAGCAGCGATCCCTGCACCACAATGCTCGACACGGCAATCACAAACACCAGGTCAAACAGATCGTGCCCACCGGGAACACCGACCACCACGGCAAAGAGGCTGAATACGACCGAAGCCGCGCCGCGCAGGCCCGCCCAGCTTACGAGTGCGACTTGGCGAGGATTGGTCTTAAAGGGCGCCAACAGCAGGCCGACGGCGACGGGGCGGCTCGCAAAGAGCATAAACGCCATGAGCGCCAGACCGGGTAACAGCATTTGCGGTAGGCGTGCGGGCGTGACGAGCAGGCCGAGCAAAAAGAAGATGGTCATCTCGGCCATCTCGGTAAGGGTGCCAAAAAAGTGCGCCATCTCGACCTTGCCGGTGATGTCGCTCGCACCCAGTACAATGCCTGCCAGGTATACGGCCAAAAAGCCGTTGCCGCCCAGATAGCTCGGCAGCGCGTAGGCGACGATCGCCACGGCGAACAAAAAGATAGTCTGCGCGCCCTCGGCCGTTGCGTGTGCGCGTTCAATCAGGCGGCTGGATGTCCAGCCGATGGCGAGGCCCAGCCCCACGCCCAGGATGATCTGCTTGGCTAGTAGCACGGGAATGTCGATATTGCCGCCCGCCGCGAGGGTCGAGAGCACCGCGGTGAGCATGTAGGCGACGGGGTCGTTGGAGCCCGATTCGACCTCGAGCAGCGAGTCGGTGCCGCCCCTCAGCGACAGGTTGTGTTCGCGCAGCACGCTAAAGACGCTCGCCGCATCGGTCGACGCCACGACCGAGCCTAGCAGCAGGCTGCCGATCCAGTCGAAGCCCAGCGCGAAGTGCGCAAACGCGCCGGTGATGCCGGCGGTGGCGACGACGCCGAGGGTGCTCAGCAGCACTGCGGGTATGGCGACGGGCTTGGCGCGGTCGATGTTGGTGTTAAAGCCGCCGTAGAACATGATGAACAGCAGCGCCGTGCTGCAGACGGTTTCGGTGAGCGCGTAGTCGCTAAAGTCGATGTGCGCCGGCCCGTTGACGCCCAACAGCATGCCGAGCGCGATAAAGATGAGCAGGGTGGGGAAGGGGAGCTTTTTGCCGACGGGTTTGATGGTCAGGCACAAAATGATGACGAGGCCAATAAAAAGAAGTATCTGGTTCATGGATAGTGTCCGCTCCTGGGTGGTTTGCGTGGCACGGTCAATTGTCTGTCGTTATTTGTACCCAAAGATGGTGGGTTTATGGGGCCGAGCCGTGGACGTTCGTATTTTCGACACGTGGTAGGTGCGCGGGAAGCGCTGGTTGGGGCGTTGGTGCTGGTGGCGCGGTGTTTTCGGGGCGTGCGGGCGGCCGCTTGTGACCGTTGGCAGCGGTGGCACTTTCCAGCTTTATTGCAACGGAGTACAATGGGTAACGTTTAAGTTCAACTTGAAGTTTTAGTCGTGGCATCGGGCTTCGGCCGTAATGCAGGGAAAGGCGTTCCATGGCGATCTATGTGACATCTGATGCTCACGGGCACGTGCGCGCGCTGGACGAGGCCCTTTCCAAGATCTCGCTGACGTCCGACGACACGCTGTATGTGCTGGGCGACATGATCGACCGCGGTCCCGATCCGGTCGGTGTCATCAACTTGGTGCGGTCGCTGCCCAACGCTCGCGTGCTTAAGGGCAACCACGAGCAGATTATGCTCGACGCGATCATTGGCCAGGACCCGCTCGATGCCGAGACCTGGGATATCAATGGCGGTTGGACCACGCGTCAGCAGCTCAACGAAATGGAATTTGAGGCATACGAGGAGCTGGTGCGCTGGGCTGCCGCCCTGCCGCTCTATGCGGTGATCGAGACTGCCGAGCGACCGTATCTGCTGGTGCACGCCGGCATTCAGACCGAGGCGGCGCGTGCGTTTTTGCTTGATCATGGTGTCGATTGCGGCGACGGCAGGGGAGCGGTCGATGCCGATAGCGAGCTGCTGCAGCAAATGCTCGCCGTGCAGTCGTCCGATGACTTGCTGTGGATTCGTCACGGCTACTGGGATGCTCCGACGGGACTGCTTTCTGCCGAGGGCAAGGGCCCGGTCGTGGTGAGCGGCCACACGCCCACGGTGTCGCTGGGGCGTTATTGCGAGGTTGGCGGCCTGGCAGGGCTCGATGAGGAGTCGGGCCGCGGGCGGATGGTGCGCTTGGGTGGCGAGGATACCGCCGGCGTGCCCGATCGCATCGATATCGACTGTGCGGCGGCCACCGGTTCCGAGTTCGGCCGCGTGGGCATCCTGCGCCTGGACGACGGGGCGGAGTTCTACGCAAATATTCGCCCCGGGGAATAACGGTGCAAAGGGTAGCTAATTTGGGACGGGGCTTTTTTGACTACTTTCGGAGAGTAGCGCCTTCTTGCTCGGTAAGCGCTAGAAATGAGGAGTGTCTGCGTCCTCGGCAGCGCGAAAATGCTCGAAAAACCGTCGCAACGGAGTCAAACGACGTCGCGGCGGTTCTTTTTTGGCTGCCCGCTGGCTAAGTGAGTAGTCTTTTTTGGAAATGCCGAGCAGCCGGCAAATTTGCCTCAACAAAACCGCAGGTCATTGACTTGTGTTTTGCCGGTGTGGTCAGGGATTCGGCAAAAGTCTACTCACTTAGTTCTGCGTGTCGCAAATCGTCCGCAACGAGACCCCAGCCGGGGTGATTCCATCGCAAATTCCGGTACCGGGGGCAGCTAATTAGGCGCCGTATGGGTTGCGGGCTCGTTCTATGCGCTGGCGGATGTGGGCGTACTCGATTATCAGCAGCACCAGCAGTAGGGCCATGATAGCCAGGTAGCTCACGACGGCACCCATCAGACCCAGCAGGTTGATCAGGATCACCGGGAGCACCACGCTCACGGCGAAGCAGATCAGGTAGATCTTGGTGACGTCTCCAGCGTGGCGCAGCACCGTGATGATGGCGTAGATAAAGTCGATGGCCGCGGTTACGCCGCCGGCGACGACCATCAGCAGCGCCAATGTGCGGTAGCGCTCAAAGCTGAGGCCGTACATAAAGCTCATGATGGGGATGCCAGGGCCTTCCATAAACGCGGCGCATGCGCCGGTGATGACCACGATCAGCGCCATGACGGCGACAATAATTAAGTCAAAACGGCGGCGTTTGCGCGGGTTCGCCCAAATGCTCGACAGACGCAAAAGCTGCGGTTTATAGACAAATCCAATGCTCAGCAAAATAGCCTGCGCCGGAAAGAACAGGGCATTAAAGTACAGCTGATATTTGTAGGCCAGCGTGCCTTCCATCACAAACTTGGGCATGCTCTCGATGAGGTTGAACAGGAACAGTGCGCCAAAGAGCGGGGCGCACTGGACAAACAGGTGGCCGACCTCGCGCAGACTCACGCGACGCGATTTTTCGGTTTCGAGCAGGGCCAGCGGCGCGGTGACCAGCACGAGCGAGACGATGGCGGTGACGCCCATGGCCATGGCCGCGATGGGCATGCTGCGCGTAAGGAACAGCGCCACGCTAAAGACCGCGATGACGCCGACGGAGCGCAGCGTTTGGCTCATGCCGGCCAGGTAGAGTTTATCGGCCTGCTGCAGGCGGCCCTCGTACACGTCCGCCACGCCGTCGATCACCTTATACAGGTAGACGCCCAGGCCGATCGTTGCCATCTGCGCGTCGTAGCCGCGGGCACTGCTGTATGCAAGGCCGCAGGCCAGCGCGAATGCTCCGCAAAGCCAGCGGTTGAGCTGGTAGGAGGCAAAGGACGCCTTCTCGTCGATGTCCGAGACCTGAAAATTGCGCACGCCGTAGTTGCACGCGATCATGATGAGCGTGCCGGTGACAAACGCAATGGAGAACTTGCCGGCTTCCTCGGCGCCCACGAGCTGCGTGGACACGATGGTGAGCAGAGGAAACGCCATGCCCCATACGGCGGTGCCCAGGGTATTCCAAAGGTAGTCGCGACGGGTGGCATGATCTTCGTACTCGGCTTCTTGCGTGGAGAAGCCGCCGCCGTAGACGGCTCCGAGCAGGCGGTTCCACCAGGCATTGACCATGCGGTGGATGGGTCCGGGCTCGCGATCGCGCTCGCGACGACGGCGCGTGGCCTGGCCGCTATCGGGCCCGCCGGCGTTGCGCTGGCTCAGCTCCTGGATGCGCGCGAGCTCTTCGGCGGTGTGCGAGGCAGGGAAGAGGCCGTTCTCGATGCGTCCGCCCTGGGCCTTTGCGGTGCCGCTGCTCGCTACGGCGGGGTCGGCGACGCCATTGCGGCGGGCGATGGCGCGGCGGATGCTATCGAGGGGCGTGTTACTCAAGGCGGAGTCCTTTCTATTGCTGCGCTCTAGTATAGACACGACGGCGTTTGCTCGTGTTTTTGAACAGGTTGTTCAATATTGTCGGCGGCGCCATTCAGTAGTCGGCACTTAGGGACGTTCCTTATGTTCCGGCATCTGGGGACACTCCTTGGTTATTGCCTGTTCAAGAGCGTCCCCAATGACCAGGCCGCTTGCCTGCGATTTTTGACCGTTGGGCGGGCGCTTCGCCGTTGCCGCAAAAACGTTTTTGCATATCGGGTACAACGGGCTTTACGTGAGTAAAGTGCGCGCCGCGTCCATGTGTCGCGTTTTTAAAGGAGGCCCCATGCCTGGTGTTACCCCTGCAGAAGTTCTGTCCAACTTTGGTATTACGCTGGTCGAAGATCCCGCCGAGAATCAGCCCCGCCTGCTGGTCGATCTACCCGCCGCGGAGCTCGTCGAGTACGCTATCCGCCGCGAAGAAGGTCGCATGGCATCCAACGGCGCGCTGGTGATCGAGACGGGGGAGCGCACCGGCCGTTCCCCCAATGACCGCTTTATCGTCGACACCCCCGATGTTCACGACAAGATCGCCTGGGGCGCCGTCAACCGCCCTCTTTCGATCGAGAGCTACGAGACCATCAAGGCCGGTATTGTCGACTACCTCAACGAGCGCGACGTGTTCGTCACCCGCGGCATGGCCGGCACCGACCGCAACCATACGCGTCGCCTGCTCGTCGCCTGCGAGCGTGCCAGCCAGGCGCTGTTCATTAAGCAAATGCTCGCCCGTCCGCTCGCCCGCGAAATCGCGCGCACCGGCGAGCCGGACTTCTGCGTGCTCGCCGCGCCGGGCTACCAGTGCGATCCCGCCATTAAGGGCCTCAACTCCAGCGCCGCCGTGGTCATTAACTTCCAGGAGCGCGTGATTCTGGTTGCCGGCACCGGTTACTCCGGCGAAATCAAAAAGTCCATCTTCAGCGTCATGAATTACCTACTGCCCGTCGAGGACGACGTGCTACCCATGCACTGCTCGGCCAGCATGGATCCCGTCACGCACGAGACGGCCGTGTTCTTTGGCCTTTCCGGCACGGGCAAGACCACGCTTTCGGCCAACCCCACGCGCCTGCTGATCGGCGACGACGAGCACGGCTGGTCCGACATGGGCATCTTCAACATCGAGGGAGGCTGCTATGCCAAGTGCGAGGGCCTGGACGCGTTCCATGAGCCCGAGATCTTCAACGCCGTCCGCTTTGGCGCCATCTGCGAAAACGTGGTGCTCGATGAGAATCGCAAGCCTAACTATGATGATGTCTCGATCACGCACAACACGCGCGTGGCCTACCCCGTCGAGCATATCCCCAACGCGTGGACCAAGGGTATGGGCACCACCCCGAGCGTCGTGCTGTTTTTGACCTGCGATGCCTTTGGCGTGCTGCCGCCTATCTCGCGCCTGACGGCCGATGCCGCCATGTATCACTTTGTGACGGGCTTCACCGCCAAGATCCCCGGCACCGAGGTCGGCGTCACCGAGCCCACGCCCACGTTCTCCTCGCTGTTTGGCGAGCCGTTTATGCCGCTCGATCCCATGGTCTATGCCAAGATGCTCGGCGAGCGTATCGCCGACGGACGCACCCGCGTCTATCTGGTCAACACCGGCTGGATTGGTGGCGGTTATGGCGTGGGCCATCGAATCGAGCTTGCATACACGCGCGCCCTGGTGGCCCGCGCCCTCGACGGTACCATCGAGGACAGCGAGTTCGTGCACGACGATATCTTTAACGTCGACATTCCCACCACGTGCCACGGTGTGCCCGACGGCATCCTGGTGCCGCGCCAGTACTGGCAGAGCACCGCGCGCTACGACGAGGCTGCGCACAACCTGGCGGTGATGTTTGAGGAGAACTTCGAGAAGAAGTACTCGCACCTGCCCGAGTCCGTCAAAGCCGCCGGCCCGCACGCCCAGGTGTCCGCCGAGGCCCGTCATCGCGGCCGCGGGTTGCTGGGACTCCGCCGCTAGCGCCGCCTTAGACCCAAAACCACCACGAAGGGGACAGGCACCTTTGTGGTGGTTTTGCTCGCGCGGATGACTCAGGTTACAATACGCCTGACATATCGTCCCCTTCTCCGGATGGGGACAGCGCAAGCGCTCTTGTGGCGGCACCGTAGGACTTTGAAGGTGGCCGTCGTAAGGGCGCTTTTTGTTTGGGTGCCCTCGCTCGGGCGCGAATCGTGGAGGGAGCACGTATGAAGAGCTTTATTGCCGAGGATTCATTTTGGGAGCTGTTTCCTCAGGCGGCGGTCGGTGTTGTGGTCGTGGAGGGCATGAAGCCCGCGGCCCAGATACCTCAAGAGGATGTGGACGCGATAGCGGCGCTGCTCGACCGTGCCAATATCGATGCGGAGCGTCATCTGACCAGCGATACAATCAGCGAGAACGCACCGGTCAAGGCATGGCGCGAGGCCTATCGTCTGTTCAAGACCAAAAAGGGCGCGCGCTGTTCAATCGAGAACCTGCTCAAGCGCGTGCTCACGGACAACCCAGTGGCACACATTACCCCGCGCGTGGCTTTTCCCCACACGGTGTCGCTGTCCTATGCACTGCCCGTGGGAGGCGAGGATCTGCATGCGATTGAGGGGGACCTTCGCCTGAAGGTGACCGACGGCGGGGATGCGTTCCTGCCGCTTGGCGAGGAAGCGGACGACCCGACGCTGCCCGGCGAGCTCGCCTACATTGACGATGCGGGCGCCGTGTGCCGCTGCTGGAACTGGCGCGACGGCGTTCGAACGGCTCTATCCGACGATTCGGCCGACGCATTCCTGGCGATTGAGTGCGTAGAGCCCGAGCGAATGGGGGACTGCCAGGCTGCCATCGACCGTCTTGCCGATCTGCTCGAGCGCTATCTGGGAGCGACGGTTGTCGTTAAGACGCTTGTGACCCGCGACAATCCCCGCGTGGAGCTGTAGCAACTTCTGCAAATCATACTCGCCGGTCAAAACCACCACAAAGGTGCCTGTCCCCTTTGTGGTGGTTTTTATGTTGATGAGTTAACAAATATGGCGTGCGGGGCTTGCGGTCGCTGGGTACGGCTAAGATGTTTACCCGTTAGCATTATGCAAGCGAAAGGCGGTCGTCTCCCATGCAACAGAGCGACGAGACACGTTTCGAGGACTTTGTCGGACTGATCAGCGGACTCTACAAGGAGATTCAGCGCATTAAGACATCTGAGGGCGCAAGGCTGGGCCTTAAGGGCTCCGACATCATGTGCTTGTACTATCTTGAGCGCAGCAAGGACGGCCTGACTGGCGCCGACCTCGCCCGCATGGCAGGCGTGACTCGTGCTGCCGTCTCGCGCACGCTGGCGCATCTGGAGGAGGGCGGCTACGTCGAGGTCGACGATTCGGTCGAAGCCGCCGTTAAGTATCGCGCCCCGGTTCGCCTGACCACGTTGGGCGGCGAGAGCATGAACGAGGCCGATCGCATTATTCGCGAAGTGCTCGACACCACCGGCAAGGCCATGGGCGTGGAGCAGCGTGAGCAGATGTATGCGTCGCTGCGTACGATTCTCAACACCTTGCGTGAACTGTAGGGCCGCCTAGGCATTTGCTTCCCATTAACAACTGCATCGTCCCGTTTGGGCACGTGTACCGTGTCGGGGCATTGCTGTCAAAATTCCCTGCGCGGGACCTGCGCAAGAAAGGATTCGTTATGTCCGTCCGCATTATTACCGATTCCGCAAGCGATATGTCGCCGGCCGAGCACCCGGCACTGGACGTTTTGCCGCTGTCCGTCACCTTTGGCACCGATGTGTACATGGATGGCGTCGACATCGATCATCAGCGCTTTTACGAGATGCTCGTGGAGCGCGATGAGCTGCCCAAGACCGGTCAGGTCAACCCGTACGCGTTTTCGCAGGCTATCGCCGAGGTTCGCGAAGCCGGCGATGAGGCTGTGATTATTACCGTGGGCGCTAAGCTCTCGGGCACCAATCAGAGCGCCCGTACCGCACTAGCCGAGGCGCCGGGCGGCGATGTGTACGTGGTTGATAGCAACAACGTCACCCTGGGTGAACGCGTCTTGGTCGAGTATGCGCTGCGCTTGGTGGACGAGGACCGTAGCGCGGCCCAGATCGCGGCGGCGGTCGAGGCCGTGCGCGACCGCGTGGTGGTTATCGGCCTGCTCGAGACGCTGGAGTACCTGGTGCGCGGCGGTCGCCTGTCTGCTGCTGCCGGCGCCGTGGGTACGCTGCTCAACGTAAAGCCCGTGGTAGCTGTCGAGGACGGTCTGATCGTGCAGCTGGGAAAGGCGCGCGGCTCCAAGAACGGCCGCAACCTGCTGAACCAAAAGGTCGAAAAGGCGGGCGGCATCGACTTTTCCATGCCGCTTGCGCTCGGCTATACGGGTCTTTCGGATGCGGTGCTCAAGAAGTATATCGAGGACAGCGCGGCACTGTGGGCTGGCAACACCGAGGGCGAGCTGCCCGTCCACACCATCGGCGCCACCATCGGCACTCACGTAGGTCCCGGTGCCGTAGCCG
Organism: uncultured Collinsella sp.; assembly: GCA_900549085.1. Classification (GTDB taxonomy): domain Bacteria; phylum Actinomycetota; class Coriobacteriia; order Coriobacteriales; family Coriobacteriaceae; genus Collinsella. The sequence goes on along the minus strand of URMO01000031.1, from coordinate 4,996 downwards.
TAGCCTTCTTCCAGCCCGCCAACTAACCGACCCGCCATAAACCACCACAAAGGGGACAGGCACCTTTGTGGTGGTTTATGCTTTTACGGGTGGAAGGGAGCGAGCGATGGCGTCTGAGGGCTTTTTTGAGCAGGTGTATGAGGTGGTCGAGCAGATCCCCGAGGGGATGGTCGCCACGTACGGTCAGGTGGCGCTGCTCGCCGGTCGCGCGCGAAGTGCACGCTATGTGGGGTATGCGCTGCATAGCAACCCACGCCCTGGTCAAATTCCCTGTCATCGCGTGGTGTTTGCCGACGGCCGTATCTGTGAGGGCTTTGCCTTTGGCGGTCCCGATGCTCAGCGCGAGCTCTTAATGGGGGAGGGCGTGGCGTTTACCGATTCCATGCACGTCGACTTGGCCGCCTGTCGCTGGTCCGCCGGACTCTAACAGCCCTGCCGTGGCCAAAACCACCACAAAGGTGCCTGTCCCCTTTGTGGTGGTTTTCCGTTTCAGGTTTTCCGGGGCTAACTTATGGAGAAGGTGTGGCGACGTACTTTGCCGTCAGAAAGTAAACCACGGTGAACTATATTGTATTCAGCAACGGAGCAGGCATTAGGCGATGAAAAAGCCTGCCCTGTTGAGTTTGATTCGCATTCCTCCCCTCTGTGCGATTCAACGGTGTACTTCGGGAACGGGCCCGCTGGCAACTGACTGCCGGCGGGCCCGTTCCTGTTTATCGGGGGAGTGCGGTGGCCGGAGCCGAACCGGTCGGGCAACAAAAAAGGCGGACGCCGTAGCGTCCGCCCTATAGCAATCGAAAGCTCAAGCCAGCAGATCGGTCTAGTACACCATGCCCATGGCGTCCCGAACCTCGGCCAGGGTCTGCTCGGCGATCTCGTTGGCGCGACGGTTGCCCTCGTGCAACACGTCCTTCACATAGTCCAGATCGTTCTCGTAGCGCTGGCGACGCTCGCGGATCGGCGCGAAGTACTCGTTGACGGCCTCGGTCACGTACTTCTTGAGCTGGCCGGAGCCGCCCATGCCAATCTCCTCGGCAATCTCGACCTCGGAACGGCCGGTGCAGATGGCGGCCGTCGAAAGCAGGCCGGACACGCCAGGACGGTTCTCGGGATCGAACGTGATCATGCGCTCGGAATCGGTCTGGCTCTTCTTGATGCGCTTGGCCGTCTCCTCGGCGGTCATCGAGATGTTGATGGCGTTGCCGTAGCTCTTGCTCATCTTGCGACCGTCCAGGCCGGGCAGCAGCGGGGTCTCGGACAGCAGCGCGTCGACCTCGGGGAACACCTTGCCGTAGCGGTTGTTAAAGCGGCGGGCGATGGTGCGGGTGAGCTCGATGTGCGGCAGCTGGTCGCGGCCGACGGGCACCACATTGCCCTTGCAGAACAGGATGTCGCAGGCCTGGTGCACCGGGTAGGTGAGCAGAAGGCCGGTGAGCTCGTGGCCCGAGGCCTCCATCTCGGCCTTAACCGTGGGGTTGCGCGCCAGCTCGGCCTCGGACACCAGCGACAGGAACGGTAGCATGAGCTGGTTTGCGGCGGGCACGGCGGAGTGCGCGTAGATCATGGTCTTGTCGGGGTCAATACCGCAGGCAAGGTAGTCCATGACCATGTTGTACACGTTGTCCTGGATGTGCTCGGTGGTGTCGCGGTCGGTGATGACCTGGTAGTCGGCGATGAGCACGTTGGTCTTGGCGCCCATGTTCTGCAGCTCCACGCGGCCCTTGAGGGTGCCAAAGTAGTGGCCCAGGTGCAGGCGGCCGGTCGGGCGGTCGCCGGTGAGCATGGTGAACTTCTCGGGTGTCTTGGCCAGGCCCTCGCGAATGGCGTTGCTCTTTTGCAGCGCGACTTCGTAGCTGTTCTCGTTTGGCATGATTGCTCCTAACGTATATTCATGGGTCAAGATGATAACGCGTTTATTGGAGGGGCGGGAGGGGAGGCGGCTTGCGCGCTGGGTGCGGCCCGGCCGCGCTTGGTCAGCGGCGCCTGGGCGCATCCTCGGCAGCTTATCCTAGAGCTTGTGGTGGCGCTCTTCTTTACGTTCCTCGGCTGCTTGCTCCTCCTGCTTAAAAGCGGGGTCGTCGGGGGTTACCAGCTCGTCCTCGTGCGTGCGCTTGTTGTAATGGTGACGTAGCACGGGCTCAAACAGGTGCAGGTGCTTGGCGAAGGCCGCCGAGCCAATGGCGAGCACGGTAAAGATGAGCACGCGTATGGGGACCTCGACCTGATTGATGGCGGCGGCGCCGGCCGAAAGCATAATGCACCAGGCGTAGATGAGCAGTACGGCCTGCTTTTGGTTGTAGCCCTCTTGAATGAGGCGGTGGTGGATGTGGCCCTTGTCGGCCTGCCCGATGCTAATGTGGGCGCGCTTACGGCGCACGATAGCGCTAAACGTATCGATGATGGGCACGCCGGCTACGATGAGCGGGATGATGAGCGAGGTAAGCGCGGCGGTGCGGCTCACGTTGAGCAGCGAGATGGAACCCAGCGCAAAGCCCAGAAGTAGCGACCCCGAGTCGCCCAAGAAGATGCTCGCGGGGTTGAAGTTATAGCGCAAGAAGGCGAGGCAAGAGCCAAAGAGCGCGATGGAGAGCGCGGCGGCGTCGATGCGACCCGAGAGCGCGGCGACCGAAAACATCGTGAACGACGCGATGCCGCAGATGCCCGTGGCCAGACCGTCGAGGCCGTCGATAAGGTTGATGATGTTGGTGAACGCCACCAGGTAGACAATGGTGATGGGGTAGGCGAGCCAGCCGAGCATGATCTCGCCAGGAGCAAACGGGTTGACGATGACGCCGATGCGCAGGCCGCCCACGCAGGCGATGAGCGCGGCGAGGGCCTGGCCGGCCAGCTTTTGCTTGGGCTTGAGCTGGTAGACGTCGTCGATCACGCCGGTCGCAAAGATGACGGTAAAAGAAAGCGCAAGTATGGGGTAGCTGATGTGCAGACGGGGGTGGGGCACCAAAACGGGCGGCCAGCCCAGGTACCAGGTGCCTAGGATCTGCACGATGCAGGCGACGACGAGGCCCAAAAAGACCGCCGTGCCACCCATGCGCGGGATGGGTTTAGTGTTGATACGGCGCTTGGAAGGATAGTCGACGGCGTCGAGCTTGATTGCCAGGCGCTTGACCAGGGGCACCGTAAGGAAGGTCGTGATAAAAGCCGCGACCGCCACGCAAAGGTACGGTATGAAGCTCGTGGAGGAAGCCATGAATCGATAAACCGCCAAGCGTCGAAGGAAAAGGTCAAAGGATGCCATGCCGCAAAGGGTATAGCTGACCCATGATACTCGACCAAGGAGGGTGTGAGGAATTGCACGGGGCGATAATCACGTGCTTACCAGATATTGGGGGTTATGGTGGGGCTCTGCCTGGTGCCTTTTGGGGATCTTGGCGGGATTTGCAATGGCGAGTTTCGGCAAAAGAAAACCACCCCCCACGTTACGAAAATGAACCCACCTAAAACAGGTGGGTGCCCTCATCGACTGTTCCAGCGTCCTTAACAACGAAGGATACCTGTACTAGGTACGACTGTGTGGGCTCCCTAAATAAACGCGACGGTTCACCCAGTTGCTCCGCGGGGGGCGGAATACCTACATCATAAAGCGGCACTTTGTGGATTCCAGTCTTGACATTACAAAAATCGTGTCGGACGATTACGGCGCCTTGGGGCTCGAGCCGTCTGTGCGGTTGGTCCCTTTACGTTTGAGCTGCTGAATCGTTGTTTTGGAGCATGTTTTTATGCCGACGTCGTTGACCGAACTTTTTTCGCCCGCCTGCCATTTGTGTCCGCGCCGCTGCGGTGCGGCGCGCGATGAGGGCGCGCACGGCGTATGCGGTGCTAACGACACGCTCAAGGTGGCCCGCGCCGCGCTTCATATGTGGGAGGAGCCGCCTATCTCGGGCGAGGCCGGTTCGGGCACAATCTTCTTTAGCGGCTGCTCGCTCAAATGCGTCTATTGTCAGAACCACGAGATCTCGACGGGCAATTTTGGGCTTGAGATTTCGCCCGAGCGTCTGGTCGAGATTATGTTGGAGCTGCAGGACCAGGGTGCGAACAATATTAATCTGGTGACGGCGACACACTACGCGCACCTGCTGCCTGCTGCGATTGCCGCGGCACGGGCGCGCGGGCTGGCCATCCCAATCGTCTACAACACGAGCGGTTATGAGCGTGCGAGTGCCGTGTCGGCGCTCGGCGATCTGGTCGATGTGTGGCTTACCGACTTTAAATATGCCGATGCGGCGCTTGCGCAGTCACTGTCTCATATTCAGGACTACCCGCGCGTGGCCGTGTCGGGCTTAGCGCAAATGGCGCGCGAGATTGAGCGCCGCGGGGGAGAGCTGGTGGACGAGGACGGGCTCATGAAGCGCGGCATGATTGTGCGCCATCTGGTACTGCCGGGACATGCAGACGATTCGTGTCGCGTGCTGGACCTGGTGTGGCAGACGGTGGGCGATGTGCCGATTTCGGTCATGAACCAGTACACGCCCAATGCGCTCATGCGCGAGCAGGGCGGCGACCTGGCGCGTGCTGTGACGCGCGAGGAGTACGAGCCGAATGTGACGGCACTGGCGGAAATCCATCAGGCGCGGATGACGAACATGATGCGCCGCCGTCGCCCGACATACATTGTGCTGAACAAGGCGGCAATGGAGGAGTTTGTCCGCACCGGGCGGCAGAGCGACCACCTGCACTTCCTGCGCAATTTCACGCCGAAGGAACGCAAGCAAATCCTCGATGTGCTGGTGCAGCAGGCGCGCGAGAATCCGTTTTTCCACCTTTATTTTGCGCAGGAGAAGCTGCCGTACACCATGGGCGAAGTCGCGCTGTATGACGGGCGCGCGCTCATCACCATGTCATCCGGCAGCGGATACGACCTGCGCACTGACCACCGGGAAAGCTGCATTACCCATCCGTTTGTTCTGCGTGCATACAAGCAGTTTTACATGAATACCGTCGTTGCCCGACTGGCAGACACGCAGACGGAATCCCTGAA
>URMO01000030.1 GCA_900549085.1 uncultured Collinsella sp. | reverse complement strand
ACAGCTTTCCTGTAAAACGGCCTATTCCCAAGGAAATAGCAGACGATTTTCCCGGGCTCAGGACATTTACCGTTGATGAGCGGGGCCCAGTCCTCTTTCGACAGGAGCAGGACAGGGTCCACAACCTGTGAAGGGCGCTCGAGACCGAGGGATTCGACAAAATCCGCGCCCGCATCTTCACGAACAGACACAGAGCTGAACGTTTTAATCAGATCGGTAATGATCTTTTTCTTCCTCTGCGTGGTGCTCGTGACACCGAAGCTGGGTGCATACGCGATTCTCTTATCGCTGTCGCTTAGAAAAGAGAGATAGAAATTCCTATTCAAAAGATAAGGGGACCAGATTTGATCAGATCCGCAGACGTATGCATCGTATTTTCCCCGTAAATCGACCAGTCCGTCTGTATCGACAATCCGATCAGTGGTCTCGATGTTCTGGCTCAAAAAGCGATTGAATACGTCAGCCGTCGAGGATCCGAAGTCATCATGTTCCTTCTTGCGATTGAATAGCTCACGTGCTTTGCCAGCAAATAAATCGAAGGAGTTCCGGTTGATCGCCCAGTTCAGTAGCTTTTCTTTAACGCAGGGAAGATAGTCGGCGTCGACAACGTCATGCCCTTCTGCCTTCAAAAACTGCTGTAGGGCATAAGCCTGAAGCAACGTACCGAAATTTTGATTATGGAGCCACGTTAAAATACAAATATTCATTAATTCACCGTTTCAAATAACTTCAGGTAGTACTCTTCGAGCTTGGGCGCTGCCCTAAAGATGTCATAAGATTCAAGCCCCAGAGATGCTTGGGGATCGGAACGATTAACGACATCTGTGCGTGTGGTAAGGACAGCATTGGACCAACCCTCAATACCCGCACTCAACGGAACGAAGCTGCACCGACCGGATAGCGCGACCTCGTTGGGGACCCTCTCAGAGCAGATGCACGGGAGACCGGAGACCTGGGCCTCAATCGCGACCATTCCGAGGCCCTCGTACAGACTAGGGAGAACGAATAAATCAAGCGCCTGATAGACGTCCTGTACATTGGAAATCTGACCGAGAAAACGCACCGCAGACGCAATTCCCAGCGAGCGCGCCTTTTCCTCCGCCTGCGGTCTCAACTTTCCATCGCCGCAGATAACAAGGATGGAATCAGGATTCTGAGCATAAACCGCCTTGAAAACATCAAGCAAAAACAGCTGATTCTTCTGGGGGATGAACCTACCGATATTCCCCAATACCAGCGTATCGTCCTGCGCTCCAAGCCCAGCACGTTGCTCATCCCTAATCGATCGATTGAAAGAAAAACTGCTCAAATCGATAGCATTATTAAAGACAGTAAAATGGGATGAGCCGAACAGCCATTTACCGGCATACTCAGTACAGGCCGCCAAATCAGTTGGATACCTTGTCGAAAACAGTTTCAAAAAGCCTTTAAGGGCATTTTTTGCAAACTCGCCTTTGCCGCTCGTCGAGTGGCTGTGGGCGATACGCACGGGTACCCCTGCCTTCTTCGCGGCGCGAAGCGGAAAGACGGAAAGCGCGTTGATATGGCTGTGCACTATCTTCCAGCCCTCTTGCGTAAAGAGGCTTTGAAGCTCTCGCTGATATTCAATCGCATGCTGGTAGGGCGGAATCTCAAAGATTCGACCACCAAGCGATTCGATCTCTTCACGTGGCACGAGCGTCGAATCTGAATCGACAAGAAAATCGAACTGGACTTTACTTCGGTCAATATGGCGATAATAGTTCATGACAACGGCCTCGACGCCGCCGCCAACCATCTTGCCAACAACCTGGGCTACCCTAATCGGTTCAGTCATCTAGCAAGCACCGCCACCGGTAAAGACCTCAACGACTGTGAGGAGAACAATCTTTAAATCGGTGACCACGCCGCGTTTGGCGATGTACTCCAGGTCGCGGCGGACCATGCCGTCGAAGTCGGTGTCGTTGCGGTCCGTCACCTGCCACCAGCCGGTGATCCCGGGCTTTACGGCCAGGCGCTGCAGGTCGTACTCGGTGTACTCCGCGACCTCGTTGGGCAGCGGCGGGCGGGGGCCCACGACTGACATCTGGCCCAGGAACACGTTGAGGAACTGCGGGAACTCGTCGATGGAGTGCTTGCGGATGAACTTGCCGATCTTGGTTACGCGCGGGTCGTCCTTCATCTTGAACATGGCGCCGGCGATCTCGTTCTGTCCCTTGAGCTCTGCGAGGCGCTCGTCGGCATCCCTGTACATGGAGCGGAACTTCCACATGCGGAAGGTGGACAGGCTGCCGTCGCGGTGGGTCTGGCCCACGCGGATCTGGCTGTAGAACGGGTTGCCCTCGCTCTCCAGGCGGATTGCCGCGGCGAGCGCCAGGCTCGGCACGGCGATGACGGCCAGCACGCAGCCGCTGAACACGATGTCGAACGCGCGCTTGAAGGTGCGGTAGGCCAGGCGCGTGCGGTCCCAGTCCTTCACGGCCTGCATGGTCTTGTAGCGCACGGTCACGTCGCCGCCGTTCATTGCCTGGGCAACAAGCGCGGCCCCCACCGGCGCGTTTTTCCCTGTCACTTCTTTACTAGTCAAGTTCAAATCCACGTCCCTGTCCTCAGGGATCCCCCCCCCCCATCGATGAATTCAAATTGCAGATGAATTGCCGGCGCAACGTCCCCTTACGTTTTGCTGGGCACGTCCAGCGGAAGCAGCTCCCTAAAAGCGGAGTCGCCTTCGCCCACGTCTACCAGGCACCAGCGCTTGTGACGGTCGATCTTCTTTACACGGGCCTCTTGCCCTACCAAGGGTCCCTGCTCTATGTGCAGCACGCCATCTTCTATGCGGGCTACGCTATTGCGCACCACGCCGGCGGCGTCGAGCACGCTGCGGTACCAGTCCTGCGCATCGTCTGGCATGGGCGCATAGGCCCGCTCCCTGCTACCGGCAATGCGGCAGCCAAAACTCAACTGGGCCAAAGCCTTATCGAGCAGGGCGGCATCGCGCGTGGCGACGAAGAAGTATTCCTTGTACATGGGTTTGGTTTGGAGCGACCAGGCGCCGTCCCGCTTAAACCAGAACTCCTTTTGCATCACAAAAGCGTCCTGCATCAGCTCGTGCGGGATAATGCGGCGGACCTTTTCGCAGATCTCGCGCTCTTTACCGTTGGGGGTGTGGACCAAATACCAGCGGACACGGCCATGCTGGCTGTTGGTAGTAGCGCCACTAAAGGCACCGGGCAGCTGCTCTTGGCGCCGCATCGTCTGTTCCATGTCTCGCCCCCTTCTCCAGCTCCGCGACGCACGCGGATGCAGGGGCGTTAAGAACAGGCTTCTCGCTCGCAGCTAGGCGCAGTCGCAAAAGTACAGGTTTTTGTATCTTTCGACGGAGTTCATTATACGAGCAAACTGCTCGCGTTTTCCCAGATTGCACAAAATGCGCCGCGAATGGGTGCATCTCCATACGCCTCTACAAAAACCTGTACCTTTTTGCACAACAAAAAAAGCCGCTCTAACCAGCGGCTTTTCTTCTATAGACAACAAAAAAGGCGACCGCCCAAAAGGACGATCGCCTTTGTTAATTCTTGTATTGTTTGTGCTAGGCGCGAGTCTTGATCTCCTCGAGCACCTTGGCCACAAACTCGTCAACGCCCATCTGAACGGTCTCGTTGGAGCGGTCGCGGACGGAGATGTTGCCGGCCTCGACCTCCTTCTCGCCCAGAATAAGCATGTAAGGCACGCGATCGATGCTGCGGGCCTCGCGGATCTTGTAGCCGATCTTCTCGTCGCGGTCGTCGCAGACCACGCGGATGCCGGCCTCCTCCAGCTTAGCGCACACCTCGTGGGCGTAGTCGCGGCTCTTCTCGGAGACGGGAAGCGCCTTGACCTGCACAGGGGCCAGCCAGGTGGGGAACTTGCCCGCAAAGTGCTCAATCAGAATACCGATGAAGCGCTCGATGGAGCCAAAGCATACGCGGTGCAGCATGATGGGGCGCTTCTTGGTGCCGTCGGCGTCCACGTACTCCAGGTCAAAGTTGAGCGGCATCTGGAAGTCGAGCTGCACGGTACCGCACTGCCAGGTACGGCCGAGCGAGTCCTCCAGGTGGAAGTCGATCTTGGGGCCATAGAAGGCGCCGTCGCCCTCGTTGACCTCGTAGTCCATGCCCAGCTTCTCCAGAGCGGTGCGCAGGCCCTCCTCGGCGCGAGCCCAGTCCTCGTCCGAACCCATGGAGTCCTCGGGGCGGGTGGAAAGCTCAACGTGATACTTAAAGCCAAACTTCTGGTACACGGAATCGATGAGGTTGACCACGCCCACGATCTCGTCGGTCAGCTGGTCGGGACGCACAAACAGGTGGGCGTCGTCCTGGTTAAAGCAGCGCACGCGGAACAGGCCGTGCAGGGCGCCGCGAAGCTCGTGGCGGTGGACCAGGCCAATCTCGCCGGCGCGAATGGGCAGCTCGCGATAGGAGTGCGGCTTGGAGGCGTACACCAGCACGCCGCCCGGGCAGTTCATGGGCTTAATGCAGTACTCTTCGTCGTCAATGACGGTGGAGTACATGTTGTCCTTGTAGTGGTCCCAGTGGCCCGAGGTCTTCCACAGCTGCTTATTCATGATGAGCGGCGTGGAGATCTCCACGTAGCCAGCCTTGTGGTGAATCTCGCGCCAGTAGTCCAGCAGCGTGTTCTTAAGGATCATGCCGTTGGGCAGGAAGAACGGGAAGCCAGGGGCCTCGTCGCGCATCATAAAGAGGTCCATCTCGCGACCGATCTTGCGGTGGTCGCGCTTCTTGGCCTCCTCGAGCATGTGCATGTGCTCGTCGAGTTCTTCCTTGGTGGCAAAGGCGACGCCGTTGATGCGGGTGAGCATCTTGTTGTCCTTGTCGCCTTTCCAGTAGGCGCCCGAGACGCCGGTAAGCTTAAAGGCCTTCAGCGCCTTGGTGTAGCAGATGTGGGGGCCGACGCACATGTCGATGTAGTCGCCCTGCTGGTAGAAGGTAATGCGGGCGTCGTCGTCCAGGTCGCCAATGTGCTCGACCTTGTACTTCTCGCCGCGCTCCTCCATAAGGGCGATGGCCTCGGCGCGAGGCTTCTCGTACACGGAAAACTTGAGGTTCTCCTTGACGATCTTCTTCATCTCGGCCTCGATCGCGGGAAAGTCGTCCTCGCTGATCTTGACGCCCTCGGGCAGGTCGACGTCGTAGTAAAAGCCGTTGTCGGTCGCGGGGCCGTAGGCAAAGTCGGCCTCGGGATAGAGACGCTTGATGGCCTGCGCCATGATGTGCGCGGCAGAGTGGCGGATGACGTGCGTGACCTCGTCCTGCGGGAGCTCGGCCACCGAACCGTCATTGTAGAGTGCCTTCATGGGTATGTTTTCTCCTCTCGGATGCCTGGTGTACAAGTGCGGGCGCCCTGCGCTGATATGGCGCTTGGTGGGCGCGGCGTTTTTGACTTGCATCATTATAGGCAGGTTACCTTGGTATACAAGCGCCCGCCGCACCTTAATGGCACGGCGGGCGATTTTCTACGCATGCTTCATCGTGTGGGGGCGGCGCTGGCGGAGCGCGTGTGCGGTTTGCGCGGGACGCGCGGCGCCCGTGGCTTACGGCCGGCCCGGCGATGGATGCGTTACTGGATGCGAGTTCGGCAGTAGGGGCAGACCTTCCAGTGCGCATCGAGCGGGCGATGGCAGCTGGGGCACACGTTACGGACCTGGGTGTCGCACACGGGGCAGACGACAAAGTCCTTCTCGATGGGGGCGCCGCACTGCGGGCAGGTGCCGTACTGGGCAAGCTGGCGCTCGCGCAGGGCCATGTCAAGCTCCTGCTCCTCGCGGTCGGCCGCGTAGGAGTGCGGACGCAGGACCAGGTAGGCGATGAGGCCCACAAACGGAATGAGGGCGATGATGCCCCATGCCACGTAGGCGCTGGCGCCGCGGCGGCGAGCGTCGATGAACACATAGACGACCGACAGCACGTACAGGGCGATGATAAAGCCAACAAAGGCATAGATGACGCCCATAAGCTGCGGCGACATGAGCTCAGAGATGTACTTGGACATTGAGGTGTACCTTTCGGATTATTTACAGTTGGGTTTAGTGTAACACGGGGGTCGTTCGAGCGGGACGCTGGCGGGGCCCGGCGGCCGCCACGGACACAAACATCTCAATCTGTAACAGGTGGAGGCGAAATCCGGGTCTAGATGTTACAGATTTAGACAAACCGTTCTCTCCCCGATTTCAATCTCGATCTGTAACATCTTGGGCCCCAAAATCAGTTCTTACTGTTACAGATCAAGATGAGCAGTGCGTCCCCCGTTAAATATCTCAATCTGTAACAACTAGGGGCCAGAAACCCTTTTATCTGTTACAGATCAAGACAAACGAAAACGTCCAATCTCAGTATCTCAATCTGTAACAACAACTCGGCAAAAACAGGTCTAACTGTTACGGATTTAGACATTCGAAACCGTCTGATAGGTTCATCTAAATCTGTAACATCTAAACCCCAAAACGGTCCCGAGATGTTACAAATCGAGACAGAAGAATCTCTCCCTGACTTTAAATCTCAATCTGTAACACGTAGGACCGATTTTCTCCTCTAACTGTTACAGATTGAGACAAAAGAAAACGTCCAGGCCGAATGTCTCAATCTGTAACAGTTACTCGGCAAAAACAGTCCCAGATGTTACAGATTTAGACAAACCTCTGACACCCGGGGCGGCAGACGAGGTCACCGATGGTCCTGAGTCTCCCCTCGCCTGCCGTTGGCGGATGCAGTTGGGGCTGTTCGCCGCATTACCGCCGCACCGGGGGTGTACAGACCGTAGGATGGTTCTATTGACAGCCCGTCAACTTGTCTGGGAGGCACTGTGACGGAAACGTTTGATATCGCGATTGTAGGCGCAGGCATCACGGGATGCGCCATCGCGCGACAGCTCGCGCGCTATGACCTGTCCATTTGCGTGGTCGAGGCGGCCAACGATATCGCGCTGGGCGCGTCGAAGGCCAACGGCGGACTGGTGCACGCAGGCTACGATCCGGCGCCGGGCACGGTAAAGGCGCAGGTCAACGCCCGTGGTTGCGAGCTACATGGCACCTGGGCCCAGGAGCTAGGCTTTTTGTTCCGCCGCACCGGGTCGATGGTGCTGGGGTTTAACGACGAAGACCGCGCACACCTGGAGAAGCTGCACCAGAATGGCCTGGCCAACGGCGTGCCCGAACTGTCGATTATCGGCCCCGAGCGCATCCACGAGCTGGAGCCGCGCGCGAGTGCCAAGGCGACGTGCGCGCTGTGGTGCCCCTCGACCGGCTTTGTCGATCCGTTTGAGGTCGCCATTGCCGCGCTAGAGAACGCCGTTGCCAACGGCGTGACATTTATGCGGTCCACGCCAGTGGAGGCAATTGAGGTTGATGACTCGGATGACGGAGCCGCACGCTTTACGCTGGCAACGCCCGCCGGCGATGTGCGTTGCCATTACCTGATCAACGCCGCGGGCAACGGAGCCGCGGACATCTCGCATATGGCCGGCGCCGAGGAGTTTCAGATGGTCTGGCGCCAGGGCAACATTGTGGTGCTGGACAAAGAGCCGCGTGCGCTCATGCCGCTCTATCCCGTTCCCACGCCGGTCTCCAAGGGCGTTATCGTCACGGGCACGGTCCACGGCAATACCGTGATCACCGCGACCGCCGCCGTGCGCGAGCCCGGCGACACACAGACCTATGCGAGCGATGTGAACACGCTGCTGACGGGAGCGCGCAAGCTGGTGCCCGATCTGGACACGCGTCGCGTGGTGCGCGCGTTTGCCGGCGGGCGCCCGGTCATTCAGGGTACGAACGACTTCTTTATTGGGCAGTCGGCCGTGGTGCCGGGGCTATTCCAGGCGGCAGGCATTCAGTCGCCGGGCGTGGCGAGCGCGCCAGCCATTGCCGAACGCATGGAGCAGGTACTGCGCAAAGCCGGCGTGGCCCTGCGCGAACGGGACGATTGGGACCCGATTCGCCGCGCGCCGGACGACTTTGACCGCGCTCCGCTTACGCGCAAGGAAGAGCTCATCAAGTCCGACCCCGCATGGGGTCAGATCGTCTGTCGCTGCGAGACGGTGCCCGAGGCGGAGATCGTGGCCGCGATCCGACGACGCCCGGGCGCGGTTTCGGTCGAGGGCGTCAAGCGCCGCTGCCGCGCCGGCATGGGTCGGTGCCAGAGCGGTTTTTGCCAGAGCCGCGTGGTGTCGATTCTGGCGCGCGAGTTGGACTGCGACCCCAGCGAGGTGTTGTTGGAGGATGCCGGATCTTGGCTGGTTGAGGGACCGCTGAAGGGGGTGCGCTAGGATGGCGGAATTCGGATCGAGTGCGATTGATGGCGGCGCCTTTGAGGCAGTACCCACGCAGGCGTTCGACGTGGTCGTTATCGGCGGCGGACCTGCCGGCATGGCGGCCGCGCTTGCCGCGCATAAGGCCGACGCGCGCGTGGCCATCGTGGAGCGCGAGCAGCATCTGGGCGGCATCCTGCGCCAGTGCATCCACCCCGGTTTTGGCCTTTCGCACTTTAAACAGGAGCTCACCGGTCCCGAGTACGCGCAGCGCTTTATCGACCAGGTGCGCGCGACCGACATTGCGCTGTTCTTGGACAGCATGGTGCTTGGGATTGATTCAGGCGAGTCCACGGAAGACGCCGCACTGCACACCGTCACGCTCATGAATCCCTCCGGTATGCTGCAGCTCACCGGACGCGCGGTCGTCCTTGCCATGGGGTGCCGCGAGCGCACGCGCAGCGAGATCAAGATCCCCGGCAGCCGCCCCGCCGGCGTGTTTACGGCCGGCTTGGCACAGCGATACATCAATATCGAAAACCTCAAGCCCGGCTCGCGCGCCGTCATTTTGGGCTCGGGCGACATCGGGCTTATCATGGCGCGCCGTTGCACACTCGAGGGGATTTCGGTCGAGGGCGTGTACGAGCTCATGCCGTACGCCAACGGCCTACGCCGCAACGTCAAGAACTGTCTGGACGACTTTGGCATTCCGCTGCACCTGTCCACCACCGTCACGTGCGTGATCGGACACGATCGCGTGGAGGCGGTCGAAGTGAGCAAGGTCGACGAGCACCTGGCGCCCATTCCGGGGACCGAGCGAGTTGTTCCGTGCGACACGCTGCTGCTTTCGGTGGGTCTGATTCCCGAGAACGAACTTTCGGTGGGTGCGGGCGTTGAACTTGACCCGCGCACGCGCGGCGCCGTGGTGGACCAGAGCCTGCAAACGGGCGTTCCGGGCATCTTTGCCTGCGGAAACGTGCTGCACGTGCATGACCTGGCCGACAACGTGACGACTGAATCCGAACGCGCCGGTGCGGCTGCCGCGGCATACGCGTTGGGTGGCAGTGCGAATGTCGAGCACGGTACTGCGGACCCGGGCTGCCAGCTCACGGTCTCCCCCGCCGGCATTACGGGCTACGCGCTGCCGGGACGCATTACGGCTGCGGCACTCACCAAACTCAACTTCCGTGTGCGCCGACCGGTCGATGCCGCCCGCGTACGTATTCTGGTAGGCGACGAGGAGCTGTTTGCAGGCAAGATTCGCCCGTTTAAACCGAGTGTCATGGAAAGCTTCCCGCTGCCGACAAAGGCGATTCAGCGCGCACTCGATATGGGCGTTAGCGAGATAGTCCTGTCCGTCGACCCCGTTGAGGAGGCATAGCTCATGAGCACGCATGCGATCGAGACGCTGCAGTTCAACTGCACCACCTGCCCATCCGAGTGCCTCCTGACCGTGGAGGTGGAGCGCGGCGCAGACGGCAACGTGATAGAGGTGCGCTCCGTGACCGGTAACAACTGCCCGCGCGGCGATACGTTCGCGCACCAGGAGCTCACCTGCCCCATGCGCGTGCTCACCACCACCGTAACCGTATCCGGCGGCGACGAGGCGCTGCTGCCTGTGCGCACGGCCGAAGCCATCCCGCTGGCACTTCACGCTCACGCCATGGACCTCATCCGCGGCCTGGTCGTCGAAGCCCCCATCCGCATGGGCGACGTCGTGTTGGAGAACCTCCTCGGCACCAGCATCAACCTCATCGCCAGCATGGACATCGACCCCGCCTAAGCAGCTCATTTGGGACGGGGCTCTTTTAGCTACCCTGCCATCCACCCCGCCCCTCCTCAATTGCGGTGAAATAGTTCCTGATTTCCGCCAAACCCCGGCACCCAGGAACTATTCCACCGCAACTTGCCTTGGGATCGGAATTTAGCTTGTGCCTACTTTAGTGCCATTTCAAAACTATGTCGGATTACGGTGCTGATTCGGAGACCCCCATTCATACCGGCAATTTACGATTTTTGATAAGCCGTCTACCTGCGGTTTTAATTTCGCGATTTTTCCCATGGTCATGTAATACAGGTCCAGCCCCGTAATCCGCCATAGTTTTGAAAGCAGCTAATTCGGGACGGGACTGTATTGACTACTTTTACCTATCAGCCCGCCCCAGAAAAATCATCCCGCAAGTTTGACGCAGCTAAAATAGCCCCGTCCCAAATTGACTACCCTGGCATTGGGGATACCATGGTGGCACCCTAGCGAAAGGATGTTTCATGGCACATGTCGATGACCAGCGCGTGGCGCGCGTGCTCGATGCGCTCGAGGCTCAGCACCCCGGCGCACAGCTGCTTGTAAACGACCCGTGGTCGATTTACTACCTGACCGGCTTTTATGCCGATATGTTCGAGCGTTTTTGCGGTGTACTGCTCGCACGCAATTGCGAGCCCGTGATCTTGGTCAACGCGCTGCATCAGCTGCCCGAGTATGACAACGCCCGCGTCGCCTACCACACCGATACCGACGTCGTGACCGACGCCATCGCTCGCGAGGTCAATCCATCCAAGCCCCTCGGCATCGACACCGTCATGCGTTCCGGCTTTTTGATGCCGCTCATGGATTGTCACGCCGCGAGCGAGTTTTTCCTAGGCGACTTTGCCGTCACCGCCGCACGCACCCACAAGGATGCCGCGGAGCAGGAGCTCATGCGCGTGTCCTCGGCCGCCAACGACGCCGTGATGGCCGACGCTATCAAGCTCGTTCACGAGGGCGTGACGGAACGCGAAATTGCCGACCAGATGCTCGGCCTGTATCGCAAGCACGGCTGCGAGGGCTTTAGCTTTCCGCCCATCGTTAGCTTTGGCGCCAACGCCGGCGACCCGCACCACGAGCCCGACGATACGGTTCTCAAGCGCGGTGACGTGGTGCTGTTCGACATTGGCGGGCGTCGCCGCAACTACTGCTCGGACATGACACGCACGTTCTTTTGGGGCGAGCCGGACGAGGAAACCGCACGCATCTACGACATCGTGCGCCGCGCCAACGAGGCCGCCGAGGCGCTCATCGCACCGGGCGTGCGCATGTGCGACCTGGACCGCGCCGCGCGCAACGTGATTGAGGATGCGGGCTATGGGCAGTACTTTACACATCGCCTGGGCCACTCGATTGGCCTGCAGGACCACGAGCCGGGCGACGTTTCGCTCGTCAACGAGCAGGTCGTAGAGCCGGGCATGACATTCTCCATCGAGCCGGGCATCTACCTCCCCGGCCGCACCGGAGTCCGCATCGAGGACCTTGCCCTGGTTACCGAGAACGGCGTCGAGATCCTCAACGCCTACCCCCACGACCCAGTCCGCCTAGACTAGGCAATGCGGCAAAGGGACAGCCCCCTTTGCCGCATCACATGAATGCCGCCACAAAAACGGCCTATCTACTACATTTAACCCGCATGGGTCGACCATGCGGGTCTTTTTTGAAAATTGGCAAGCCTTCTACCTGCGGTTTTAATTTCGCAAGTCTCGGCGTGGTCGAGGGTAACCGGTTAAACGTAGTAGATAGGCCCATTTCATGGCGAGCAGGCCAACTAGCTGCCCTGTGGAAAGGCTCTAGCGGAGCAGACCGGCGACTTCGCCGGCCAAGGTGATGGTGCCGGCTGCTACGAAGGGCTCGCCCGCGGCATCGAGGGCTGCGAGGGCCTCGGATACGCTGGGATACACGCCCGCGAGCTTGTCCGCGTCCACCAGATCAGCGAGCTCATCTGCCGGCAGGGCGCGATCGGAATCGGTCTGGGTCACGACCACGCGCGGGAAAGCCGGAATCAGCACGTCAACGATACCCGCCACGTCCTTGTCGGCCAGCGCAGCGCACAGCAGCGTGGGGCGATTTTCAACGCACGAATCGATCTCGTCCAGTGCGCTCACAAAGTTCTCGCAGCTCTGGGGGTTATGGCACGCGTCGATCAGCTTGAGCGGATCGGTTCCCAGCACATCAAAGCGACCCGGCGTGGGGCAGCCCATAAGCGAAGCGTCGAGCGCATCGTGGTCGAGCTCGCGGCCCAGATAGCCCTCGCACAGTATAATCGCGCACGCGGCATTCTGCGGCTGGTATGCCGGCTTGACCATAGTCGACGTATAGATCGCACGCGGCGTGGTGCAGCTGAACTCAACCGTGTCGCCCACATGCGCCGGCACCTTAGTCGTGACATGGCTCACCACGAGCGGCACCACACCGCATTCGCGGCAACGGGCATCCATCACGCGCTGAACGCTCGGCTCATGCGTGCCCTCGCCCAAAACAACCAAACGTCCAGGCTTAATAACCGCAGCCTTTTCCCCCGCAATAGCCTCAAGCGTATCGCCCAGAATACGAGTATGGTCGAGCCCAATGCCCGTAATGGCCACGGCGACGGGATCGGTGGCGCTGGTGGCATCCCAACGACCGCCCAAGCCAACTTCCAGCACGGCAACGTCCACACGAGCCTCGGCAAATACAACCATTGCAGAGGTCGTAAGCAAATCGAACGGGGAAATAAAGTAAGCGCTCTTCCCGGCCGCCACACGACGCTCATTCACGCGACGCCCGGCTTCAATCGCAGCAGAAACGCCGCGAGCAAAAGCGTCATCGCTCACCACACGTCCATCAATCTCCATGCGTTCGGGATAACGCACCAGATGCGGAGACGTATACAGAGCTGTCTTCAAACCTTCACCGCGCAAAATCGAAGCCGAGAAACGCGTTGTCGAGGTTTTACCGTTGGTTCCAGCAATCTGGATGCAATCAAAGTATTCATCGGGACGACCAAGCTCATCGAGCATGTCGATAACCGTCTCAAGCATCCGCGTACCAGTGCCAGAAATCTTCCCCGTATCGGCCGCCACAACGACAGCCTCATCAAACGGAACCAGATCAAACTCAAACGGCACCGAATACAACCCAGAACGCTTTGCCATATCCAAAGTCCCCTCAACACAAAAAGAGGCCCGTAAGCAACAACGAGCCCCTCCCATTCAAAATATCAACCAAACACCGCTTTGCAGCAAGATCAAGGCCACAACCCAGTGACCCTACCGGGCAGCGGACACCCTCGTAAACGCAATGGGAGCGGTTTGGGGCTTTGCTCGATACAAGTTCCGCACGAGCCGAAGGCCACTTAATGTGGCCTTCGTGCGAGCGGGACTGTCCGCAGTAGCGAGCAATGCCCCAAACCGCGTCCCCCAGTAACCTCTACGAGAAGTCAGCAACCTGAGCAGTCAGCGCCGCCAGGATCTCCTTGAGCTCAGCTGCACGGTCCCTCTTCTTCTGGACCACGGCGGGCGCAGCCTTGGCCACAAAGCCCTCGTTGGCAAGGGTCTTCTCGCAGCCGGCGAGCTCCTTCTGGGCCGCGGCGATCTCCTTCTCCAGGCGTGCCTTCTCGGCCGAAAGGTCAACCTTGCCCTCGAGCACCACAAAGGCCTCGACGCCGCTGTCGACCACGGCAATGCTCGCAGCCGGCTTCTCGACATCGGTACCCATGACCAGCGAGGCAGTGTTTGCCAGCGGCTCGATGGTCGAGCGCAGGCTCTCGAGCTTCTCGATGTCCTCGGCACCGGCACGCACGACCACGTCGAGCTCGGCCTTGGGGCTCAAGCGATAACGCGAACGGGTGGCGCGGGCGGCGGAAACGACAGCGCGACAAAGCTCAAACGCGCGCTCGGCGTCCTCGTCGACATACTTGGCGTAGTCGACGGGCTCGGGCCACTTGGCGATCATGAGCGCCTCGGCGCGGTTCACATTGCCCTCGGCGTCCAGATCGAGCACACTCGCCGGCATGTTGTCCCAGATCTCCTCGGTGACAAACGGCATGAGCGGATGCATCAGGCGAATGGAGGTATCGAGCACAAAGATCAGGTTGCGCTGCGCCTGCAGACGGCCCTCGCCCTTCAGGCGGGCCTTAGTGACCTCGACGTACCAATCGCAGACCTCGTTCCAGAAGAACTGCTGCACGCCGCGGGCCATATCGCCAAAGGTGTAGTTCTCAATACCCTCGGTGACCATCTTCACGGCCTTGGCCAGGCGGCTGAACATCCAGGCGTCTGCCGGCGTCTCCACAACGGGCTCGCCGGGCGTGTAGCCCTCCATGTTCATGAGCAGGAAGCGGCTGGCGTTCCAAATCTTGGTGACGAACGACTTGGCCTGCTCGGTGCGCGGACTGTCGATGAGCTTCTTGGTCTTTTTGTCGATGTTCGCGTCGAACTTGACGTCCTGGTTGTTGGTGCACAGCGTGAGCAGGTTGAAGCGCATGGCGTCGGCGCCGTACATGCCAATGAGGTCCATGGGGTCAACACCGTTGCCCTTGGACTTGGACATGCGGCTGCCGTCCTTGGCCAGGATCGTCGGGTAGATGACGACGTCCTTAAACGGCACCTCGTCCAAGAAATACAGCGAGCTCATGACCATGCGGGCGACCCACAGCGCGATAATGTCGCGCGCGGTGACGAGCGCCGTCGTGGGGTGATGGCCCTCGAGCAGCTCCGGCTTTTGCGGCCAGCCCTGCGTGGCAAAGGTCCACAGTTGCGAGCTGAACCAGGTGTCCAGCACGTTCTCGTCCTGATGCACGTGATGGCCGCCGCACTTGGGGCACACGTCGGTGTCCTCGGTAAGAGCGTCCTCCCAGCCGCAGTCCTCGCAGTAGAACACGGGGATGCGATGGCCCCACCACAGCTGGCGGCTGATGCACCAGTCCTTGAGGTTCTCCATCCAGGTGGTGTAGGTCTGCGTCCAGCGCGCGGGGTGGAAGGTGACCTTGCCGGAGTTGACGGCGTCGAGTGCCGGTCCCTTGAGCTTGTCAACGGCGACGAACCACTGCTCGGACAGCCACGGCTCAAGCGCGGCATCGCAACGGTAGCAGTGCATGACGGAGTGGTCGTGGTCCTCGACATGATCGAGCAGGTCATGCTCCTCAAACCACTTGATGACGGCCTCGCGGCACTCCTCGCGGGTCATGCCGGTGAATTCGCCATAGCCCTCGACGACCACAGCGTGCTCATCGAAGATATTGATCTGCGGCAGGTCGTGAGCCTGACCCATGGCGTAATCGTTGGGGTCGTGAGCCGGAGTGACCTTGACAAAGCCGGAGCCAAAGTTGGCGTCGACATGCCAATCCTCAAAGATGGGGATCTCGCGATCGACGATGGGGAGCTTGACGGTCTTACCCACAAAGGCGGCCTTCTCGGGGTCCTTCGGGGAGACGGCGACGCCCGTATCGCCGAGCATGGTCTCGGGGCGCGTGGTGGCGACGACGATGTAGTCCTGGCCGTTGACCGGCTCGGTCAGCGGGTAGCGCAGGTGCCACAGATGGCCCTTCTCGTCCTTGTACTCGGCCTCATCGTCCGAGATGGCGGTGGTGCAGTTGGGGCACCAGTTGACGATGCGCTTGCCGCGGTAGATCAGGCCGTCGTGGTACCAGTCGCAGAACACCTTGCGCACGGCCTGGGCGTAGTCCTCGTCCATGGTGAAGCGCTCGTTATCAAAGTCGACAGAGCAGCCCATACGCTTGATCTGCTCGACGATGATGCCGCCGTACTCGTGGGTCCAATCCCAGCAGGCGTCGACAAACTTATCGCGACCGATCTCCAGGCGGCTGATACCCTCGCTCTTGAGCTT
The DNA here is from genome assembly GCA_900549085.1 of uncultured Collinsella sp. Classification (GTDB taxonomy): domain Bacteria; phylum Actinomycetota; class Coriobacteriia; order Coriobacteriales; family Coriobacteriaceae; genus Collinsella. The sequence goes on along the minus strand of URMO01000030.1, from coordinate 6,899 downwards.
CTTGTCGACCTTGGTCTGCGTGGCGATACCGGCGTGATCGGTACCGAGCACCCAGCGCGTGGACTTGCCGCGCATGCGGGCCATACGGATGATGGCATCCTGGATGGAGTCGTCGGTGGCGTGACCCATGTGGAGCTTGCCGGTCACGTTGGGAGGCGGAATGGTGACGGTGCAGTCGCCCACGCCCTCACGGCGCTTGTAGTAGCCGCCGTCGAGCCACTTCTGCAGGATCGCCGGCTCGTTGGTCGACGGATCGTAGTTCTTGGGCATTTCTTCCATATATCTCTCCCTGTCCCGCCGGGGAGGAATGTAGGCCCGATTTTCGCTCGGTCAAGTCCTGACTCGCGCGAAGACGAGATTAGGTGGTCTTGGGCGCGTGCGGAGGCTACGAAAGGCGGGGCTGCATTCCTCCCCTTAGGTATCGATTACTTCAGTCTGATATGACTTCGCTGAGGCTTAAACAAACACACAGAATAACACAGGTAGTTGGGGTTATTGCGCATATATAAAATAGCCTCCGACCGCGAGTGGTCGGAGGCTATTTGCAAACACGTTTTAGGCAGGTCTAGCCGTAGATGCGCTGGGGTTGTTCTTCGCCCTTTACGGAGGCTTCGGTCACGACGACCTTGGCTACGCCTTCCTCGCTGGGGAGGTCGAACATCGTCTGCTGCAGCACGTCCTCGCAAATAGAGCGCAGACCGCGGGCGCCGGTCTTGCGGGCAAGCGCCATGCGGGCGATCTCGTGCAGGGCGGCGTCCTCAAACTCAAGATCGACGTCCTCGAGCTGGAACATCTTGCGGTACTGGCGCACCACGGCGTTCTTGGGCTCGGTCAGGATCGACACCAGGTCGTCCTCGTCGAGCGCCTGCGTCTGGGTGACGACGGGCGTACGTCCCACAAACTCGGGAATCATGCCAAAGGCGTTGAGGTCCTGCGGGAGCACCTGACGCAGCAGGTCGTTCTCGTCGACCGAGGTAGGGCCGGCGATCTCGGAGTTAAAGCCCACGCCCTTGTTGCCCACGCGGTCGGCGATGATCTTGTCCAGACCCACAAAGGCACCGCCGCAGATAAACAGGATGTTGGTCGTGTCGATCTGCAGCAGCTCCTGCTGGGGATGCTTGCGGCCGCCGGTGGGCGGAACGCTTGCCACCGTGCCCTCAAGAATCTTAAGCAGCGCCTGCTGAACGCCCTCGCCCGAAACGTCGCGGGTAATGGAGAGGTTCTCGGCCTTGCGAGCGATCTTGTCGATCTCGTCCACGTAGATAATGCCGACCTGCGCGCGCTCAATGTCACCATCGGCGGCGTTGATGAGCTTGAGCAGGATGTTCTCCACGTCCTCGCCCACGTAACCGGCCTCGGTGAGCGCGGTGGCGTCGGCGATGGCAAACGGCACCTCGAGGATGCGCGCGAGCGTCTGCGCGAGCAGGGTCTTACCGGTACCGGTGGGACCGAGCAGCAAGATGTTGGACTTGGCGAGCTCCACCTCGTCCATATCATCGTCGAGCTGCGAATCCAGTCCGTCGTCAAAGGCCGAAAGCGCAGCGCCGCCCTCGATCACGCGGCGGTAATGATTGTACACGGCAACCGACATGGCACGCTTGGCGTCCTCCTGGCCCATGACATAGGCCGAAAGCTCGTCATAGATCTCGTGCGGCGTCGGCACATGCGTAATGACCTGGCGGGCGTCGTCCTCGAGTTCAAACCCCTCGGCCTCGGGATCCACAGCAGGCTGGGACGCAGCCTGGCCATGATCGTTGAGGAAGCCCGGCAGCTTGCCGTTGCGGGCAGCGTCCATAAAGTCCGAAGCCAGCGACTCCTCAAGAATCTCGGAGCAGGCGGCGACGCACTCGTCGCAGATAAAGATATTGGTCGGACCCTTAACAAGGCGGCGAACCTGGCCCTGCTCTTTTCCGCAGAAGGAGCAGCGGATAGGGTTGCCGTTCTCGTCGAAGTTGTCCTGCATGTTACCGGCCATCCTAGGCGTCCTTCGCGGCGAGGTCGCGCGAGGTGACGATACGGTCGATCAGGCCGTAGTCGAGGGCCTCGGCAGCGGTCAGGTAGTTGTCGCGCTCGGTATCGGCCTGGACCTTCTCGATGGGCTGGCCCGAGGCATCGGACAGAATCTGGTTGAGCTCGCGGCGGGTCTTCTTGATCTCCTCGGCCACGATCTCGATCTCGGTCTGCTGACCCTGGGCACCGCCGCTGGGCTGGTGAATCATGACCTTGGAGTGCGGCAGGCAGAAGCGCTTGCCCTTGGCGCCGGCCGAAAGCAGCACGGCGGCCATGGACGCGGCCATACCGACGCAGATGGTGGAGACCTGCGGCTTAATGAAGTTCATGGTGTCCAGAATAGCCAGGCCGGAGTAGACCTCGCCACCGGGCGAATTGATGTAGAGCGAGATATCCTTCTCGGCATCTTGGCTCTCAAGATGCAGCAGCTGGGCAACGACCAGGTTGGCGCTGACGGAGTTAATCTCCTCGCCCAAGAAGATGATGCGGTCGTTGAGCAGGCGCGAATAGATATCGTAGCTGCGCTCGCCGCGCGGTGTCTGCTCGATAACGTATGGCACGAGGGCGGAATCGAACTTAGCGATCATACGCATCTCCATTTCTCTCTTGCGGACCAAATTGGTTCTAGATAAACGTACGGTGCCCGCATGCTATGCATTGGCTGGCACCGTACGAAGCAACCGGATAACCGGTGTATAACTTTACCCCATCACGGGCGCACCCAAGCGCTCGCGGGCAAGGTGGCGAGAATTACTCGGCGTCCTTGGCGGTCTCGTCGACCTCGGTCACCTTGGCGTTCTCGACCAGGTGGTCGACGGCCTTGGAGCGACGGATGGACTCGCGGACGGCAGGCATGCGGCCATCGGCGATGAACTCGGCCTTGGAAGCCTCGACGTCCTTGACGCCAGCCTTCTCGAACTCGGCGTTGACGTCGTCCTCAGTGACCTCGATCTTGAGCTCACGGGCGAGGGCGTCGAGAGCCAGGGACTCACGGGCAACGTCGTTGGCCTGCTTGTGCAGGTCGCCGATGAACTGCTCCATGGTCAGGCCGGAAGCGGGCAGCCAGGTGTCCAGCGTCATGCCGCGGGCAGCGAGGTTGGACAGGAAGTTCTGGCCAAGCTCCTCAAAGACGGACTGCTCGTAGTCGGCGTCCATCTCCTCGAGCTGCAGGCGCTCGGCGAGAGCGGAGACGCAACGGTTCTCCTTCTCGGCCGGGAGGCGGGAAGCCTTGTCCTGCTCGATCTCGATCTTGATGGCGTCGCGCATGGCCTCGATGCTGTCGAAGCCAAAGTCGGACTTGACGAGCTCGTCGGTGAGCTCGGGGGTGTTGCGGACCTTGATGCCCTTGACGGTGACCTCGACGGTGTGGGTCTCGGCCTCCTCGCCCTCCTCGGCCTCGTCGGTCCAGGTGACGGTCTTGACGTCGTCAACGTTGGCGCCAATCAGGGCCTCGTTGAACTCCTTGGGGTTGCTGTCGCTACCGGCGATGAGCATGCGGCCCTCGGCAGCGAAGTTGTCGGCGTTCTCGACGGCCTTGAGGTCGACGGTGACGTAGTCCTCGGCCTCGACGGCGCGACCCTCGACGTCCTCGAAGGTGGCACGGTAGTTGAGGAGCATCTCGACCTGGTTGTTGATCTCGGACTCGGTGACCTCCGCAGGGGGCATCTCGATCTCGACGGCGTCGAAGGAGGAGAGCTCAGCAGCGGGACGCAGGGAGAACTCGACGGTGTAGGTGTAGTCCTCGTGATCCTTGGCGAGGTCGAGGTCCTTGTAGTCACCATTCTTGGTGGGGACGATGTCCAGCTCGTTGAGGACGGCGGGCTCGTTGGCGGCGATCAGGTCGTTGGTGGCCTGAGCGAGGGTAGCCTCGGCGCCAAGAGCGGAGTCGATGACCGGACGGGGGGCCTTACCGGCGCGGAAGCCCGGGAAGCGGTACTTCTTGGCGGTCTCCTTGTAGGCCTTCTTGATCGCGGCGTCGACGTCGGCGGCCGGGATGGTGACCGTAGCGGTGAGCTTGGCGTCCTTGACGTCAGAAGCGGTGATGTTCAACACGTTCCTCCTCATACTGCCCAGCTTATCTGAGGTGCTGGTACCTTTATGCAACAAGCGTCGCGAGGGCATAAGCCGACGCGGGTGCGTTGGTGCGGGCGAAAGGACTCGAACCTTCACGGGAATCCCACCAGAACCTAAATCTGGCGCGTCTACCAATTCCGCCACGCCCGCATGAGCGCACAGATTAGGAATGATAGCAGATACGAGCGACAAGCGCACGCACACGTTTTACAGGCTCACGACCTCACCACGAGTACAAAAGGCGGGGCGAGTTGTCCCGCCCCGCCAATTACAACTTGTTCGCTGACCCGCTACTCCCCCAGCAGGGCCTTCTCGGGCGTGATGGGCAGCGAGCGAACCTGGTGGCCGGTGGCGTGTGCCACGGCCGAGGCCACAGCGGCGAGCGGCGTGTTGATAACGACCTCGCCGATCGACTTGGCGCCAAACGGGCCCGTCGGCTCGTAGCTCGGCTCAAAGGCCACGCGAATGCTGCCGATATCCAGGCGCGTGGGCAGCTTGTAGCTCATAAAGTTGCCGGTACGCAGGCGGCCGCGGTCATCATGCTCGACGATCTCGTAGAGCGCGTGGCCGATACCCTGGGCAATGCCGCCCTCGGCCTGGACGCGCGCGAGCGCCTCGTTGATCACGGTGCCGCAGTCCACAGCCGCCGCATAGTCCACCACGGTCACCTTGCCGGTGGCCTTGTCGACCTCGACCTCGGCAATACCGGCCATAAACGGCGGAGGCGAAACGGGCAGGCAGGCAGAGGCGTGCGAGGTGAGCGCGTCGCCGCCTGCGATATTCTTGACGCACAGGTTGGCAAAGTCGCGCAGCGTGAGGTAGCGGTTCTGCTCGCGCGCGGCACGCTCGTCGGACAGGCGCACGTACTGGCCATCAAAGACCACGTCGGCGGCGTCCACGTCCCACATCTGGGCGGCCTTGGCGCAAATCTTCTCACGCAGCTCGGTCGCGGCGTTCTTGGCTGCAAGGCCCGTCACGTACGTACCCGAGCTCGCGTACGAGCCGGCGTCGAACGGCGACACATCGGTGTCCACGCCGCGTACCACAATGAGCGAGCTCTCCACACCCAGCTCCTCGGCGGCGATCTGCGCCAGGATCGTGTCGACGCCCATGCCGTTATCGGTGGCGCCGGTGCCGATGGTAATGAAGCCGTCCTCTTCCAGGCGCATGTCGATGCCGGCGATGTCCACGTTGGAAATGCCAGAGCCCTGCATGGTGAGCGCGCAGCCCAGGGCGCGCACGCGGTCGCCCAGGTCCACAGCCAGAGGCTTGTCGCGCCAGCCGATCATGTCCATCGCGCGCAGCAGGCAGCGGTCGAGCGCGCAGGCGTTGAGCTTCTCGTTGTAGTACTGCGGCATGACCTCGCCCTCGCGCACCATGTTCTTAAGGCGCAGGTCAGCGGGATCCATGTGCAGCATGTCGGCAAGCTCGTTGACGGCGCTCTCGACGGCAAACTGGCCCTGGGTGGCACCGTAGCCGCGATACGCGCCGCCGCGGTTGGTATTGGTGTAGACGGCGTCCCAGCTAAAGCGACTCGCCTTCACGTGGTTGTAGATGGGCAGGCTCTTGTGGCCCGAAAGGCCGATCGTCGTGGTAGCGTGCTCGCCATAAGCACCGGCGTTGGACAGCGTATGCAGATCGATGGCCGTGATGGTGCCGTCGTTCATGGCGCCCAGCTTAACGGTCATCTGCATCTGGTGGCGCGAGTTGCCCGCAGTGATGGTCTCCTCGCGGGTGTAGCAGCAATAGCTCGGACGGCCGGTCTGCTGAGTGACGAACGCCACGAAGATCTCGCAGCAGCCCGTCTGCTTGGAGCCAAAGCCGCCACCGATGCGCGGCTTGATGACCTGCACCTGCGACTGCGGGATATCGAGCGACTGCGCGACCATGCGGCGCACGTGGAAGGGCACCTGCGTCGAGGTTGTCACCGAGATGCGCCCGAACGCGTCGGTCGTCGCGAAGGCGCGGAAGGTCTCCATAGGCGCGGTCTGCGTGGCCTGGCTGGTGTAGGTGCGCTCAAAGACGATGTCGCTCTGGGCGAACGCCTCGTCCAGATCGCCAAAATCGCTGGTACCGCTGCACACCAGGTTGCGAGCAACGTCGCCGCCCTGCGGGAACATAAAGGTAACGTCGCCCTCGGGATGGACCACGATGTCGTTATCGAGTGCCTGGGTAAAGTCGAGCAGGGGCTCGAGCACCTCGTAGTCGACCTTGATGAGCTTGAGCGCCTTGTCGGCGGCCTCCTCGGTCTCGGCGGCGACGATCGCCACCTCCTCGTTTTGGTAGCGCACCAGATTCTCGAGAATCAGGCGGTCGTAGGGACTCGGCTGCGGATAGCTCTGGCCGGCGATGGTAAAGCGGCGCTTGGGCACGTCCTCGTAGGTGTAGACGCCCACCACGCCGGGCACCTTCAGGGCGCGCGACGTATCGATGGAGCGGATCTTGGCGCGCGCATACGGGCTGCGCTTGAGCTTGACGATCAGGGCGCCGGCGGGCACCAGGTCGCCCGTGTAGACGGGACGGCCCTCGAGCAGGGCCTTCGAGTCCTTCTTGGGCTGCTTGTGGGTGATCTGCTTGTACGAGACGCCGTCGCAGCTGGTGTCGTTGACCGGCAGCTCGGGCATCTCAAAGCCCACCTGCACGCCGGACCCGTTAAGGAAACGCACGATGGCGCGCAGCTGGCTCTCGTAGCCGCTGCAACGGCAGAGGTTGCCGGCGAGCTGGCGCGAGAGCTCCTCGCGCGTGGCGACGAGGCTCGGGTCCTCCTTGGCGGCGCGGGCGAGCGCCAGCACGTTCATGATAAGGCCGGGGGCGCA